>JAAXHL010000059.1 GCA_012270865.1 Candidatus Poribacteria bacterium | reverse complement strand
TATGACTTGGAACCTTCGGAATAATAAGGCCTCATGTTTACGTTCACAAAAGCCCAGTTGTATTTGTTGGCGATCTCGCTGCAGAGCCTGTTCACGTCGTCGTAAGTGCCTTCCACTGCTATAAGATTCGCTCCGTAGACTATCGTGTTGAGTATTTTCGACTGTTCAAGGTCGTGGGGAATAAGTATGAAGCTTTTTAGGTTTCCGGCAGCAGAGATCGAGGACACGGAGTTTGCCAGGTTCCCGGTAGACGCGCATCCGGTCGTATCGAATCCAAACTCCCTCGCTTTTGAAAGAGCTACGGATACCACCCTGTCCTTAAAAGAAAGTGTGGGGTAGCAGACCGCGTCATTTTTCACGTAGATTTCCGAAACCCCGAGCACTTCGGCCAGATTTCTAGCCCGCACAAGCGGAGTGTATCCCACCTGGGTTCCGAGAGTGGGCTCGGAATCAATGGGAAGAAGCTCCTTATATCTCCATATGTTTTGCGGACGAGAAGTTATTTTTTCTCTTGAGACATGTTTTTTTATCTCGTCGTAGTTGTATACGGCTTCAAGAGGGCCGAAACACGTCTCACAGACATGCTTAGGTTCCTTGGGATAAAGCTCGCTGCATTCCTTGCATTTAAGAGATTCTACGAAACCCATAACGTCTCCAAAAGGTCAATCGGGAGTAAAAACTACCCTAACAGCTTTTGATGTCAAAGAAATCCCGCGACTCGCGCGGTGGGTGTCAGGGGTGCCTTTTCTCGGCTCGTCCATAGTGTGCGTCTGCGGTTTTTTATTCGCAATTAGGCTTTCAGGTACACTTTCACGCAAAAAAGGGGGCTCGGATGAACGTACTCAGTGAGGACGGATTCTCTATACACGGCTTTAAGGTCAGCGAAAGCGACAGCAATTACAATTACCTGGTGGCGTGTGAGGAAACTGGGCAATGCGTGGTAATAGACCCGCTTGATCCGGTCGCTCTTCTTAGAATCGTAAGGAAGAGGGATTACAGGGTTAAATATGTCGTAAATACCCACGCTCATCCCGACCACATTTACGGAAACAATCCCATAACCAAGGTTTTTCTGTCCTCGAAGATACTTATTCATCCGACTGCTCTCGACTATGTCTCCCCGAGAAGCGAAGGCATAGAGGAGGGAGACGAGATAGACTTCGGAAATCAGCGGCTTCAGGTGATACATACTCCGGGACACTGCCCGGAACACGTATCCCTTATAATCGGGGATAACATTTTTCTTGGAGATACGGTATTTGTCTCAGGATGCGGAAACGTAAAGTTCAGGGGTAAAGTCGAAGATCTGTACGAGACCTTTGCCTTCAAGCTTTCCCGTCTTCCAGACGGACTCAAGATGTTTTGCGGCCATGACTATGCGGAAACCAACCTCAGGTTTGCTCTTGAACTTACCCCGGAGAACGAAAACGCGAAGAAAAAGCTTGAGGAAATTCCCGAGGACAAGTTTCCCCGCTCAACCCTTGGGGAAGAAAGAACTTATAATCCCTTTATGAGAACAAGTGACCCGGTCCTTCTGGACGCGCTCAGGGAAGACGACCCGTCTTTGGAAGATGATCCGATGGCGGTTTTCATAAAGTTAAGAGAACTCAGAAACAGATGGTAGACTCCGTGTTTTTCTTTGTTCCCGCAAAGCGGCGTTTGCCGGCGGGGAAAGAAGAATATAAGGCCTCTAGACAAGGTGAGCGAGAATGAATAGGGAAGATAACAGTGCGAAAGTCTCGGCGCGGCTCAATGCTCTTGCGGAAAAAAGGATAGTCTTCCTAGACGGCGC
>JAAXHL010000105.1 GCA_012270865.1 Candidatus Poribacteria bacterium | reverse complement strand
ATCTCTCTGAAAAAGCCCTTAAGAATTTTCGAGAGGGCAGGTATTATGAAATAGAAAAACTTCAGGAACTGTTAAAAGAATAGTTTCATGAGTCTGAAACCCCTACTCACGTTACATAAAACATAAACAATCGCGAATTGGCAGGCACCCGTAGGAGCAAACCCGAATTAATATGGAACACATTCTGAATGCTGATTTTTGGAGGTTCTGCGCGAAACTCCCGCAAGATGTTCAGAGACGGGTCCCTCAGAAATTTGGGTTGCTACGGCAAAATCCAAGACATCCTTCACTCCATTTTAAAAAAGTTGGAGATCATTGGTCTATTAGAATCTGTAAAGGCTATCGGGCAGTAGCACGTAGAGAAAATAACACCTTCGTCTGGTTTTGGGCAGGCAAGCACGACGAGTACATGAGAAGGATCCGACAGAATTGACGAAAATTTTTTCATGCCCCGTTTTTTGCTGAAAAGAAATTCTTTCATAGCGATTCTCATGTTCCTGCAGAGCGCATACTCGGATATTTAACGTTGCTAAAGTCTTCTTTAGCACAAGTAGATAAACACCAAAAAGGAGTCTAAGTATGATAACGAAAATCGAAAAAGTCTTCCGTTCACCCTATGCCGTGCCAAACGGTTTGCAAGTTACCGACGACGGTTTATGGATCGTTGACCAGATTACCGATAGAGTCGCCTTAGTTGAAATCACATCAGACCCAGATTATACCGTGCCGAAACTCATCCGTGACATTCCGAGCGAATCCTCCAACACAAGCGGGATGACGTATGGAGACGGCGCACTCTGGTTAGCCGCAAACGGTTCTGGGGAACGTTGGCGTCCCGTCCGAGATACAGATGCCGGGACAGGTGAGGTTTTCCAAGTCGATCCAGCCACCGGTGAAACCCTCGGACGCTATCCGATACCCGATGGCGGCGGCACACACGGTATAGAATACGACCATTACGATGAAGGGCATCTCTGGGTCCAAACGCTCAAGGATCAGGTCACACATAAAGTCAGAATTTCGGATTGGTCTATACAAAAGACACTCCCGTTACCGCATGGACGCGGACACGGCATGGTTCGCGTTGAAGATGGACTCTGGTCAACGCATACCTCTGACAGGGTCATCGTCAAACTCGACCTTGAAGACGGCACGCCGCTTGATGTGATTGAGGTCCCTGAAGACTGTCCTGAACCGCACGGTTTATCCCTCTACGAGGACAATTTCCTCTACTGCGATGCCGCCTCCGGATGGGTAGCCAAGATTACATGGTGAAGAAGTTAACAGTTGTCAGTTATCGGTTTTCAGTTAGGACACTTGTGGGGAGAAAAAGCATTCTGCTCCCCACGAATCACTCTCTTTAACCGACTACTGACAACCGACAGCCGACAACTATTAAAATGATACACATCCCAATTCTACGCGCCGGACGTTCTTATAGAAGCCTGAACACCGTCCGCGTGTCGCACATCAAAACAGGCGAACCGTTGGTCGAGGTGAGTCAAGCCAATCGTGGCTTGATAGCGAAGGACCTCGTTGACATCGCACTCCAGAAAGAGGCGCTCGCACAACGTCCCATCGCCGAATTAATCTCCATCTGCAAGGAGGCAGCGCGCCTTTTCTCAACGGCGACGCTGCCACTTGACGGAACCGAGCAATCCCCAACAGATTACATCCAACAGGTCTCTGGCACAACCGGCTTGCCTGAAGCACTCTGTCAACAGAACCTGCTCAAAATTCAAGGGGTCATGGAAAACATAGATACCGTTTTAGACGGACTCACGCGCGGCTTGGATTTACAACTCCTTGACACTGGATGGGGTGTTCAAGACGGACGCAC
>JAAXHL010000086.1:2306-3290 GCA_012270865.1 Candidatus Poribacteria bacterium | reverse complement strand
GCCTAATCCAGAGCTTGAAGCCGCCGTTGAGCGTGGTAACAGGGAGCGTCGGGAGTACCAAGAGCTGACACGTAAAAACGCAGAGGCACTAAAGAAGCGAACAAAGCAATGGGGGCGCAGGTATGCGATAAGGGTGTCGTGGATGGCGTCTAAGCGGCATCTGAACAGGCGGCTCAAACCCTCCCACCCCTACCAAAATTAACGGGAGGCATGACTTAACGGACGCCGGGGGTTAATTCGGGAACAACGGTAAGCGTTATTTCCTCCGACAGTTTTTTCTCTCCGATGTTGCTCGCCGGTACGTTAACAATAATCCCGGTCCTAAGAGCTTTTGCGAAAGAGATATTGAAAAGATGCAAGTCCCCGCCGCCGTCCGCAATTAGCAAGTCATTAGAGCCCTTCTGCGAAACCGTGGCGCCAGCGCCATCAATCACAAGGCTTGAGTACCCGTGTAGATTACGGGAGTTTTAAGTTCAACGGGGCTGAGCCCTAGCTGAAATTTAATGCCATCAACAAGCGTATCCTCGTTCGCTTTATCAATGGCGGCACGGAAGGTGTTAGTCCGCTGTCCCCGCTTGCGGATACGGTGACGGTCTTTGCCGCCGCGGAAAAAGGAACAATGCCTGAATAGATTAGAAGCAGAAAAACAATCCAAAGCTTGTTTATCATACTTTCCTTGCCGAATGAAAAACGGGCGCCACCTGATAATTTAAGCTACAGAAAAATACTGTCTTCCTGCGGATTTTCAATCGGCGAGTCAACAGAGAAATGGCTGAGAAAATGAATGACTTAAGTATATTGGGCCTTAGATAATCTGGAAAATAAGATGCTACTTTGCTGTAGAGAGTAAGTTATATGTCCGGTTTGGGTAAAGAGAGCTTGACTAGATTTATCTCCTCTGGAGAAGGAGGAGATGGAGATGGATCAAACCAAGTATCTACAGATGCTACTTTGCTTGACATAATCAAGGTTTTAATTACAATT
>JAAXHL010000086.1:475-2284 GCA_012270865.1 Candidatus Poribacteria bacterium | reverse complement strand
TTCTACCCTTCTATATCTCACACTCCGTTTTTAACTGGCAGACGTTAGTCTCAGGAAATACCCTTTTATTTTTTCATATCCGTTTTCTCCGTGTTGCGCGGTATGGAAGAGGACCCTGGAATACGGATCGTTCTTCCTTGAAAATTTTCAATTTTCTTAAAAAGAAATCCGAGAAGTTGTCTGTTTCACCCGTTAATACAACAGCGCCATACGGGTGATTCATGTTTCATTTTTGAGCTCGCTCGGGTTATAATTGAATGATATGGGTTCTTTTTAGAACCCCCACTTCCTAAAAAGGTTGGATGTCTCTTTGCTTGTTATGGTGTCCCTTGCCTTGGTGCTGGGAGTAATCGGTCAGATGCTCTCCATCAGGACAGGGTTTCCAAATATCGTGTTTTTCCTCATTTTCGGGGTTCTCGTAGGACCGGAATTTTTATCTCTGGTTCATCCATCGGAATTTGGAGAAGGACTTGAAGTAATAATAAAGCTCTGCGTAGCTATAGTTCTTTTTGAAGCGGGACTTAACCTGAACAAAGAAGAAGTGCTTAGCCACGGGAACACAATACTGCTACTGATAACCGTGGGCGCGCTGATTACGATGGTAGGCGGAGCTGTTTTCGCGTACTTTGTGGGCGGTCTTTCCTGGGAAATGGCCTTTGTTTACGGTTCTTTGGTCATAGTAACAGGTCCGACAGTCGTTCAGCCCCTGCTCAGAAGATTCAAAGTCAAACCCAAGCTGAAGCACATACTTGAGTACGAAGGAGTCCTGATTGACCCTATCGGAGCTTTGATAGCCATTTTTGTGGTTGAGGTAATTCTCATCGAACGCAGTCACACCGCATCCGGCTTAGTCCTCGGACTTGGAGGCCATATAACGGACATAGGCCAGGCAGTGCTTCTTGTCGCTTACAAATTCGTAGTAGGAGGGGTTTTAGGTTTTCTGGGCGGCTACGCGGCAATTTTCGCGGTTAAGAGATTCTATATCTACATGGAGGATTACGTAGACCTTTTCATACTTGCCTCCGCGCTTGCCATCTACGGGCTTGCCGAGATGCTGGCTCTTGACGCCGGGCTTGTTACGGCCATTGTTTCTGGAGCCATAGTCGGAAACCTGAATATTCCGGAGGAAGAGGAGATGAAGAAATTCAAGGGGAAGCTTACAATTCTCGTCATCTCGCTGCTCTTCATTTTTCTCGCGGCAAGTCTGGAACTTGACTACATAAAAGATCTGGGCATCTACGGCCCCTTGATTGTGCTGTGTCTGCTTTTTATCGTACGTCCGGTGGAAATATTTCTTCTTTGCCTGCGTTCCGGTCTTTCAATAAGGGAGAAGATGTTTCTTTCGTTCGTATCTCCAAGAGGAATAATTGCCGCGTCAATAGCTTCCATTATCGCTCTGGAACTCCACCAACATGAAATTGAAGGGGGCAACACCGTCCAGGGACTCGTATTTCTTACGATAGCAATTTCGGTCATGCTCCAGGGAGGCGCGGGGGGATTGGTCTCAAGGGTGCTCGGGGTTAACGATAAAAGAAACAAGATAGTGGTAGTGGGAGCCAACAATCTTGCGAGACTGCTTGCGAGACTGCTCGAAAAAACTGGTAAGGAAGTTTGCCTGATAGATACGAACAGAAGACTTGTGGAGCTTTCCAAGTCAGAGGGATTACAGGCGGTTGAAGGAAACAGTCTGACCGTGGACGGACTTGAGAAAACGGAGATTTCTTCCATCGATACTCTCATATCCCTTACAACCAGCGACCACGTGAATGTTCTTGCCTGCCGCCTGGTGAGAATAGATTTCAAAGTCAG
>JAAXHL010000086.1:0-416 GCA_012270865.1 Candidatus Poribacteria bacterium | reverse complement strand
TTGAAGCGGGAGATATTATATCCATTCTTGACGTGAACCCGCTTTCCACAAGCCCGGATGTTCTTGGGGAAACCGAAAAAGAGTTAATTGAAGTGTAGAGGTAAAGAGAAAATGAGTTCCGAGATAAAATCCTTTGAAAGCCTGCTTGATGAAATAAAGAAAATTGTGGATACGCTTGAAGCGGGGAAGCTGCCTCTTGACGAATCCATTGAAAAGTTCGAACGGGGGGCAAGCCTTATAAAGGAATGCTACCTGAACCTTGAAAGCGTAAAAAAGAAAATAAGTCTTATAGTGGAAAAAAATGACGGTACTCTCGATCTTGAAGATTTTGACGACGAAAAACAGTAAATGAGTTTTGACATAAAAAATTATCTCGACAAAAGAAAAGAGATAGTTGATCGTACCCTTCGGGAATA
>JAAXHL010000155.1 GCA_012270865.1 Candidatus Poribacteria bacterium | reverse complement strand
CAATAACTTCTGAGAAATATCAGCCAGTTATAAATCTTACGATCGATACATACCTTCTGGCATGATGATTGTGGCTGTTGGTGAAGTGCTTTTAGCGACAACTGCCGACCAACGCTATCGTTCAACAGATAACGGACAAACCTGGACGGAACTTCCAGGGGATACGGATATGTTTATGATTAATAGTCTGCCAGTTGTGGCTGTAAACGAGATGACATTTTACGAAGTTGATTCCTTCGGCGTGCATCGCACAACTGATGGCGGGAAATCGTGGGGTCTACTGATAGATGGGATGATCGGAACAAGGCTAAAGGATTTGGTTGTGTTCAACGACAGGTTATACGCGCATACCGGCTATGCGGTGTATCAATCAACTGACGAAGGTGTGTCTTGGAAAAAGATCGCAATTACCGAGAGGTTTACTGGGAAGGTGACTACAATTACGAATCAGTCATCAAAGCCGGAGCGCGCGCGTATCTCCCACTCCTTTGTTTTTTCAAAATTGATAGTTGATGCCGATAATCTTTATTTTGTTTCACATGTAGATATAGGCGACAACTTACTGCAAATTTTCGGTTTATCTACAGACGGGGATATACTCAGTCCCGTTCAAAGCATACCCACTTTTGATGAAGCATTACTCCGTCAGTTACGGACAGGTAGCAAGGAAGCGAAAGATCCCTACTTATCTAATGGTTCTGAAAAAGAACACTCATCAATCGTATCAATCATTCCACCTCCTGTACTTAGAAAGGACGAGGAAACGACAACAGTCGAAGCCTGTGACGAGAAAGCCACAACAGTCGAAGTCTGTAACGATGTGCTCTATGCTGAATACGGACGGACGCTTTTTAAGAGGAGGCTTAGTGATCTGGAATGGACAAACACAGGATTAACAGACATGAGCCAAGTGTCTTATGACGACGACAGCAAGGATCTCAAATTAGCGGTCTCAAGAGAAACCATCTACGTCGGGAAACGAGACGGTAAACTATTTCAGTCGCTTGATGGGGGAAATAGTTGGAGAGATGTTACGCCGAGCTTACCGCTTCACTTTGCCTGTTTCAAGGAGATAACCTTTGTCGGTTCAACAGTTTATGTCGCAACTGATGGAGGTGTCTTAAGTTCAGAAACCGGTGAACACTGGCGCGTGCTAACCGATAGTTCGGGTACGCGTCCTCTCATAGACAGATTTGCTGTCGATGGGAGCACAATCTATGGTGTTAGCAGTATCGGAACCTATCGCTTGGGTACTCGTAATCAATGGAAGCAAATTTCTTCAGAAGTCCTCGGTGAAACCGTTGCGCTCGCCGTCATTAACGATAAACTCTATAGTGCCATCAAAGATCGTGGGATATTGCACATCTCGCTTGCCGAAGAATAAGCGTAGGAATACTCCCATGTCCTGAGCTTGAAGCACAAATTGCGTAACCTAATCCCAAAAATATTATAGAATCTTATTCACACAATTTACGCCATATTCTCCAATTTTAATTGATTTTTTTCAAAGCCTTCGGATTAAACGAATCCTGTAGGCTATTTTTATTGGAGCGAAGAAATGGATACCAACAACACACATTCCCGCACCACAGCATCAGAATCGCGTCCGTCCGCGCTAAAGACGCTGCGCCGTTTTTTCTTTGTCGCTTGGCACGCCAGTCGATTCGGTGCAATCGCACAAGCACTCTTGACACTCACACACGGGTTTATTCCGATAGGCATTCTCTGGGCAAGCCGGGAACTCGTGAATCTCATCGCTGCTTTTCTGGATCAGGAAGCGGATTTGCGTTTAGAAACCGCAGCACCGTGGGTGGTAGCACTCGGGCTTTTGGCAATGCTGAGAAATATAGCAGGGACTTGTGATGGATACCTGCAATGGAAGATGAAAAACCTCATCGGACTCCACCAGCAGGGTGCCTTACTTGAGGCGACAACGCATATCGACTTCTCCGTTTTTGATCAGCCACAGACCTACGATTTGATACAACGGGCGCGACAAGCGCTCGGGCATCGACTCACGAACCTACTACGATTTATAACGGAGATTGGGCAACTCTGTGTGACGTTGGTAGGGTACGGGATACTCCTATGGATAGCGGATCCACTGTTGGTCCTCGTAGTCGTGTTACCCGCGCTCCCCTCCGCTTGGCTTAAAATTAGGGCAGCCGAAAGCAGGTACAGCCACGATTACGCGGCGACACCCATCCGGCGTATGATGGATTATATGCTGAGCTTATTGCTCGGCACTTCCTCTGGACAGGAAGTGCGACTTTATGGGCTTTTCAATCACCTTTTCGGACGCTGGCGAACGAACCACCAAAAATGGAAGGAAGAATCGCTGGAAAAGATTTGGACGGAAGCGAGAGCCTCCATCGGCACAACTATCGCCGAAATGATCGCTTATGCAATAGCGATCGGTATACTCGCTGCGCGTATTGTGGAGGGCAATCTCACGCTCGGCGATTATGTGATTCTCACCGGCGCGGCTGCATTCTTCCAAGGAGATCTCGAGGGATTGCTTAGACAAATACAAAAAATCCTTGAAGATGTCCCGTTGCTTCGTGATTTGCATCTCCTTTTGGAGCGCGGAAAAACGGCGCGCACACAGTCAGGCACAGAGACGTTCCCGCAACCCCTACAGCACGGCATAGAGGTCAGCAATCTACGTTTTCAATACCCGGGTGCGACTGACGATGTGTTACAAGACATAAACTTTCACGTGCGGCCCGGAGAGGTCGTTAGTATCGTGGGGGTTAACGGTGCCGGAAAATCAACGCTTATTAAACTATTGCTCGGATTATATAAGCCCGATGCTGGAACAATCCGATATGACGCGAAAAATATAGCCGCAATTGCCCCAGAACAGATGGCACTGAACTGTGCTGCTGTTTTCCAAGACTTCGCACGATTTCGCCGACCTGTGCGTGAGGAATTGGTGCCAGGGCCCCCGAACCTCCATATTGATGACGACGCGCTCTGGCGCGTTATCAATGCTGTTGGTCTTGAAGAGCGTTTTCAGACGCTGCCGCGCGGCTTGGATACCTTCCTTGACCCTTCACTCGGTGAAGATGGTGAAGGCGCGGAACTCTCTGGTGGCGAATGGCAGAAAGTGGCACTTGCACGGGCTTTAGTTAGAAACCCACAAATCCTCGTCCTTGACGAACCGACTGCCGCCTTGGACCCACAAGCCGAAGTCGAACTCTATCAACGTTTCGTTGAACTTGCTGTTGGACGGATGACATTCTTGATTTCACACCGCATCGGCTCCGCGCGTCTCGCCGACCGTATCTTGGTATTAGATGAGGGACATATTGTTGAAGACGGGACACATGAGGCATTACTTGCCAGAGATGGACTCTACGCCAGATTTTTTCAAGCACAAGCACACTGGTACCAATAGGAATTGCTCACAAGAATGGAGACCCTCTGTCTTGACCGAATCGTAAGGAAGTCGATAGCAAATATCAAGGCAACCTGACCGAACCGCAAGGAATAATGAATCACGATAATACCAAAAAACGAGTTCGGAATGGAATGGAGAACGGCTCTACGGAGATGGATAACAAATACCAAGCCGACTTGACCGAACCG
>JAAXHL010000050.1:781-6800 GCA_012270865.1 Candidatus Poribacteria bacterium | reverse complement strand
CGACCATTTTTTCGCGATTCGACGCATGTTCGGGTTTTTCCGCGCCCGTAGCTCAGCAGGATAGAGCAACGGACTTCTAATCCGTAGGTCAGAGGTTCAAATCCTCTCGGGCGCGCATTTCAGTTAATTCTGGCCGAAAACCGGTTGGAACTTGTTGGAACTTAATGAAGTTTCCTATGTTTGCGGGGTTCCAGGTTTTTATGTAATAATCAGGTTATTGAGTCAGTGCAAAATGCCGAAAATTAATCACGAAATATTATCTTGGGCCAGGAAAACCACTGGATTATCTGTTGAAATCGCGGCACGGAAGCTAGGAATCAGGGATGGAAGAACCGCCCGTGCCGCTGACAAACTTCTGGCTTATGAAAACGGCACAAAAAACCCTTCTGAAAGCATGTTATTCAGAATGTCCAAGGTCTATCGTCAACCACTTCTGACGTTTTATCTGGAGAAACCACCAAGGAAAGGAGATCGCGGACAGGATTTTCGTACTATCACCGATCTTGAATTCATGACTGAGGAAAATTTTTATGCGGATGTACTTATTCAAGAGATAAAGGCAAGACAAAGCATATTGAAGGAATCTTTGATGGAAGAAGATGAAACAATTCCTCTTGCTTTTATAGGCAAAAATACCGTAGCCCATGGTGTGGCAAAAGTATTAGAGACGGTTCGAGAAATCGTAGATATCAATCTTGATGAATACCGGAAGCAGGTTGATCATAGACAAGCCTTCAGGTTCTTACGTCAGCGAGCAGAAAGCTCGGGGATCTTTGTTTTGCTTAAAGGTCATCTCGGATCCTATCATACCAATATTGGCCTAAATGTTTTCAGAGGATTTACATTATCTGATGAAATAGCGCCTTTTATAGTAATCAATGATCAGGACAATCATGCTGCATGGTCTTTTACCTTATTGCATGAAATTACCCATCTTGTGCTGGGGCAAACCGGTATTAGTGGTTCATATACTAGCGGTGTAGAAGAAACGGAAAAATTCTGCAATGATGTAGCAAGCAGATTTTTGCTCCCTGAAGAGGAGTTTGAAGCTTTCAAGCTTTCTGGTTCTGAATTTGAACAGATTAAAAATGATATTACGAACCATGCTTTGTCGAGAAAAGTTAGCAGTACCCATATTGCATATCGCCTATATCTGCGAGGCGATATAGAAAACAGTTTATGGACTCGTCTAAGGGATTTTTACAGAAAACAATGGCTTAGAAATGAACAACGCAGAAAAGAAAAAAACAAAAATATTAAAATAGATCCCCAAGTTGTGAACAGATACAGACTTGGCACCTTGCTTCCGTTGGTAAAACGACTGACGTATTCCAAAATTCTTACCACTACGAAGGCCGCTATGTTATTGGACATACACCCGCTTAAAGTTCACCCGCTATTTGAAATATCTAGTACCGCATGAAGGACTCTATAGTGTTGTATTTATTGGATGCTAACACACTTATCGATGCCAAAAACTACTATTACCCTATAGATCGTGTCCCAGAGTTCTGGGACTGGCTTATTTATCATGGCCGGAGTGGGAACATCAAAATTCCGATTGAAATCTATAGAGAACTCTATGGACAAAAGGGTAAAAAGGATGAACTGGTTACTTGGGCGAAACGTGCAGAGGTCAAAAAGACTTTGTTGCTTAAGGAAAGTGCCGAACCGGACTTGGTTTCAAGAATCACTTACGGAGGCTACTTACCAAATCCCACTGATGATGAAATAAAGAGAATGGGAAACGATCCTTTTTTATTGTCTTATGCACTCAGAGATCCTGAAAATCGTTGTGTAGTGACAACGGAAGTTTCGAAGAAATCGAAAAAAGGTGCCGGAGCAAAAATACCTGATGTTTGTGAAAAGTTTGATATACGTTGCATTGACAGTTTTCAGCTTATAAGAGAATTAGATTTCAAAACCAGTTGGAACAAGCAATAATCTTTCCTAGGCTTTTTCGCTTGAAAGCGTTGATAACGTTTCAAGCATTTCGCAAATTTAAGATCTCAAAGCAGCGCGGCACCTAAAAAAAGATAGAAGGCAGTGCCGAATATATCGTTGAACGTAACCAGAAACGGTCCTGACGAAACCGCCGGGTCCATCTTAAGCTTGTTAAGAACGAGAGGGCCCGCAACACCCAGAAAAGAAGTTGTAAGCGTGGCTCCGACAATCCCTGCGAATATTACCAGAAACAGTCTTACAAAATCGGTCTCCGCGGTGTTTAGCAGAATTCCGATAAGGGAACCCAGAATGCCGCTTATGATTCCAAGAGCCAGTCCGACTTTGAGTTCCGCCAGAAGAAGGTCTTTTATCTTGTTTATGACAAAATCGCCTGTAGCTATAACCCTGACGGTGATAGTGTTCGTCTGAACTCCGATATTTCCTCCCGTGGCCATGACCAGGGGAAGCAGCGCGGCGAGTATGATGAAATTCTCAAGCGTGGTCTGAAACTTCCGCATTATTATAAACGCCACCAGGAGTTCACCCACGAGAGCGAGCATTATCCAAGGCGCTCTCAGTCTCACGCTGTCGTATATGGACGTGTGTATGGGGTGGAGTCCTTCGCCGGTTATGCCGCCGAGTTTGTATATGTCTTCTCCCGCTTCTTCGGATATGACGTCCAGTATGTCGTCTGCGGTTATCCTGCCGAGCAGCACTCCGGAATCGTCTACCACGGGAAGCGACATTTCATCGTATTTCCTGAAGATCTTGGCCACTTCCTCCTGATCCATGTTCGGAGCGAGCGTTACCTCAACGGGGTCCATTATCGTCCAGAGGGGAGAATCCGGCGCCGCAGTTGAGAGCTTTAGCGGAAACACTCTTCCGACAAGCCTTCCCGTTTCGTTCACAACGTAGACCATGTGCAGGTCCTCAACGTCTTCTTCATCTTCCTCTTCGATTTTTCTTATCAGCTCAACGGTTTCTCTCGAGGTGGCGTCGTGCGGACTTTTTAAAATCTCGGTCTGCATGATTCCGCCCGCGGAATCTTCCGGGTATTTGAGAAGGGGCGTCACCTCCTCGCGTTCTTCCGGATCCATGGTCTCGAGAACCTTCTTCGCCAGATCTTCCGGCAGTTCTCCCAGGAAGTCGGCGGCATCGTCCGATTCCATTTCTTCGGCCATCGCGGTGATGGAGACCTCCCGCATGAGCTTCATTATGCTTATGCGTTCCTCGGGGTTTAGCTGGAAGTAGACCTCGGAGGCTACTTCCGTGTCCAGAGCCTCAAGTATGAGATGCTTTTTTTCCTGCGGGGAAGCCTGTATAAGGGAAGCTATCTCGGAGGGATGCATGGACTGGGTTATGCTTCTCACGGCATCCCAGTTCCCTCTCTTAAGGGCCCTGTCTATTCTTCTTACCGTTTTTTTGACGTTAACTGGCATCGCATTACTCTCGGTTCCATATTTTTTCAGGAGGCGTGTTGAGACCTTGCCTCTATTCTGAACAGATTAGAATACAGTTTTCGGTATCGATTACTACAAAGAATGTAGGAAATAACGCCGTTAAATAATTTGCGAAAGATTTTAAGACGTTATCTTTGCATAAAATGGTTATATTGATCCCTAAATATAATCATTACAACCTGCCAGCAAGCTGGCAGATTGATTTGGCTATGAGCGAGAAGGGCATTTTACAGAAATTCCTAATATGTCCCAAGTGGACTTCGAGAACAGGTTTAAAGTCTTGTCCGTTTGGTTAGGTGGGGAATGAAAAACGACACAGAAATAATTACCTACAACGTGAGGCTTAATTCATGGTTTCGTAGGGATGGCCGTGCGTGGTTAGCTTGGTGTCCAAGTATTGATGTTAGAACTCAAGCTAGAACAAAAAAAGGGGCCTTGGAAGCCCTGCGAGAAGCAGTTCAGCTTTGGTTCGAATCTTGTATTGAACGAGATGTTCTTGATGCGGCACTGAAGGAAGTAGGGTTTGAGGAGGTTTCTCTCGGTGAAGGTGAAGAAACGTTGCCGGGGTCTAACTCTATTCAAATTCAGAGGTTGTTACCAGAAATGGAAGCACTGAAGTTCCACTTTTCTCTCAATCATAGTAAAGGTAGTTCCTTTATTGAAGGTACAATTCCCGCTTATATGGCTGCACAACAGCTAGGCAATTCTGCTCGTGCGCTCTGTTAAAATGGAAAGAGCTGGTTCGTATTTGCGAAGAGCAGGGTTGTTCTTTTGACCGTCAAAAAGGTGACCATTATATTATGGCGAAGCCAGGATTAGCCCGACCGATTGTAATACCTAAAAAAAAGACTTAAAAAGAGAATATTATTTACTGATTAAGCATCTCCAGGGGAAACGACTGTATTCTTGCCGCCTCTCTAGCTGACGATCGACGTTTCCCGTTCCAGTGGAATTCTATATTTCCGTGATGTTCCGTTCTTGTTGTGGGACCGGGCTTGTCAGCGTCCAGTCATGATGATTTGACCTTTGAGTCTTCAAGCGCACGGTTATGCTGAAGGCAGTAAAAACAGCACCAATTCGGATATCCTGTAGAGGTTCCAACGACTTCCAGTCGTGTGATTTCAGTACGTTACAACTCTAAACCGACAAAGTCAGGAAAGTGGTTGCGCCCGAGGCGAAAAGCAGCGCTTCTCGCCTCGGGCATGCGCGAAAGGAAATCCTTCTCGTTTTAAGAATTTCCTATTTCTTTTTCCGGGGACTGGTTTTTTTCGCTATAAGCTTTTTCAGTTCCCTTCGGTTGGGGTTCAGCAGTTCTTTTACGTAATCGACGTTCACCTTGGTTACTATTATGTGGCCGACTTCGGTGTTAACCGATTCGTAAATCCCGAGTCTCATCATTCCCTGGGTTTGCATGAGATTATCTTCCGTGGGGCTTACGTAGTGTACGAAATCCGTTTTGTAGCGGTGAATCAGGAACAGGTGAAGCAGGGTTGCGAGGCGTTTCTGGCGAAGCGAGAGATCAAAATTGTTCTCATCCCTTACGGTCAGTATTTTCTCTCCCTTTCTGTCCTGCAGTATCTCGAATATCACGTCCGCCACTTTCTTCCCGCTGCTGTTTAGAATGTTAAGTTCAAGCACAAACGTTCCCACGGTGTGGGGCTTGAGTTCAACGGTAAAGGTGTCCTTGATCTTGTAGTGTCTTGTCCAAGACTCAAGCCACTCTTCTAGAAGCTTGATTGAAACCTCCGTCTGAACCAGATGCTGGAACTGGGTGGAACCCTTGCCCATGGCCTTTGTCGTCGCGGTTCTTCCAGAACTTGCGACGAGCGCTCCGTCCATGCGGGGCCCCCCGACATGGGTCTGCGGAGTTTTGTAAGGCGAATCTATGAGCCTTAGCCTCCTCTGTACTCGGGCGAGAGCGAGCATGCCGTCTTCCCGAAGCGCCGTTGCGAACTCTTCTGCGGCCATGCCGTCGATCTGATGACCTCCGTAGGTTATGAAATCAAACACAAAGCCGAGCTTTCCTATCTCTTCGGGGAATTTCTTCATTTCCTCGTCGGTCATTCCCGTTGTATCCCAGTTAAAGGAGGGAGACAGGTTGTAGGCCAGCATCTTGTTTGGAAAGACCTCGTGAATGGCTTCTGCGAACTGCCTCGCGTCCTCAAGATCCGCCGTTTTGGTTTCCATCCAGAGCAGGTCGGCGAAGGGCGCTACGGCGAGCGACTTGGCGATTGCGTACTCGATCCCGCCTTTTACCTGATGATATCCCTCGGGGGTTCTTGAGATTTCTGGGTCCCAAGTGTAGTCAATTCCCAGAGAGTCGGCTTTTGCCATTGCTTCTTTTGTCGAGGCGGTTTTGGCAAACTCCTTCCACTGATCGACGGTCATGTCGAATTCAAGACCCTGCTCAATGTTAAACTGCATCAGTTTTTCTATCGTTTCGCCGAACGTGCTCAGCCCGGATTCCTCTTCCCATATCTCGACGAAATGGGTAACTATGGAATCAAAGGCGGTTTCGAGCTCCTGTGAATCCCCCTTCATTTTTTCGACGTTTTCGTCTATAGACGACGCTATGCCGGTTTCCTCAAGCCACTTGTCCGCTTCCGCGTAGGTAT
>JAAXHL010000050.1:0-762 GCA_012270865.1 Candidatus Poribacteria bacterium | reverse complement strand
GCCGCTTCGGCGTCGGTTCTTGAAACGATTATCCCGGGCACTTCCATTATATCGAGCTGGAACCTTGCCGCGTTCAGTCTTTTTATCTGCTCGTCTGAAGACGCCAGAACCTTTCCACCCTGATGACCGCATTTCTTGGTTCCGGGTTTCTGGTCTTCGATGTGATAGCCCGTTACGCCTGCTTCAACGAACCTGCGGATGAGGTTTCTCACGTGGGCGTCGCCCCCGTGTCCGGTGTCCGCGTCCGCGATTATGAAAGGACTGTAATCAATTTTCGGTGTCTGAGCCCTTTCTTTCTCCGTCATCCTCGAGCGGTTGTATCTCTGGTTCTTGTCCGCGGCCAGAAGAGCCCTTACTATCGGGGCGGCTTCGTCCGGCACCTGGCTTAGCGGGTAGCTTGCGAGATCCGCTCCCTGGTCCTCGTTCATCGAGCCCTTTGCCGACGTGGCCCATCCGCCGAGATAGATGGCTTCTATTCCCTTTCTTTTCATCATGACGGCCTGGCCGGGCGAATACGGACCGAAGGACGTTATTTGCTTTCGCTCGGCGAAAAGTTCGCGGAGTCTTTTGTAGAACGCCTCCGCCGCGTTTTTCGCGATCGAATAATCCCTTCTTATGGTTCCTCTCTGCTCCACCACCTGGCGGGGTGAGTAAAGACGGGTTATTTCCCGGAAGCGCGCGCTTGAGAAATACCTTTTCGTCTTCCTTATCTCAGCTTCAAACTGGCTCATGGCTATGCTCTCCTGAAAATAAAAAGTAGTT
>JAAXHL010000010.1 GCA_012270865.1 Candidatus Poribacteria bacterium | reverse complement strand
GCATTGGCGACGATAACCTGTTCGATGTCGCCTTGCTTTCCTGCGTATTGCCGCGAGAACTTCGTCTCGCGAGGCAGAATGTCCTCTACCACTCCCTCTTCAGCGTCAAGTTGCGTGAAGATAACTTGGTCGCCGACAGCAACCGGATCTGCATATATTCTGCGTCCAGTTTCGGAGCGGTGCCTCCGTTTCAGGGTGCCACGGAGTGTACACCTGAGAATAGTTTCGCCGTGCTGAACGTCATAAAACCCTGTCCGCGCTCGAATGACTCTACCTTGTTCATGTGTGAGGATAAACGCCACCTCCAAGGAACCTGTCAAATGTAAGCCTTCATCGTTTCTAAAGCTACCTCAATATTATCATCAAAGTTGTCAAATTTGCACTCACATGAAACGCGACCGTCGTAGCCTGCCTTTTGAAGTGCGGTAAAGAAGTCGGTAAAATCGAAATCGTCGTTTCCCGGATAAGACCGTTTAACGGGTTCCGCGATGTGGACGTGCGCCAGCCACTCCGCAGCATCAATAATATTTTGCATCGGCTCTTCTTCCTGATAGATATGATAAAGGTCCGCCAATGCCTTGATGCCTTCCCGATTTACCCGTTTTGCCATCGCGACACCATCTGCGACGGTACGAAGGATGTTCCCTTCTCGCAAACAGATCGGTTCAATTACGATAGTCATGTTATGATTTTCCGCATGATCTGCTACCATATCGAGGAATTCAGCAATCTGTGAGAGTGCCCGTTCCCGAGAGTAGCCTTCCTCTATGTTTCGAGAACCGCTACTCCCATAAACGATCACTTCGCCGCCGATTTCATTGGCTCTACGACAAGCAGTCTCCACATAGCGGGATAAACGTGAGAAATCCACAGTATCACCTACCACGCGTAGATCACCGGGGATAAATCCTGCGTAGGACTCCGGTTTTAAAGGGGCTTTCGCCACCTGCTCACGGATTTTCTGGAATTCGGATTCGTCCGACTCAGGTATTAACGCCGAGCCTACCCCTAATTCAATATAATCATATCCGGCTTCCGCAAGCCGATCCACATTTTCCAAACCCGTACAGATCCCAAATCGCATGCATTCGCTCCTTTATCTGTGTGCATTAAAACAAAACTATAATAAATTTTCAAGGATAGTGATTCGTGGTGCTACGAAGAATGTTTGTTGTCTGCTATTGTTTTATTTCCCAAATCGTCGTTTGCGCTCGCTATAAGCACGTAAGGCACGGAGAAAGTCGATTTTCCGAAACGAGGGCCAATATGTATCACAGAAATAAAATTCCGAGTAGACGCTCTG
>JAAXHL010000216.1:1693-2455 GCA_012270865.1 Candidatus Poribacteria bacterium | reverse complement strand
GGGAGAAAGCCGCACGCGGTGGATTACTGAGTGAGGACTATCCCTGGGGTAACGACGACATTGACTCCTCTAAAGCGAACTATGGCAACATACAGGAGCACACAACCCGTGTTGGCAGCTACCCGGCGAACGAGTATGGCTTATACGATATGGCAGGGAATGCCGCCGAGTGGTGCTTGGATCTGTGGGACAGCAACTTTTATGCCAACTCACCTGCTGAAAACCCTTTTTCAGGACATTGGAGTCTTGAAGCGACTGTCAATAATTACGAAAGTGTTACCGGGTTTCGCGTGGTGCGCGGCGGTGCCTGGGATCAGATTTCAACAGCAGAGTTCTTGGTGGGGGCACGCTTTAAATACGATGCGATGCGAAGACCGACAAATGTCGGGTTCCGTTGCGCTAAGGATGCACCATAGTTAAAGGCAAAGTTGGATAATTGGCGAAGGGGCAGGTCTTGTGCCTGCCCCCATATTTTACATACTAACTACACGCCAGCATCTTCAAACAGACCGGTGTCGGCACCTCTGCTACGTCCCCCGTTGCATTCAACGCACCCGTCTCAGCGTCAATAGCGAACGTAACAACCGTATTCGTCGTCTGATTGGCTGCAAAAAGGAATGTGCCTTCCGGATTCAGACCGAAGTTCCGAGGTATCTGTCCTTGGGTCGATTCATAACCTATAGGGTCTAACATTCCGGTTTCCGCATCAATCGCGCAAATCGCAATGCTGTTATGTCCACGATTTGACCCGTACAAAAATTT
>JAAXHL010000216.1:457-1630 GCA_012270865.1 Candidatus Poribacteria bacterium | reverse complement strand
GTAGAATCTATTTCATTAATTACGTAAGCGTATCGTCCATTCGGATGGAAATCGAAGTGCCGGGGTCCCGCGCCGGGCTGCACACGCGCCCACGGTTGTGTATTCGGCGTGAGTTTCCCGTTTTTGGCATCTAATTGATAGATGAGCACCTTATCAAGTCCGAGGTCGGGTGAAAAAGCGTAGCGGTTACCCGGATCAATCATAATAGCATGCGCGTGCGGTTCCATCTGTCGTTGCGGATTGACACTGGATCCCTGATGCTGCACAAAATCGGAGGCTTCATCGAGCCTGCCATCCGACGCAATCGGGAAAGCAGTAACGCTTCCACCACCGTAATTCGCGACAAGCAGACATTTCCCTGTCGAATCCACACTTAGATGACACGGGGCAGCACCACCGGTTGCCCGTTGGTTGAGATAACTCAGTTCACCTGTCTCTTTATGGATGTAAAACGCCGTGACCGCGCCGCTCGCTTTGCCCTCAAACTCGTTGAGCTCGTTGACAGCATAGAGATACTGTCCGCTCGGGTGTATCTCTACAAATGACGGATTCTCAACGCCTGTGATCTTGCTGCTATATTCCAATGCACCCGTCGCACCATCTAAGCGATAGACGTAAATCCCTTCGCTGTTTCCATCCGTATAGGTGCCAACATAAACGAAATAGTCTTGGCTATTCTGTTGCGCCATTATTTAATAATCTCCTTATGAAATTTTGAGATGAATCGTTCTCTCTTCGCTTTCACGATAACCGATGCGAATTGCTTTTGCGCGCACGCTTGTTTCACCCTTTGGTAGACGCAGCGGATCCGTATACAACCGCCAATGGGCATCGTCTCCTTGCTCTGTTGTGTAGGCAATAGATGCGCCTTGCGTGGAGCAGTGGAGTTGTAAAACAAGCGGAGCTGCCCATTCACCAACCCTATGCGCTACCTCTGTGCCGGGATGTTCGGCGTTAATCGGAATAAAGATCGGAGCCGCCGTTTGTGGCTGTGTGCCGTCAGGATACCATGTCGCGACCATCTGTTCTTCAGGTATGTTTCCCATATCGCCAAATTCGGACTGCCACTGTGCCAACGCACCGCGCATCCGTTCTAACACATCTTGGTGTCCAGCATCCGCTGCCAAATTGTTGAGTTCATACTGATCGTTTTCAGTATCATAGAGTTCTTCG
>JAAXHL010000216.1:0-427 GCA_012270865.1 Candidatus Poribacteria bacterium | reverse complement strand
CGATACGGAATCCAAAGCAGATACGGTTTTTCGGGGTAATAATTTTTCATGTATTTATACCGTTTATCACGCACAGCGCGGACCATATCATAAGATTCGTCGTACCGATCGCGCGTCGCGAAAATGTAATCGCGTTCTACTTTCTCCGATCCGAGGAACGGTTGTCCCTGTAGATGTGACGGTGCCTGTACACCACAGAGCGATAGCACGGTGGGTCCAAGGTCAATCAAACTCACGAGTTGCTCACTGACACTATCGGGACTCAGTGTGCCGGGCCAGCGGACAATCAACGGGATACGGATACCGGCATCGTAGGGCCACCGTTTTCCGCGCGGGAGTCCTTCGCCGTGATCGCTCCAAAGAAAGACAATCGTATTCTCCGCAAGACCATCTTCTTCGAGTTGATCTAACAACTTACCGACGCGGG
>JAAXHL010000003.1:303-81985 GCA_012270865.1 Candidatus Poribacteria bacterium | reverse complement strand
TATCATTAATTCTAACGTTTACTATAGTTTTAAACAAATTGTCGGGTTGTCTCAATTTTTGGATTTTCCTTTTCAGTCTCGGTGCGGTTAGAAACCGCACCTACCGGGCCTGGGGTGTCAAAATTGAATTAAAAAGTCGAAAACTAAATCGTCCTGTTCCTAACTATTTTATATATTGACTTTTGCTGTTCTTTCTGATAGAATTTTGTCAGATTCTTATCTTAAAGGACGTAAGAAATGCTGACGGAAACAGAACTTTATGACGCTGCACTCACCCATTTTGCGGAAAACGATCTTGAGGCGGCTGTCAACGCTTTCAAAGAATTGATTGATACCTATCCAAATTATATTGAAGGGTTCCTTGGGTTGGGACATGCTTATGAACGGTTGAGTCGCTACGATGAAGCGATTGAAGCGATTCAGAAGGCGATTGAGATTAATCCGAAGGATCCGCTTGCATATACGAGTCTGTCTATTTGTTACCAGCGAAAAGGGATGATCCAAGAGGCAGAGGATGCGATGGCGAAGTCGCAGCAACTGCAGATGGAAGGGGCCGGTTCGTCTGGGTGATGCTGAAGGCGTAGGTGGGGTTTGACACCTCGCCTGCCAAGGAATACTGAGGTACTATAATGCCAAATACGACTTTACTTGACCCGACTTCTCAAGGTGATGTATCGGCAAAATTTCTTGCCCCGCGCCTTGATAGTCTTGATGGAAAAGTGATGGGTTTGTTGAACATCACGAAGAATGGTAGCGATATTTTTCTGGATCGTATTGCTGAGTTGATGCAGGAACGGTTTGATCTTGCGGAAGTGATTCATGTCAAGAAACCGACTTTCTCGCGCCCTGCGCCGACTGAACTGCTCGTTGAACTGGCGGAGCAGGCAGATTTTGTTATCGAAGGACTTGCGGACTGAGGGTCGTGTATATCGTGCAGTATGCACGATGGAAGTGCTTTAGAGGAGCGTGGTGTGCCGAGTGTGGCGGTCTGTACGGAGGTTTTCTTCGCTGCTGGTAAGGTACAGGCACGTGTATTAGGTCACGGCGATTTGGAGCCGCTGACTGTTCCACACCCGATTCAGAGCTTGACACCGGATCAGATTCGTGAACGTGCGGAGGGTGCGGTTGAAGACATCGTTGCGCGGTTGATGGAGAACAGTTAAGCTATAAATTGCAAGGTCATGGACGCGCCGGGTTGTAAATCGTGCCATTGCTGTAAAAGTGCTCTTAATTTCTGTCGCATCACCTCAAGTTGTTCATCTGTGATGCTTACGGGAAGCGTCGCGCTGTGTTCTTGAAATAACCCATTAGCGTTAGCGTCTTGAGGGGACGGTGTGTTCGGGAAATCTGCTTGTAAGAGTGCTACAATCGGCTCGGTGTTCATGGCTTCTTCTGGGATTTCAAAAGGACGTTGCGCTTTGGGTTCGCTAAAGTCGGGTATATTGTACCCTTTTGCGACGAGTCCGAAGAAGGCGTTTTCAAAGCCGAGTGTTGTTTCAATAACGTAGTGTGCGAAGTCGTGATGCACAAACCCGCGATGGAGATGCGTCCATGTGACGGTTCCGTCGTCCCGGATACAGGTGAGTGTATCGGGTTTGTGTTTGGATTGATTTTTGCCTTTCTTGAAACGGATAATCATTTGTAAAGTTTGGATGGCGAGGTAGAATCACCTCGCCATTTTATTTGGATAGGATTTACGCGTTTTTTGGTGCAATATGGGCGGGGTTGCAAACCCCGCCAGTAACGGGTTGCAATCTATAAGAAAGATAGGTACGGCGAGGTGCTGAGACCTCGCCGTAAGGGTTATTCAGGATTCGTCGTCTATCGGACGAAGATAAATTCCCGGGATGAGATGAGTGCCCAGAGGAGGTCCTCGCCGCCTGCGCGGCGTTTTGGACTCTCGGTGAGGTACGCTTTGGCGGTTTTCAGTTCCTCATCCGTTGGGAATCGACTCAACGTGGTGAGGTACAACTCGTTGACGAGTTCCCGATTGTTGAGTTTCGCTTTTATGGAATGGGTGAGTACGCCGTTGGCACTTCTTAGTTTTTGATGGACATCACGGGAGTTAATCATATAGAGTGCTTGTGTTAGCGTCGGTTCGAGTTTCGGGTCTAAGTCGCCGAGGAACTCTCTGCTGGAGCGTCCATAGAGTGACAAGAAGCGTGAACTCACCGGCAACGGCAGTTCTATAGCGCGCGTGTCAGCTGGATAACGTCCGTACGTTTGTGAGGTTCCCGTAACGTCATTTACGACATCTAACAGTATCTGTGCCATCATGGGCCGCGGATAGAAGCGTGAGAAAAAGCGGTCATCTAACTGGTTTGTCTCATTCGGTTCTGCGGAAAGTTGGTACGTCCTCGAATTGAGGATCAGTCTGATGACGTGTTTTGCATCAAAGTCGCTTTGTATGAAGGCATCTGCCAACGCTTCGAGAAGTCCTTCAACGCTTGGTGGCGTTGTGGCTCGCATATCATCGACAGGATCGACGATCCCTCTGCTGAAGTAGTGGCTCCAGATACGGTTCACAGTGGCTTTTGCGAAGTACGGGTTCGTTGAGGAGGTCATCCAGTCAGCGAGTACTTGTACGATATCGCCCTGATAATTCGCGGAGAGGGAATCACCGCCAAGGAAAGTGGGTTGTGCGACTTGCCCGCGGTTGCCTTCTACAGATTGATTTATCACGCGTCCGTTAGGATTATAGGAGATGACTTGTTCGTTGTAGAGTTCACCGCCTTGGGTTCTAATTTTTCCGTTGAAGGCGGCAAAGTTCCAATAGTCATCGGTTGTCCACTGATCGAACGGGTGCTTATGGCATCTGGCGCAGCTGAGTCGTATGCCGAGGAATACCTGTGCGGTTGTCTCTGCTCTGCCTGCGGGTTGCCGCTCGATGCGGTAGTAGTTTGTGGGACCGTGTTGGTATGTACTACCTCGTGCTGTGATAAGTTCTCGAACGAACTGGTCGTAAGGTGCGTTTGTCGCGACTGCCTCCTGTACCCACTCGTGGAAGAGTGTTGCGCCGCGTTCTCCGAATGCCCCGTTTCCTAAGGTGCGGGGATGGATGCGCAACATATCGGCTAACTTCAGTGTGCGTAGGTTAACCCACTGTGACGTATCGAGAAGCATATCGATGAGGTGTGTGCGCTTGTAGGGGTCAGTATCTGCGAGAAATTCTTTTATTTCGTCCGGTGTTGGGAGCCGACCGATGGTGTCGAGATAGATTCTACGCATAAAGGCATCATCGGTTGTCAACGCGGATGGCCGGATATTCAGTTTTTCGAGTTTAGCGAGTACAAACTCGTCAATGAAGTTATTGGGTCTGAATTTCTCGTCTTCTGATGCGGTATCTGTTTCAGAGGCTCTCGGTATCGTTACAAATGCGGCATCAACGACCCCTAAGAAGCGTGCGATAACTGCGGTTCCGCCCCATCGGACGCTTGTTACTTCGCCTATAGGTGAAACCTCGGCGACGGGTGCGTCTTTGGATTCGTAGACGGCTTTTTCGGTTACATCTTCAACAGAACCGTCGGAAAAGTGTGCGAGTACCTTTAGTTGTGCGGTTTGTCCGACATCAGAGAGGACAAAGGTGCTCGGTTCAACTTCGAGTTTCTGCAGTCGTGGTTCGTCGTCGGTAAAAGGTGCGCCTGCTTCGATCCATCGCAGGATTTTTAGAGCGTTCTCTGAGTTCGGATCGAACCGCAACCCACCTTCGTGGGGTACCTGTCCGGTCGGTTTGAGGAAGAAGAGGCTCTGTTCGGGTTCGAGTAGGTTGATGCGCCGTCCACGGTTGTGGTGAACGATGGGTTTGTGATCCGTTTCGGGATTCAGGGTTAAGAGAGAGAGGTTTAACCCGCCTTGTCCACCGAATTTTCCGTGGCACATACCGGCTGAACATCCCTGTTTGTCAAGGATGGGTGCGATGTCTTTCAAGAATGTGACAGGTGGCTCGGTTTCACCAACTTCCGTATTATTCGTTGTGTTTGCCTGTGTCGCGAGTGGCATCGCTAACAGTGCGAAGAAAAATAGGGTCAGAACAACGAATGTGGCAGTCTGAGGGGTTACGTGCGTAGCAGAAATGCTTTGCACTGTGGTTCTCAATAGGTGTCTCATGCGAATACCTCCGTGAAAACTTCGGTTACATGTTCTACAAATAGAAACTTAATACCTTCTTGAATGTCTTCCGGTACTTCGGTAAAATGTTTTTCGTTCCCTTGTGGCAGTATAACTTTCTTAATACCTGCCTGTTTTGCTGCGAGTATTTTTTCCTTGACACCACCGATAGGTAGAACTCTTCCTCTGAGGGTAAGTTCCCCTGTCATGGCGACATTGGGACTGATTGGGTGCCGCGTCGCGATAGAAGCGAGAGCGGTTGCGATGGTGATACCAGCGGAGGGCCCGTCCTTGGGGATTGCACCTGCTGGTACGTGTATATGGATGTCATCTTCCAAGACGCTCGGATCAAATTCGAGTGCGTCGGATTGAGATTTGACGTAGCTGAGCGCGGCTTGGACGGATTCCTGCATGACATCACCGATCTGTCCGGTGATATGGAGTTGGTTATTGGTGTTTGCCTTTTTCGTTGTTGCGACTTCAATAAATAGGATTTCACCGCCAGCTGGCGTGACAGATAGCCCGGTTGCGACACCGATGTCGGCTTTACGTCCTGCGATTTCGGAGTCAAATTTCTCGGGTCCTAAGTACTGTTGAATGTCCTTTGCTGTGATGGTTGTCGGTTCGGTGTTCCCTTCTGCGACACGGCGTGCCACTTTTCGGCAGAGGGTCCCGAGTTCTCGTTCTAAATTTCGCACGCCTGCCTCTCGGGTATATTCACTGATGACTTTGTCAATCGCTGCGTCTTTAATGTGGATTAGATCCTCTTCGAGTCCGTTTGCGGTCAATTGGCGAGGGATCAGGTACTGCTTGGCGATGATCTGTTTTTCGTTAGCAGTGTAGCCCGGGAGTTCTATTGTCTCCATCCGGTCTCGCAGCGGTGGCGGAATCGTGTGAAGTTGATTCGCGGTTGTGACAAACATCACTTTTGAGAGGTCAAAGGGTACATCAATGTAATTATCCGTAAATGAGTGGTTCTGTTCGGGGTCGAGAACTTCCAAGAGTGCGGAAGCTGGGTCCCCGCGAAAATCGGAACCGAGTTTGTCGATTTCGTCGAGCATAAAGACCGGGTTGTTTGATTCGGCTTGTCTGAGTCCTTTGACGATCCGTCCGGGCATTGACCCGATGTAGGTGCGTCTGTGTCCACGGATTTCAGCTTCGTCGTGCATACCACCGAGCGAGATTCGGACAAATTTCCTGTTCGTTGCGCGTGCGATGGATTTACCGAGTGAAGTTTTCCCGACACCTGGCGGACCGACGAAGCAGAAGATGGGTCCCTTCATATCGGCTTTGAGGATACGTACAGCGAGATGTTCCAATATGCGTTCTTTGATTTTTTCTAAATCGTAGTGATCGGCATCGAGTATCTCTTTAGCCTCGGCGATGTCTAACGAATCCTCGGTGCTAACAGCCCAGGGGATGTTCAGTAGCCAGTCCAAGTAGTTCCGGGAGACTGCCGATTCTGGCGAGAACGACTGCATTTTGGCGAGCCGTTTGAGTTCTTTTTCAGCTGCCTGTTTTGCCTTATCTGGCATTTCGGTGTTTTGTAGTTGTTCGCGCATCTCGTCGATTTCGAGTCCTAAGTCGTCGGCTTCACCGAGTTCGGTTTGAATGGCTTTAAGTTGTTCTCGGAGATAGTATTCGCGTTGCCCTTTATTGATGACAGCTTGTGCGTTATTTTGGATTTTACTTTCTAATTCGTGCAGATCGAGTTCTTTCGCGAGGATAATAGCGAGTGTATTGAGACGTTCTTGGATAGATACTGCTTCCAAAATGCGCTGCTTATCGTGTGGTTTTAGGTCTAAGACAGCTGCGATGTAGTCTGCGAGGCGTCCGGGTTCATCGATCATCGTCCGTGTAATGCTTCCGTATTCTTCTTGGTAGCGTGCGGACATCTGAACGATGCGTTGGAACATTTCATCGTTGCTTCGGACGAGTGCCTCGACTTCCAAATTCATCTCTGTGTTAGATATGGCATCTTCATCGTCGCCGCCGATGATGTTGACGCTTGCCTTGATGAAGGGTTCGGTGTGCATAATTTCCTCGATTTGCACGCGTTCGCGTCCGTGTGCGAGGAATAGGACATCTTCGTCATCGGTCTTGTATCGGAGGATATGAATCAGACTCCCGATTGGGCAGAGGTCGCTCTTTTTAATATTTTTGATGTCTTTTTTGGACAGTTCTTTTTTCGGACGGAAGATGCAAAGTACCCTTTCACCGTCCATAGCCTGTTCGATAGCGGCGGTAGCCATCTTTCCGGAGAGTGCTACGTGATGTGGTGGAAACGGTGGCACCGGTGGCATGTAGGGAAAGACGACGAGATCGTCGAGCGGCAGAACAGGGTATTCCTGCGTGGATTCCTCTTGCTCGTCCGTACTTTCGGATTCTATTTCTTCTTCTTCTTTTTCTTTTTCTTGTTCTTCGGTTTTCATTTTTTTTCTCCTGTTTCGGCAGTCAGCAACGGTCTGTTAACGTTAGGATTTATGTGTTTTTTGATGAATTCTCGCACAAATGATCACTGGGCGGGGTTGCAAACCCTGAAGAAACACCCAAGCAAAAACCCTGCATTGGGTTTGTCATCTATGCTGCAAATGCTACAGGCTGAAAGCCTATGCTACACCACAGGCTAAAAGCCTATGCTACAAATGCTACAGGCTGAAAGCCTATGCTACAAATGCTACAGGCTGAAAGCCTATGCTACAAAGATGTTCGATTTTTCCGTTCTTCCATTTTCGTTGCTGATACCTTTTGTTTCTATAGTTAGGGCCAGAATTGGTAGAGTGTGGTATTCGCGAGAATGCTGGCGATACTCCATAGACTTCCGGTTATGTAGTCTCCGAGCGCGAGTCCGAGGAAGAACGGCACAGCGCGTCTGTAGGCTTTAAGGCCGCCTTGATGTAAGACGAGAGCCTTTGCGACGTAAGCGACGAAGATACAACTCCAGAGGTTAGACATTCCCCAACTGTTTGCCATTGCATATCCGAGTGGGTGCAGTGGCCACCAGAGGAATCGGGTTCTCAGTAATATGAGTCCGAGTGAGAATCCTGCACCGCCGCCCATGAATAGGAGGGCGGGAACATCGGTTTCCTGTGGATAATTCAGCCAGTTTTCGAGTTGTCTATAAACACCTCTCCCGAACCCTAATGCCCAGGGTCCATAATAGCCTGTCTCGGCACCGTGTCTGTAGTAGCCATCTAAAAGCAGCCAAAAGACGACGACGGCACCGATTAGGGTTGCTATAAGAATTGCGGCGGCAGTATGCTGCGGATGTATCCGCCGCCGTTCTGAAATTTTCAATGCCTCGAGTTCTTGTGGCATCGGGTGTGCCCGATACGCTCGGTTAAAGAACATGTATAACGAAAAGACGGCTTTTGTGCTTGTTGTTAACCGTTGGGATCCGAACGCTGTCACGATCAATCCGTGTGGATCGATTCTGTGTAGATCGTGGACTAAGAACCCCAATTCGGCGCGTAGTCGTGCGACCATTGTCGCGAGTAGGAAGTAGAGTCCGAAGAATATCGGAATCACCCAGAGCGACATACCTGCCTTATAGGAAAACAGTGTCAAAAAGAGCATGCCTGCCACAATACCGAGGAAAGCGATGTGGTAAGGCATCGGCTCACGTTGCATATCTATCCGTGATGTTCTGCTGAGTCCGTCGATAACACCGGCAAAAATCCGTTTGATATGTGATCTTCCGACCCAGGCTGCGGTGCCGAGTAGCACCATATATGCTCCGAAGCTTTGTGCATCCGCGTAAGGGTACCCCGGTAAATTCCGCACGCCAAGGATGCTACCTGCCATTAATTCAAATTTGTACACCCAATAGAACAC
This sequence comes from Candidatus Poribacteria bacterium, assembly GCA_012270865.1. Lineage (GTDB taxonomy): Bacteria > Poribacteria > WGA-4E > WGA-4E > WGA-3G > WGA-3G. Next base: position 74,044 of record JAAXHL010000003.1, on the reverse strand, counting down.
CCAGCACGAAAAGAGCAAATCCAACGGAATCAGGAAACTGATTCCAATTGCGAACGGATAGAACGAGAGTCGTACGCCACCCATTGCGTTCCAAGGGCGGCCGGTGAAATATTGATGTATGTTTTGCCGTTTGACTGGCAGGTACGGGACTGCTGGATAGATCGAGTTTAATAAGTTTAGGACACTAATGCCCGCAGCGATTCCGAACCCGAACCACATCAGTTTATTTTTGAAAAAGTTTGCATCCTTCTCTGTCATTGCGAGCGGTAGTTGGATAATCGGGTATGTCAACCGTTCGCGTTCCGTCCACTGGAGACGGAGCAGTGTGTTGATGCAGAGCATAACGAACATCAACACGAGGATGAAAACAGTCCACCATGCGGCGGGTCCTGCCCAAGCAGTAAGATGCTCCTTTCGGTAAAGGCTTGATTGTCCGTCATAATACCCGTTCAGAACGTTAGCGTCCTGAACAGTTAGCCATGTCGGTAGTTCTTTCCAAAATAGTTGTTGCCACTCGTTCTCGGATGTTGCGAATCGAAAGGGGTGTCCGAGTATGGTGATTAGGATCTCCATCATATCGTGTGAGCAGAGCGAAGATACGATGCACAACATGACGTAGATCGTGAGCAATTCTGTCGGTTTCAGTCGCAGCCTTGATGACAATTTCCCTAATACTGCGCTGAGTACCATCAACCAAAAGATGATGAAAATGACGTTAGACAGCGGATGAATTAGGGTCGGATGCGTATAACGAACGACCTCCAGTTGAATGATCCAGTAAACGTTTAGAGGGATCAGAAGCGTTGCTATGATAAATGCTTTAGGTGTTAGGCCCCTTCTGTTCCGTTGGTCTATCGAATCCATCCGCGTTCGCCTTCTATGTGTACCTCCGTTTTCAATTCTACACAACGCTGCTGATAGTCTTTTAAGGTTTCTATTGCTGCGTTTCCGGTGAGAATGCTCGGAAACAGATTTTCGATTTCAGGCGTTGCTGGAGTTTCCGTAGGTTTTCCTGCGCGGACCGGTGTTTTAGGCGGGTCCGTCAAAATTGGAATTAACTCAATGGACTGTAGGACTCTATCTTTGAAAGTTGCCTTCGGGATAACAATATGTGAGTGTTGTTTATCGTAAGCGTCATAGATGAAATCAGAGAGACTGTAGATGATCGGTTTTCCTTGATATAGTTCAATACCGCCAAAGGTATGCATCTGCTGACAGAGTACCATATCTGCGCCTGCATCGATGAGTGCTTGTGCGAAGATGCGTTGTCGTCCGATTGCTTCGTTCGTTGAACGTCCTTGACTTCCCCAATGTAGCCAAACGATTACGAGTGCTGCTTCGGGGTGTGCCTTTTTAACAGCATCTGTCATCTCACTGTAGACGGCGTAAGCGATCGGGTCCTGCGTGTATTGTGCGAATTCATTGAGGCGATAATATGCGAGCAACGCGACTTTCAGCGGATTGGTATCTCCAATATCGAGGGTTACCCATGCGGGACGTTTTGCCTTCTTCGTATTCGTCCCGGCGCCGATGGGTTTAACGTCATACCACTCTAATTCGGTGATCGTATCTTCTAACGCTTCAAAGTCGAAATCCATTATGTGCGGTGTTGCTAAGGAGACGGCATCAAAACCGGCGTTCGCGAGTGCGCGTCCGAGTCCGGGTGCTGAACGAAAAGGGTTTTTAATTCCGTGTCTGGGTTCACCTCTTTCCGAAATACTTGTGTTCAAGGAAGCGGTAGCGACATCGGCGGACTGGATTAATTCGGTAGTCCCGGCGAAGAATACACCTGCCCCATTTTTTTCAATCAGGGGTGTCATACGACTACTGACTGTAATATCACCGACGGCAAGCACCGAAATTTCGCTGGCATTAGCGGTTTCCGAGTTAGCGAAAGTTATAATCAATCCACCGGAGATCATCAGAATCAAGAGTTTGTTAATCAGGGTTTGCATCGTGAGTTTTCCGGTTTTGGTGTTTTAGGGCTGATGGTCTTCTGTGTCTGTTTCTAAATTTTCTTCGAGTCCGAGGTTCGCGGCGAATTCGTCGAACAGTTTGTCCTCTTTGAGTTTCATGCCGAGTGTAATGAGTGCTTCGGATAAGGTTAGCCGGTCAATTTTAGTAGATTCAAGTGTTTCGGTTTCGGAGGCTAAGTCTGTTCGTAGGGATTCCTGATTTCGGCGTGTCTGTTCTCGTAGAAGTTTTGTCTCGTTGCTGAGTTGGTCGATTTGTGCTTGAAATTCACGGGCGAATTCGTCTACGAGTGTTGACAATTTCTGGAGGTCAGTTTCGCTGCGTCCTGCGATGCCATCAAGCCGTGCATCTATTCGTGTATCAATGAGAGGCTCAATTTTGTCTGATGTTAAGAGTACGTCTTCGCTTTCAAGTTGTCCGGAAAGTCTGCGGATTTCGGCTTTCACGTCTGCTATTTCTTGTGTGAAGTGTTGCTCCGCAGCAGCGAGTTTATCATCAATCTGCTGGCGTGTTTTTTCTACGGTTTGGCTGAGGTCTCGCAGCCGTTTGTTGTAGTTCTGAATGTATCTTCCGACGACACTGTCGCGGAGATATGCCTCGAGCTGCTGTGATTTTCGTTCATCTGTTTCGGTTTCTGCGTTGTCGATTTCTGGTTCTTGGACATCTATAGGTGTTTGCATGTTTATTATTCCTTGTTCTAAGCTGCCGCTGTTTGTTACGGCGATTTTTAAGGATATAGGACTTACGTAATGTGTCACAAACTAACAGTTTGTGCTACACGAGAGCATTTCTTGACGACTTCAGTGTTTGGGTGTCACAAACTAACAGTTTGTGGTACAAAAGAGCGGTCTGCGTAACTTCTAAGGATAATTATAGACGTTGTCAGATTGTATTGGTGTATCAGAATCTAAAAGGTCCTCATCGAGTGTGGCGGTAGCCTCTCGGTTTGCGTTGAATTCTCGTAAGATACAGTTGACGATTTCTTCGGTGTACGCTTGAGCGTCAACACGTTGCTGATTTGCTTCCCATGCCATGCGTGCTGCGGCTTCGAAGTATTCTGCGTGTTTGTAAGCGTCAAGGATGTCGCTCCCGCGTGAGAAGGTTCCGTGTCCGACCCAATAGAGGATATGTCTTGCTGGTTGCTCACCGTTTTGGTCGCCGTTCTGAAAGAGCCGTAGACTTTCGTAAGAGAGTTCTGGTATTCCGGGTGCGCGTTCTTCGACGAACCCGATACCGCCGGATGCGTCGTATATGATGGGTGTTTCTGGTTCGTATCCTCTCAGAAAATCGTAAAACCGGTCTGGTGCGCCGTGTTCTGTGCGAGAGATGAGGTTCAAGAATTTCGGTTGTAGGTGTGCGAGTGCGTTAAATCCGTTTTCGGCTAATTGTTCGAAGATGAGGAGATAGTGGAACATTTCGCTCGTCGGTGCTGGCGGTGCTATGCCGTTTTGTGCTTGTTCCAAAGTCGCCTGATCAGGTGTGCCGTAGCGCATCCGATAGTGGATACCGTCTGGTTCGACTTCGATAAGCGTTAGGTTGAGTGCCGGGTGTTCGATGCCAATCATGTCCAGACGCGAGCCTGATTTTGTGAGCAGTACGTGTCTACCTGCTAACCCTTTAACAACGATCTGGGGTGGCAATTGATACCGCGGTGAGGCTTCATAAGCGATGAGGCATGCGTCGTCAACTGTTTCGGTTAAAACGGCTCCCATATTACCGGCGGTTGCCCACAGATAGTCGTGTGCGTGTGCGTGCGCGCCTACCCATCCCATCTGTCCGATCAGCGTGCCACACTCGCTGTCTGGTGAAAGCGGACGTAAGTTGGGGTGGTATCCCCGTTCGCGCCAACGCTCGTATCGGTATGTCTGCGGTGGCGGCGGTGTTAAGACGTTTACGAGATACGGATTGGTCAGTGTTGCATCCACTCGCGAGTCCTCTGTTTGATTGGGTTTATGGTTCGTTTTTTGTATTGATGGTTTTTTCTTTCCTTTAACTATAACATGTCTAATTAAAAATAGCAAATTTTATTAATAGTTTTGACCGAAAACGCGCGCATATATTTAGACATCGGAAATCGCGTTTTCGGTCAAAGTTTTCAGTACGATTTTTTCTGCGAAAAAATCTTTCAGTTAATAGTTGTCAGTACTCAGTTTCCAGTTTTCAGTTAGGAGATGCTTTGATGAATCGAGTTTCTGTTTAAGGAAGGGTGTGGTATGAAATTTCAGAGTTTTCATAGCAAATGGAAAAAACTATGAAATTTATGAAGTGCGATAAACCTAAGCCACAACTATGTTTTTGACGGTTTTAGTGAAGTGTGCTATGAAAGTTGCTATGAAGTTTATCGGGCGCAGTGGTTGTGTAACCCACCTCGTGGATTGCACAGGTATCAAGGTTAGAGGCGTGCTGTGTTAGCTGCTTTTGAGTTTTATGAGTGCGTTGTGATACTTGATGAGTGCATCGACTTTCTTGTCTTTAGGAATTTTCTCGTCATCAAGGATTTCAGTGACAAGGTTTTCGAGGCTCCGTTGCGCGAATAGGAGGTTCTCGTTGATGTCCTCTTTTTGTAGCGAATATTTCCTTTTGACTAATTGGTACGGTTCGAGTTGCAGGACTTCTGCGAGCTGCATGAAGTTCTTCTCTTTTGGGAATTCGTCTCTCGCAAGCCATCGCATGATGGTTCGGTAGGAGACACCGACCTTTTCATGAAGTTGTTTAAACGTGAGTTTGCATTCTTTTAGACGGACGCGAATGAGTGCGCTGTCTAAGTAGGATCTATCAGGGTCAAAGAAGGTGGTCTCGCTCGCGTCCTGTTTCGGGGTTGGGTTGGTGGGTTTGGTTGCCCTGAGTTCTTCTACGAATTCTTCGCCGCCTAATTTCTCGGCGAAGTCTAATAATTGTTTTTCGATCTTTTTTTCATCCATGTTGAAAAATCCTTCTGTTGATGAAATATGTGACGTTGAATGTGACGTTTGTAACGTCACTGTGACGTGCAGAATCCACGTGGTGACTGGGAATGTGACGTAATTTTCGGGATTTTTTATTGCTTTATTTTCTGCCTCGTTTGGTTTTTGGGCGGTTTTCAAGCAATAAAGTGTAAGCTATCCGTTTTCCGCGTGGCTCGCTTTTGAAAGTATTGATATATATTATACAATATATACTATTATTAAATCAAGTTAAAATATGATTACTTTTATGGTGCGGTGATTTTTGTGGGTGGTGGACTGGAAGAATAGACATATCGCCCCGCTGGGACTGAAATTCTTGATTAAGATAACCCAAGTTGCTACTCATAAGATTTTAGGGGTGCGGAGACGATTTTCATTGAAACAGGACTTACGCAAATTGAGAAAATATTGGACATTTAGACGCAAAAAGTAGGAATTAACCCCCTAAATCCCCCTTATCAGGGGGACTTTAAGACGGAGTGCGTAAGTCCTATGAAAGTGATTGATTCTCCGCAGGATTTTGTAGCGTCCACTTTTAGTTTGCGTCTCCGCAAGCACAATCTGGAAGATTATGCTACAAAGATGGCAACTTGCGTTAAGATAATGAACGTCTTTTAATCCGCGTCATCCGTGTCATCCGTTCCGATCCGTGACTCAGGTCAAGGCACCCACTGCCTAAAGGCAGGGGCTTGTGCTTCGTAGCAGTTCGCGTTTCCGCGGAAACGTCTTACATCTGCTCCACAGAGGGACCACGAGCAGCCCTCAAAATGTTTATCGCAGCGTTGATGTCTCTATCGTGGTGCGAACCACATTCCGGACACCTCCACTGCCGATCTGAAAGTGTAAGTTCTTCGTTATGGTAACCACAATCTGAACACGGCTTCGTTGTCGGGGTCCATTGACCCGATTGAAGGAACTCACGATTATGTTTGAAACACTTGAACTTCAATATCTCAACAAACTGCCCAAACGCAAGGTCGGAGACTTTCCGGCCCCAGAGACGCTTCATGCCTCTAAGGTTGAGTTTCTCAGTGGCGATAGTATCAAACCTGCGACACAGGTCTGTAGCAAGTTTCCAATGCCAGTCTTTGCGCTGGTTAGCAACATGCCTATAAAGTCTCACAAGTTCTCGGAGACAACGCCACCAATTATTAGAGCCTTTGACTTTACGACTCAAAGATTTCATGAGAGACCGAAGTTTGCTCAAGGATTGTTTCAAGAATTCTGGCGAATGTATCTTTTCGCCTGTGCTAAGTGTCAGATATGCGTCTTTCATACCGAAGTCTGCCCCAACGCTTTCATCTGTTGCGGGTAAGACTTCTTTGGAAACGTCATCTGTCACAACATAGAGCCAATACGTGCCGACGGAATCACGAAGGATTTGGATATAACGAACATGACCTTTCCAATCACGATGGTGATGGAAAGAAAACCAACGTTTATTGAACTTAAAAGATTGCGAGGGTTCGTCCCACGCCTTAAAAGAGAGACGGACACGACCTGCCTCAAGTTTATAGCCAGATTGGAACTTCGCAGAACGGAGTTTTCCGCGTCTTTTGTGTTTCGGACGACCGAACCCAGGAATATCGAAAAAGTTTTCAAAACCAAGATGGAGACGGATAATCACAGCGTCAAGCGTATCGCGCGGTATCCACGCCCAGTGCTGGTGTGTGCGTTCGAGCATGTCCGTCAGATGTGGCTGCAAACGGAAACGTCCCGCATACTTGCCGAACCTGCGGTAATAGCGGTTCTCAAGTTTCAGAAAGTGATTGTGCACATCGCACAAGTCGTCAAGCATATTGCCAAGACGCATATTCTGCGGGTGTTCGCGTATCTGATACTTATACGTTCTGCGGTGCTGTTTTTTCTTTTTCTTTTTCATGGATATTCACGTATCACGCCTTTAACCCCTGCAAAGTGGGTAGGCAGACACATCACAGAGTCGTGATGCTTTGCATGTCTGCCAACGTGATATTCTAATTATACTACATTTTGACATTGTTTTCAAGAAAAAATGGAGCGGGCATTCCTCCCCAAGCTAAAGCATGGGGTCTCCTGCCCGAAGAGTGATGATTAACGGATGTCATCTGTTAGTGCCGAAGGGTAGTTCAGTTTTGGCTGCCAAGGCGCGGATATCTACACGCAAAATCGCTGCAACTGTCCAATCTGCTATTGTCTTTTTCCAGTGCTGATAATGGAGATAGGCGACACCGGCGTGTCCATACGCTAACCCTGCATCCGAATCAAGTTTTATAGCGATATGAAAGTCATCCAACGCCTGTTGAATATCCAACCTGTCAAGATGAAAACTGCCCCGATTGGTATACGCCTCGGTAAGTTCCTGATCCAAACTTATTGCCATTGTATAGTCTTGGAGCGCGTAAATCGTTTCGCCTTTTAGGTGATAGGCGATGCCGCGGTTGTTATATGCCTCGGCATAGTTGCGTCTACACTGGATTGCCCTGTAATACGCAGACCGCGCTTTGTCAACCTCACCTTTTTTTATCTAAGCGATCCCTTGATTGTAATAGGCATTGGCATAATCTGGCTCGAGGTCTATTGCCTTCTGGAAAGTTGCGATTGCTTTGTCGTACGTACCCTTTTTGCAGTAGGCGATGCCGCGTGTGTTGTGCGCTTCCGCCTCGGCAAGGTTCGGGTGCTGTGTCGGTTTTGGAAATTCTCCGACAGTGATGCTATATCCACATTGGTATTCGTGTGCAAAGTCGCAATGAGAATAGAGATCAAGGACTATGTTATTTTTCATGGGATAACTCCTCAGCCGCTGCCTTTTGTGCTTTCCATTTTTACCTTATGTGCTGCTGACCGCAGTTTCTGTGTCATGAAGGTTTTTCTTCGATTCATACTGTAATTTTAACCGTTTACCTAACAAAAATCAATCCAATTATCTATTAGTAACGTGAGTTTGATAAAAATTGGATTATGTAGCGTCGAGTGTTATAGTAAAATCCGAAAATAAATGAACACTTGTCCGAAGATAACCCCCCTAACCCCCCTTATCAGNNTATCAGGGGGGAATAAGATGGGAATTACTTCGATTTGATGTGTTTAAATAATTATGGGCTTTGCTATAATCTGCTCTGTATACCCACAAACTGACAGTTTGTGCTACGATTCACGGATACCCTGTGATGTGGAATTTGGCACGAAACTTGGTAGAGTACATTGTTGTCTTTATCATTGATGGGAAAATAGTGGCAGGTTGCATATTTGATTGCATTGGTGGACAAAAGTGTGCTAAATTTTAAGGAGGACTGAGCATCGATAAAAGATGGAATAATTACGAAAATTGAAAGGATAATTAGAGACTTTATGAGAACTGAAACAGATAGTATGGGGACGCTCGAAGTTCCTTCTGACCGGTATTGGGGGGCACAGACACAACGTGCACTCCAGAATTTTAAAATCGGCGATGAACGACTGCCTCGCGCTGCAATATGGGCACTTGGAACTGTCAAACAGGCGGTCGCAGCGGTGAATGCGGATCTGGGTTTGCTTGATGCTAATCTCGCAGAACCGATTCGCGCGGCGGCACAAGAGGTTATTGACGGTGCATTGGATGACCACTTTCCACTCCGTATCTGGCAGACAGGTAGCGGGACTCAGACGAATATGAATGTCAACGAGGTGATCGCGAACCGGGCAATCGAGATGCTCGGTGGTGAAATGGGGAGTAAGGACCCGATCCATCCGAATGATCACGTCAATAAGTCGCAATCGACAAATGATGTTTTTCCGACATCTATCCATCTGGCAATGGTGAAACAGGTTCGGACGCATCTGTTGCCACGCTTGCGTGCATTGCAAGGTGTGTTTGCGGAGAAGGTTTCTGAATTTTCGGAGATCGTTAAGATCGGTAGGACACATCTGATGGATGCGACACCGCTTACGCTTGGACAGGAGTTTAGTGCTTACGCGCAACAATTGTCGGCTGCGGAACAACGTATCACGGCTACGTTACCACATCTCTGTGAACTTCCGATAGGTGGTACGGCTGTAGGGACGGGGTTGAATACGCATCTGGATTATACTGCGAAGGTGGTGGCGCGGCTTTCGGAAATAACGGGGTATGAACTCCAGCGCGCACCGAATGCGTTTGAGGCGCTCGCGTGTCGGGATGCTGTTGTGAGTGCGAGTGGTGCATTGAAAACGTTGGCTGTTGGGCTTTTCAAGATTGCGAATGACATCCGATGGCTCGCTTCGGGTCCGCGGTGTGGTCTTGGCGAATTGCGGTTACCTGAGATGGAACCGGGGAGTTCTATTATGCCGGGGAAGGTGAACCCGACGCAGTGTGAAGCGGTCACGATGGTGTGTGCGCAGGTCATTGGGAACGATGCGACCTTGGCGTTTTCGGGTGCGAATGGTGCGTTGCAGTTGAATGTGTTTATGCCTGTGATGGCGTATAACGCGCTGCAGTCTATACAACTTCTTGGGGATGCGTGTGAGTCGTTCCGGGTTAATTGTGTTGAGGGGATCGTGCCGAATACTGAGGTTATTGGACGACATCTGTCGGAGTCCCTGATGCTTGTGACGGCGTTGACCCCGCATATCGGTTATGATCAGGCGGCGAAGGTTGCGCAATACGCGCATGAACAGGGGTGTACGCTTCGGGATGCTGCGATTGCTATGGAGGTTTTGACAGGCGAGGCTTTCGATGCGCTTGTTGTGCCGGGGGATATGACGGTGCCGAATTTAGGGTAAGTGGTTATCGGTTATCAGTTGTCAGTTAAAGAGGTTTTTGATTTAAGCAAAACGACGTATAGAAAGCGGGGTTCTAAACCCCGCCTGCAATGAGTTCTCAGGCGGGGTTTGAAACCCCGCCCGCAATGGGAGTTCGGGACTATTCGTCATCGGTAAGGAAGATGGCATCTGCGGGATCTGTTGAAGCGGTTTCAGGGGTGCTTGCCGCGTCTTTTTTGGATTCGCTCTGCTCTTCGTCCTTAGAGACTTCTTCGGTTTGGCTTTCGTCGGTTATCTCTAAGCTTTGGAAATCGGAGAAGCCACTGCCTGCTGGGATGAGACGTCCGAGAATAACGTTTTCTTTTAGCCCGAAGAGTTTGTCGGTTTGTCCACTCACGGCGGCGTCGGTTAGCACCTTCGTCGTCTGCTGGAATGAGGCGGCGGAGATGAAGCTATCTGTGCTTAAGGACGCTTTACTAATACTCTGGAGAACCGGTTCACCGGTTGCTGGCACGCTGCCGTTGTCCAGGATTTCGCTGTTGACACGTTCAAACTCTTTGCGGTGGACTTCGTCATTCGGGTAGAAGTGCGTGTCGCCTGGGTCGGTGATGCGGACTTTGGTCAGCATCTGTCGGACGATGACTTCGACGTGTTTATCGTTGATGATGCCTTTGCCGTAGACTTTCTGGACTTCATCGACGAGATATGCCCAGACGGCTTCTTCGCCTTCAATGGGTACGCCTTCAATGGCGACGCGTCCGATACTCAATATGTCGTGCGGGTTGAGGAACCCGTTTGTGAGTTGTTCGCCTGCGTCGACCCAATCGCCTTCAGCGATGAGTCGTTTTTCATCAGGGATCTGATAGAGACGGCTGGTGTATCCTTCATGCTCAATACGATATGTAGGCACACCGCTCTTTGTGCCGGCGGATCGGACGTATCCTTCAATCTCTGCGATCTGAGCGGCATCGCCGCGTTTTAGACGGCGTGCTTCAAAGAGGTCGGTGACACGTGGGATACCGGCAACGATGTCTAAGTTCGCTGTCCGTTCATGGAGTTCGGCAAGCGTTTCGCCTTTGCGGACAGTATCGCCTTCTGCGAGAGAGAAGGAGTAGTCGGCAGGGATTACGTGCGGTATCCGAGTGTTGTCAGCAGTTTCCACCTCAATTCGCATCTGAAGGTCTAACTCATCGACTTCAAATCCGGGGAATTGTGCCTGAGCGTCGTTATATTCCTGCTCTGAGAGTTCATCACCGACAGCGTGCTTGCAATTCGGATGGTAGACATCGGTTACTGTATGGGTAATCTGTAGGTTCGCTTTTTCCAATGCCCGGTATTCCTTTGACAGGAGTTCGGTGCCTGGTTCAAGTGGTGTCTCGGTCTGGCGTTTATCTTCGGTGACTTGATAAATCAGTTCGGTGTCGAACCCTTTGAACTTGCGATTGTAAGCCTTGTAATCCTTATCGGACAGTTGGGTGTTGACCTCAAGTTCTTCTTGGAGCTCGGGGTGATGTACACTGACAACATGGTACCGGCTTGTCACTTTGTCTCGGAGGGTTTTGTCGGTTTTCTGGAGTGCTTTATACTCCGCTTCGGTGAGGCGTTGCCCGACGGTTATGGTTGTGGTGCCGTCCTCTACACTTGTCACTTCATAATGCCGTGAGACTTCCATGCCTTTGTATTGTCGGCGTTTTGCGGTTGTCTCTTGTGATGTCAGAAGTTCACCCTCTTTTAGTGGGCAATCCTCGTGGTTAACGGCGGTTATACGGTACATGCGCTCTGCTTCGAGGCTGCCGAGTGTGGTTTCAGTTGTAGAGGTTATGAACCCTCGGTATTGATCGCGATGCTGTTTTGCCTCACTCTCACCGAGGAGGTCTCCGGTTTTAAGCGTGCAGTCTGGATGATAGACTTGTGTTACGCGGTGCCGTAGTTTTTGTACGTCGAAACCGGCGAACCGTTTCTGTGAGCGTTCTAATACATCTTCGGTTATTTCTTCACCCGGTTTAAGCGGACATTCTGGATGGTGGACAGCGGTCACGATGTGTCGTTCAACGTCCTGTTTTTGTGCTGTAAAAGTTCGATGCTGGTGTCGTGCGTTCTCGAAGTCGCGTTCGGTTAGCACCTGTCCAGCCGAGAAATCGTCAACATCCGTATCTACGAGATAGACGAGTTCATCTTCAAAGGGTTGCCGCCACGGCTTGATTTCTTCTGGGGAAACTATGTCTCCGACTTTATAAGGGAAATCCTTACTCGATTTCTCAGTGATACGGTAAACAGTTTTCCCTCGGGTTTGTGGGGCGTGACTTTCCGGAGAAGATGCTTCAGAGTCCCCGTAAGCGGTATTGCTGGAAGCGGATTCAACCGTCCGTACGGCTTTAAATTTGCTGGTGACCTTTTCTTTTTGCTGTTTTCTCTCTTCTTCAGTGAGAAGGTCCCCAACATCTATTGACAAGATTTTTGAATCTTCCAGGCGTACTTCTGTCACGCGGTATTTTGGGGTTACAAACCGTTGGAAGCTGGTCATTGCCTGTGCCTTATTGTATGCTGCTGATGAGAGTCGCTGACCTACCTCAAGTTCACAGTTGCTGTCGAGGATTTCGGTAACTTCGTACTGCCATGTTTCTGCGTCAAAGCCTTTATAGCGTTCTGCGTTTTCGCTATATTGTTTTTCGCTGAGCAGTTCACCGACGCGTAGTTGGCATTCGTCGTGATTGACCTGTTGGACTTTGTATGCGGGTCCGTCGAGGCTTGCTCGGTTTTCGATGGCTATCCAGAGGTCTCGTTCCTTTCTGACGGTTTGTCCGAGTTGGAAGTCTCGGAACCGGACGGTGCCTGCGGCTTTTGAAAGGATTCTATGCTGGCGTGCTTCTGAAACCTCTTCAACTGCTCCACCGGTATGGAATGTTCGCATTGTGAGCTGCGTTCCGGGTTCGCCGATAGATTGTGCGGCGATGATGCCGATGGCTTCACCGACGTTGACGAGGTTATTCGTTGTGAGGTCGTTCCCGTAGCATTTTGCGCAGACACCATCGTCGGCTTGGCAGGTGAGTACGGAACGGACTTTGACGATTTTTATTCCGAGTGTATCAATCTGAGCTGCCATCTGTGCGGAAATGACTTCGTTTGCTGGGACGAGTATATCGTCGGTGTCTGGGTGGTGGATGTCTTCGGCGGTCGTGCGTCCGCTGATTTTGAAAGTGAGGTCGCCGCCTGCTGTTGCGAATTTCTGGATGCTGTTAAGCGTGCCGCAATCTTCAGTGGTAACGCGAACATCTTGTGCGACATCGACAAGTTTTCGTGTCAAATAGCCTGAAGATGCTGTTTTGAGTGCTGTGTCCACCAACCCCTTACGGGATCCGTAAGTAGAGTTGAAATAGTCGAGTACGTCGAGTCCTTCTCGATAAGAACAGAAATATTCGTCATCGGTAGAGGTTCCGATGGGTGGAATAAGGATGTTGCCGTCCTGTTTTGCCTTGAGTCCGATAAATGCGCTGATCTGCATAAACGGATTTTTCCGTGCCCGTGCGCCACTGTCTGCCATGATATGCACTGGGCTGAAACCTCTCACGGTTTTATTAGCGACCTCTGTTCCCTCAGCGTCGATATAAGGGTGTACTTTACGTGGGTCGCCTCGTTCGACGAGAGGTGTCTCCTCGAGGTTAGGTAGGTCCGTGAACATCGTTTTTTCGATTTGCGCCATAGTATCGAACCAGATACGAATTTGCTCGTTTTCGTGTTCTTCTCGGTCAGTTGTCTCCGCGGCTTCAAGTAGGGCTGCGATTTCTGACTTTGCGTCATTCACTAATGCGTCCCGGTTATCAGGTGTTATATAATCTTTGATACCGGGTGAGACACCGCTCAGGGTTGCGTACTCGAAAGCGAGTTTTTGGACGTTCTCGAGTACTTCAACGGTCGTGCGTGTTCCGAGTTCGTTGAAGCATCGATGGATAAGCTCAGACAGTGCGCGTCCGCCGGCTTCGGCGTTGTAGAACGGAATACTTTGTTGGGAATGTTCGTCTTCCCACTTTAATGTTGATTCTCCATTCTCATCTTTGGGCAGTACCTCGTTAAAGATAACTCTGCCGACTGTTGTGAGGATAGGCTCGGTTGCGCTACCGTTTTCAATATGTCCATTGAATTTACAGAAGAGTTGGATACTATCATGGAGATTAAGTTGACCGGCAACGTGAGCCGTAATAACATCTTCTGTATGGGAGTAGCGGCGGTGGTACCAAGGTTTCTGACGAATTTGATCGAAAAGATCGGTATCACTCGTTGTGTATGCCTCGTGTAAGAGTTCGGCATCTTCAGCGTGTTCAGGTAGCGTCTTTGTTAGGAAGCTGGGTCCAAGCACCATATCGAGTTCAGGGACGGCAATTGGGTCGCCGTGTGAGGGTTTGAGGATGTTATGGCTGCTGAGCATGAGGAGTTTTGCTTCGGCTTGTGCCTCTACTGTCAGTGGTACGTGTACAGCCATCTGGTCGCCATCAAAATCGGCGTTGAACGCTTTGCAGACGAGTGGCGGAATCCGGATGGATTTACCTTCAACGAGGACAGGTAAAAATGCCTGGATGCCGAGTCGGTGGAGCGTGGGTGGTCGGTTGAGGAGGACCGGGTGATCGGCGATGACTTCCTCTACGACATCCCAGACGGGTGAATCTGAGTCGACGTGTTCGGCGATATGCTTTGCCCGCTTGATGGTCTGTGTAAAACCGTAAGCTTGAAGTCGCTCAATGATAAAGGGTTTAAACAGTTCGACTGCCATCTGTTTTGGGATACCGCATTGGTGTAAGCCGAGTTCGGGTCCGACGACGATGACGCTACGTCCGGAGTAGTCGACGCGTTTACCGAGTAGGTTCTGTCGGAATCGTCCGATCTTGCCTTTGAGTACCTCAGCGAGGGATTTGAGGGGTCGGTTTCCGGGTCCGGTGACACGTCTGCCGTGTCTTCCGTTGTCGAAGAAGGCATCGACGGCTTCCTGTAGCATCCGTTTCTCGTTTCGGAGGATGACTTCTGGTGAACGGAGTTGTATGAGTTTCCGGAGTCGATTGTTCCGATTGATAACCCTGCGATATAGGTCGTTGAGGTCGCTGGTAGCGAAGCGTCCACCTTCAAGTGGGACGAGCGGTCTTAAATCGGGTGGGATTACGGGAACGACATCAAGAATCATCCATTCGGGTCGCTGTTCAACTTTTATAAAATCTGACACCATCTTTAGCTGTTTAGCGATCTTAAGTTTATTCTGCTGACTGTTAGTTTGCGTTAATACTTCATTTAAAGCAAGTTCCTCTGCTTCAAGGTCAATGTTCCTGAGGACCTCGTGAATACTTTCTGCTCCTATGCCAGCACGAAGCAAATCAGTTGGTCTCATACTACTGTCAATATCTTCCAACTGCTCATACAATCTATTAATTTCTGTGTTGTACTCTATCTCCGACACGACATCCCCAGGGGCGAATGATGGAGATATTGTTGTCCATCCGGGGTACATCATAAGGGCTTCTTGATAATCCTGATGAGAAATATGATCTCCAACTTGTAATGGACAATGTGGATTGAAAACTTCGGTTATAACATATCCATCAGAATTTCCAATTGTTGTCTCTGCGGGCTGAGAACTCGTTGAGGAAATGGCAATTCTCGCTCTTTCAGCTTTTAACCCTGGATAATCTCTCTCCATTTGTAGCAGTTCATCTCGGTTATATCTACTGAATGTAGAAACTATAGGTAAATAACCAGTTTTCATTACTTGAGAGGTATCAGTGGTCTCATCTCTCAAGAGTAGAGTATCCCCAATAGTTGAGTGAGTAAGAATCTGGTCAGTCTGGAGTGGACAGTCCGGATGGAAAATTTCGGCAACCACTGTAGTTGTTTCAAGAGCATGAAACGCTTCAAAATACAAGACAGATTCAAGTTGGCGCGAGGAGAGTCCACAGAAGAGGCCGATACGTGATGGAAGTCCTTTGAAGTACCATATATGGGAGACGAGTGCGGCGAGTTGGATATAGCCGAGTCTGTCGCGACGGACGCGTTGTTGTGTGACTTCAACGCCGCAGCGGTCGCATATCACGCCTTTGTGTTTGATGCGTTTGTATTTTCCGCAGTTGCATTCCCAATCCTTTTGGGGTCCGAAGATAGCCTCGCAAAAAAGTCCTTCGGGTTCCGGTCGGAAGGATCGGTAGTTAATGGTTTCTGCTTTCTTGACCTCGCCGCAGTTGCAGGTGCCTTTTTCGGGGCAGTTAAAGGGTCCCTCTGTTGTTTCAGCGGGTTTCCGGTATTTGCAACTGGTTTCCTTTGCTGCGTCTTTTATCTGTTCAGGCGAGGCTATTTTTATGGAGATGCTGTCAAATGCCGTGTTCATGTTTTATCGTACTCAGTTATCAGTTATCAGTTATCAGTTACAAGAGGTTTTTGATAGTTCGAGGGTTTCCTCTTTCTGATGACTGACGACTGACGACTGTAGTTCTCCTTTTTTGTTAACTGACAACTGAAGGCTGAAAGATTTTTTCTGAGAAAAAATCATACTGACGCCTGATAACTAATTGTTATCAGGACTTACGCAATTTTGACTACGGCCTATTCTGTTAGATGAGATTTCTCGGAAAACCGAGCGTTCTGGTAGCACAAACTAACAGTTTATGCTACAAAAGAGCAGCATGCGTAAGTCTTGGTTATTCTTCGTCTTGGTCGAGAGATACGTGGAGTCCGAGGGTTTGGAGTTCACGGACTAACACTTTGAACGATTCGGGTGTTCCTGGTGGATCGGGGTTTAGTCCTTTGACGACGGATTCGTATATTTCTCTTCTGCCGAGTACATCGTCGGATTTGAGTGTGAGCATTTCTTGGAGAGTGTGTGCTGCGCCGTAAGCCTCCAATGCCCAGACTTCCATCTCCCCGAGCCGTTGCCCACCGTGCTGTGCCTTCCCGCCGAGCGGTTGTTGTGTGACGAGAGAATAAGGTCCGGTGGATCGGGCATGCATCTTATCTGCGACGAGGTGGTTCAACTTAAGGAAGTAGACGTATCCTACTGTTATCTCCTGGGCAAACGGTTCACCGGTTCTACCGTCAAAGAGTATGCTTTTACCGGTCTCTTTGCTGCGGTCAGGTAAAGTGGTTTTAGCGAGCATTTCAAAGACTTCTTCTTCGGTTGCGCCGTCGAATACGGGGGATTCGACACGGTCCCCGAGTTCGTGGCATGCCCATCCGAGATGGATTTCGAGTATCTGACCGACGTTCATCCGCGATGGCACGCCTAACGGATTCAGTACCAGTTCGACGGGTGTGCCGTCAGGTAGGTATGGCATATCCTCGGGTGGCAAGATTTTGGCGACAACGCCTTTGTTTCCGTAGCGTCCTGCCATTTTATCGCCGACAGAGATGGGACGTTTGCTTGCAACGTAGACTTTAACGCGCTTGATGACACCGGGTTTGAGTTCGTCACCCATTTCGAGTTGCTGGAGTGCTTGTTCTTTTTCTTCGGTATAAGCGGTTAT
The DNA here is from genome assembly GCA_012270865.1 of Candidatus Poribacteria bacterium. Classification (GTDB taxonomy): domain Bacteria; phylum Poribacteria; class WGA-4E; order WGA-4E; family WGA-3G; genus WGA-3G. Next base: position 56,934 of record JAAXHL010000003.1, on the reverse strand, counting down.
CCTGCCTTGTGCCATCTCTTCGATGCGTTGAATGTGTTCTCGTATTTCGGGGTCCGTAACGCTGATGTCCGAAAAAGACAAACTGCACTCTTTACGTGCTTTCTGATAATCGGTGTCAGAGACGTATTCTCCGACCGATAATGGAGATTTGGGGTCGAAAACGGCGGTAACGTGCCACACACTTTCGGTTTTTAGATCTTTGGTGGTCTTACTGAGTTCGTCTTTCTCTTCTGCAGTCAATCGCTGTCCGGCAGGTACTGGGTGTGCGGGGAAATCGCTACACGCTTGTTGGTACTCGGTGTCGGACAGTTCTTGTCCGGGCGTTAGTGGGCAGGTTTCGTCAAAGATCGCCTTAATTTGCCAAGATGTGTCTGCTTGTAAATCGGGATAGACTTCACTGATGTTGTTCCATTCGTCCTCAGAAAATTCGTCGTCTTCAGCGAATGGGCATCTGGTGTCTTCTAATTGTGTGGCGACAGCCTGTTCAAATTCTGTGCGGGTCTGGACGTTTAATTCGGCGTTCCCGTTGCGTTCATAGAACTCCCAATTATCGGGTTCGGGGTCGTCGGTGAGTAGCACACCGAATCGTGCGTCCTCTGCAGTGAGTGCGTCCTTAAGATGTTCGGTATCCGATTCATCGGTGTGTGCATCCTTATATAAAGCGATGACAACGACACTTTGATCGGCACCGAGCAGTGAGATACCGGTGTGTGCTGCGAGTTCACTTGGGGTTATATCTTCTCGGAAGTTTATTTCGGTGTTTCCGGAGAGCGGTTCACATACGCGTCCGAAATATTCTGGGACTGCGGTGAAGGTTCCCGTCGTTTCGGCTTCGGATATTCCGATTTCTTCAAAATCGAGGTCCTCAGTTGCCTCGCTGTCGGGGTCTACGGTTCCATCGTCCGAAGTGTCTGGCGTGTAGAGTGCTATCGTCGGTATCGGTTCGGGTACACTTGTGACCTTGTAACGTTGTTCTGCGGTGAAGGCTTCGGCGGCGGTATCTTCCGTCACCGTGTAGTATTCATCTGCGATGGTGCCGTCGGTATAAGCGTCCAGTATTTCGGCGGTCAGTGTATCCCCGGTATTCGCAAGCGGTTCGGAGTCTTTGACCCCTAAAAGTGGGTCTGCGAGTTCTCGTCCGATGAGCGTATTACGAATTTCGTCGATTTTTCGACGACGGATTGAAGCGAGTTGTTGTCGCCATGTTTCGTCGATTTGCTTGCGTTTCGATTCGAATCGGAGTTCGTCCGCCATTGATCCGCCAGCGTCTGCTTGCCAGCTGCCGCGTCGTTGTGCGGTGTCGGGTTTACGTGAAAATACCTTGACATCAATAACGACCCCTTCAACGCCTGGGCGTACATAAGTGGAGGCATCGCGTACGTCTTTAACTTTTTCCCCGAAGATCGCCTGTAGGAGTTTCTGTTCGGGTCCGTACTCGCTTTCGCCTTTGGGTGTAATTTTTCCGACGAGGATGCTGCCTGCTTTAACAACGCTACCGATGCGGATAATACCTTCTTCGTCGAGTTGGCTGAGTCGCTGTTCACTGACGTTTGGGATGTCGCGTGTAATTTCTTCGGGACCGACTTTCGTTTCGCGTGCTTCGACTTCAAACTCCTCGATGTGAATAGAGGTGAAGGTATCCTGTTTGATGAGTGATTCACTTATCAGGATAGAGTCTTCGTAGTTGTGTCCGCCCCATGGCATATAAGCGCATAGGATGTTTTGCCCGAGTGCGAGTTCGCCGTTTTCTGTAGAGGTGCCGTCGGCGATAACTTCGTCTGCTTCAACATTGTCTCCGACTGCGACGATTGGACGTTGATGGATACAGGTGCCGCTGTTGCTGCGTTTGAATGTCTGAAGTTTATAGACATCGTATCCCATCTCGCTAAACGTGTTTTCACCTTCATCGTGGTGGAGTGCTTCGCCTGTATAGATAAGAATTTCTTCGGCGGAGACACTTGTGACGGTTCCTGCGCGTTTTGCTGTGATGAGTGCGCCGGAGTAGCGTGCTGCGGGTCCTTCCATACCTGTTCCGACGAGCGGTGCTTCTGGTTGGATGAGTGGTACGGCTTGGCGTTGGTGGTTTGCGCCCATCAATGCTCGGTTTGCGTCTTCGTGTTCGAGGAACGGTACGAGTGCTGCGGAGATACCGACAATCTGCTGTGGTGCGACACCGATGTAATCAATTTTTTCCATCGGTAGAGAGAGGACTTCTTCACCGCTGCGGACAGGTAGTAGGTGTCCTGAAGCGTCCGAATCACCGTTTTGTATCGTATTGCGTGGCATCGACTTCGCTGCGATATGGAGTGAGTCCTCGTTATCTGCGGTGAGGTATTCGACGGGTCCTAAAACGGAGCCGTCCTCTACCTTATGATACGGTGTTTCGATGAAACCGTAAGGGTTTATGCGTCCGTAGCATGCGAGGGATACGATGAGTCCGATTGATGGACCTTCGGGTGTTTCCAATGGGCAGACGCGCCCGTAGTGTGTACGGTGTACGTCGCGAACGGCGGCAGTTGCTCTGTCGCGATGGAGTCCACCTGGTCCGATGGCTGAGATACGACGTTTGTGTGTCAATTCATCAAGCGGATTGATTTGCTGCATGAACTGCGAGAGTTGGTTTGATCCGAAGAATTCGCGGAGTGCCATCATAAGCGGTTTCGGGTTCACGAGAGAAGATGGAACGACTTTCGCCAGATCGTTGTTCGTGCTTAACCGTTCGCGTGTTGTTCTACGGATTTGGAGTAACCCCATTCTGAATTGGTTCTCCAAGAGTTCACCGATAACGCGGACGCGTCGGTTTCCGAGGTGATCGAGATCATCTTTCGGTTTAAGACCGTTATGGACTTTTAGGAGATAGTCTACGGTAGCGGCAATATCTTCTGGTCGGAGTGTGCGGAATGTTTCCTCCGGCGGTTCTCCGTAAACAGATAGCCCTTGGAATTTGCGATTGAGTTTGTATCTCCCGACGACACCGAGGTCGTATCGGTGTGCGTCAAAGAGCAGCCATGTCAGGTGTTTGCGGGCATTCTCTATGCTGAGGGCATCACCGGGTCTGAGGGTCCGGAAGATTGTAAGGAGTGCTGCGTCCTGTAGACTGTGTTGTGAGTCGTAATCGGCTTGTCTATCCTTTTCCAAGGTATTTCGTAGGAACGCGATACGCCGGCAGTCCTCTTCATCGAGTACTGTGAGAGCTTCAACGCCAGCCTCTTTGAGGCGTTCCAATTCGGTTTCGGTGAGGAGCGTATTCGCTGTCAGGAGTACTTCACCGGTTTCTTGATGGACGATGTCTTCGGCACAGACCCTATCTTGTCCGTCGTCTGGAATGATCGGTTCAGCGTCGAAGGCTTTTTTGTTGTAGCGTGTGCGTGCTTCTTCGTATTCCGAGTTCGTTAGTACCTGCCCGATTGTGAATTCGCAGCCACTGTTGTGGGTATCAATGACGCGTTGGAAGAGTTCTGTTTCAAATTTCTTCCATTTTCTGCGGTGCCTTGTGCGTTCTTGATATGTGAGTTCTTGTCCGACTTCGAGGGGACAATCTTTCTCTCCTACTTTGGTAACGCGATAGTGCCTCTCGACTTCGATATCTGGATAGTCTTGTTTTGCCTGTCGGAATTCGGCGGGATTTAGTAAATCTCCGGGATTAACCTGTAATGCGGGTCCTTCGACGTGTGTGACTTTCCATCCGGCGAGTACGAGGCGTTCTGTCTTGGCGTAGAGTTTGAGGATGTCGGCATCCGTCTTCCAACCGAGTGCGCGGAGTAGTACTGTCGCGGGCAGTTTTCTGCGTTTGTCGATGCGGACATATATCTGGTCTTTGCTATCTATTTCAAATTCGACCCATGCGCCGCGGTAGGGAATGATTTGTGCGGTCGGTGAGCGTCTTCCTGTTGACAACGATTTTTCGAGGAAGATGACACCCGGTGAGCGGTGCAGTTGGCTGACGATGACGCGTTCACTGCCGTTAACAATGAAGCTGCCGTTCTCTGTCATTAATGGTATTTCGCCGAGATAGACATCAGATTCTCGGATGTCTACGACGTGTGGTTCGTCAGCGTCTGGGTCGGCTTCGCGCAGGACGAGCATGATACGTGCTGTGAGTGATACTTGATAGGTTACACCGCGTGCGATGCACTCTTGTAATGTATATTTCGGTGCGCCGAGGGTGTAATTGATGAATTCGAGGCTGTTGGTATCCGAAAAATCGCGAAGGCCACTTTTAATGCCTTTCTCCTTATCTTCTGGCGGAAAGACTTCTTTAAATACGGATTGGAGTCCTGTGTCTGTGCGTTCGTTAGGTGAGACGTTTCGTTGTAAAAAGGCATCATACGAAAGTTTTTGGGTTTCTATAAGATTCGGAAGTTCTGTCCGAACATTTGTTTTGGCGAATGAGATTCTCTCGTTTTTCTGGTTGGACTTTTTGTTCACTGAATGGAGTCCCCCTATTTGGCGGTGGTTACGCAGCTTTTATGAATAGACTTTTTGATGAAGATAAAAAATGATCGGGTGGGAACCCCCCTTCCAAACCGCACCTACGGTGCCTGGGGAAACTTGGAATTACCGATTTAAATAATTAATCCTCAAAAAAGTCTGCCTCCGAGATACTTTTCCGTTTCAATATGGCGACATAGGATAGCATAACAGAATATTATACATTATTTTTTAGAACATGTCAAGAAAAAAATGAAAAAAATATGTTTTTTGGGGCATTTTTTCAAAATTTGGTGAAAAAATATCGAATATTGTGTGCTGGAAGTGCAATTTTTGTTGCAACAAACGCCAGTTTGAAAAATATTAGAGGTTTCCGAGGTGGACGCAAATTGAGCAAAAAACAATATATTGCCTGAAAAAGCGGCGATTTTTAGGAATACAACCCCCTAAATCCCCAACCCCCCATATCCCCCCTTATCAGGGGGGTAGGGGGACTTTAAGAGCAAATGTGTCTGCCTCAAGCATTTATCAAACTCACGTTGCAACAAACGAAATATTGACATCCCGAAGGGTGTCTGCTATACTCAAAAGTAAGTTTGAAGGTTGGAAGAGGTCGCGCTATTCTACCCGTCATTGATCTTTTCATTTCAGATTATGGAGGTTGATATGGGAACCATTATGATGCCACAACCTGTTAAAGCTGTTATCGGTGTGCTGACAACGGACTCTTGCCTCCTACCGACTGTTTATGCGGGACTTGAACAACGTCTCGGACGGATTGATTTTACGAGCGAGTTGATGCCTTTTACAAGCACGACTTATTATGAAGCCGAGATGGGACCGAATATCGAGAGACAGTTTATTAGTTTTGAAAGGCTCATTGATGCCGGTTCGTTGGCAGAGATGAAACTGTTCACGAATGCCGTGGAGCAGACTTTTGCTCTAAAAAAGTTAGATGGCGAGGCACGGCGCGTTAATTTAGACGCGGGTTACGTCTGTTTGGCAAAGTTGGTGCTGGCATCGACGAAGGATCACGCGCACCGTATCTATCTCCGCGATGGTATTTATGCAGAGATTACGCTCCGCTTTTATCGTAAAACGTTCCAGCCGTGGGAGTGGAGTTATCCTGATTATCGGCTTCCAGAATATATTGCTATTTTTAACCAGATTCGCGAAATTTATAAGGATCAATTAGAAGATGCAGAAATTGTATGAATGGGTTCAATACCGTGTATTTTCGGCTGACACGAAAATGGTGTGTCTTGCCGTTGTTATCATCGTTTTGTGGACAGGTGCTATGTGCGTTGTAAATGCGGAGCCTGCAGAGGAATCGGAGGTCCGTGCACGGGCACGCGACATCGGTATTCGGATTGGGACGCTTCCGACGGGTACGCATAACGCTATCACAGATGTTTCTGGCGTGAAAGTCGGACACGTTACCTTGAATGAAGGTGATTCGATTCGTACGGGTGTCACTGCTGTGATTCCGAGTGATGATGTCTGGACGGCGCGCCTGTTCGGTGCGGCGCATACGATACACGGCAACGGCGAAGCGACGGGTATTGCTCGTATTAACCAAGCGGGTTGGGTTGAATCTCCGATTTTACTGACCAATACACTCAGTGTTGGGGCGGTTCATGACGGTGTTGTTCGTTACATTGTTAAACGGTATCCAGACAACAATATCGTGTTGCCGATTGTGGCGGAGTGTTATGATGGTGGTCTGAACGACATCAGTGGTCTCCATGTTACAGCGGAACACGCGATTGAAGCGATTGAGAAGGCGACCGATGGTCCCGTTGCTGAAGGGTGTGTTGGTGGTGGTACTGGCATGCGGTGCTACGGGTTCAAAGCCGGTATCGGTACATCTTCCCGCGTCTTGCCGGAAGGTCGCGGTGGCTGGACGGTCGGTGTCCTTGTCAATTCTAACGGCGGTAGACGGCATCAGTTGCGGATTGATGGAGTTCCTGTGGGTCGCGAGATTGCGGATCCGCCGCGACCGACGAGAGACGGTTCGTTTATTATTGTCGTTGCGACGGATGCGCCGCTAACGCATCGTCAATTGAAGCAGTTAGCGATCCGGGCGACACACGGACTTGCCCGTACAGGTACACCGAGTACGGACGGTAGTGGCGAGTTCGTTATTGCGTTTTCTACTGCGAATATTTTTCCGGGTCGGACTGAAACGGGGACCTTTCGGATTGAGATGCTTACCAATGGAAATTTAAGTTCGCTTTTCCAAGCGGTGATTGAGGCGACTGAGGAGGCTATCGTCAATTCGATGACGATGGCGACGACGACCACCGGACGCAACGGCAGGACGATGCGCGCGATTCCGTTGGCGGAACTCCAAGCGGTGATGAAGGCTCACGGACGTTAGACCGTGCCAGCGAGTTTGGCACCCGGTGCGAGGGACTCAGGTACTATCTCGTAGTGTGAAAATTCTAATGTGAACGCGCCGCGTCCTTGTGTCATCGAACGGAGATGTGTGGTGTATTGAAATGTTTCTGATAGTGGGATGAAGGCGTTGATGATGTCTCGCGTCAATTGAAATGCGTTTCCTGTTTCGGATGCGTCTTGTGCGACGCTTTCGTTAATGTGTGCGCGACGGGAATTCAGATCACCTATGACTTTACCGACGTGTTCATCAGGGACAGTGATGTGTATCCGCATAATCGGTTCTAAGATTAGGGGGTTCGCTTTTCGGACTGCGTTCTCAAAGGCGAGGACGGCTGCTGCTTCATAAGCGACTTCCGAGGAATCGGTTGGGTGATAGGAGCCGCCGGTGAGCGTTGCCTTCACGTCTTGCATCGGGTATCCGATCCGGGGTCCGGTTAGCATTGCTCCCTCAAGTGCTTTTGCTATGAACGGGACGTATTGTCTCGGAATCTGCGTTTCGTCGGAGCTGTCGTCGAACTGAAACCCTTCGCCGCGTTCTAAGGGTTCGACGGTGAGTTGTACGTCTCCATAGATACCCTCTTCCTCAGTCTTATGGATGTGTTTCCCGCGTGCCTCTGCGGTGGTGCTTATGGTTTCACGATACGATACTTGGAGTTTACTGACGCGAGCGTTCACGCCGAACTCACGTACCATCCTGTCGGTCAAGATTTCGAGGTGGAGTTCACCCATCCCGGAGATAATTCGCTGCCCGGTTTCTTGGTCAATCCCGACGGTGAATGTCGGGTCTTCGTCCATCAGTTTTTCGAGTGTTTCTTCGAGTGCGTCTGCATCGCTTGCGCGTTCCGGTTCGATTGCGATGGAGATGACGGGTTCGGGGAAGGTGATGGATTCTAACAGGATCGGTTTTTTCGGGTCTGTGAGCGTGTCTGCGGTTTTTGTATCTTTAAGCCCGACGAGTGCGACGATGTCGCCGGCATAGGCTGCGTCGGAGACGGCTTCTTTGTTGGCGTGCATTTGTAGGATGCGGTTGACGCGCTCGCGTTTCTCGGAACGGACGTTGTAGACTGCTTCGCCGCGCCTGAGTGTGCCGGAGTAGACTCGACAATAGACGAGTTTGTCTACGGTTGGATGGCTGGCGACTTTGAACGCTAAGGCTGAGAAAGGAGCGGTGTCGTCTGCGGGACGTGTCACTTTATCTGTTTCGGTGGTATCTTTTGTGCGTTTGGCACGTGCGCTGCCGGAGGTCGATTGTGGCGTTGTGCCTTCAATGGGGGGGACATCAACAGGTGATGGCAAAAAGTTGATGACTGAATCAAGGAGCGGTTGGACACCTTGATTTTTCAAAGAGCTTCCGCAGAGTACGGGTACTAAGATGCCCTTTAGTGTTGCTGTGCGGATGGCGGTTAATAGTTCGTCGTGTGTGATTTCTTCGCTGCCTAAGTATTTTTCAAGTAGTATCTCGTCTTCAACGGCGACGGTCTCGAAGAGGTGTTCTCGTGCTGCTTCGACTTCTTCTTGGTATTCGGTTGGGATTTCTGTCTCTGAATAGGTCTGCCCTTGGTCTGTTGGGTCCCAGCGTAGTGCTGTTTGTTTTAGGAGATCGATAACGCCTTCAAATTCGGTGCCTTCTCCGATGGGGAGTTGGAGGGGTAGCGGGTTCGCGCCGAGTTGTTCTTTCATCATCTCTAAGACGCGTTCGTAGTTCGCGCCGACCCGGTCCATCTTGTTGACGAATACGATGCGCGGGACGTTGTAACGGTCGGCTTGTTGCCAGACGGTTTCTGATTGCGGTTCGACACCGCCGACGGCGCAGAAGAGTGCGACGACACCGTCGAGGACGCGTAAGGAACGTTCCACCTCTACGGTGAAATCGACGTGTCCGGGTGTATCGATGAGATGGATTGCGTGTTCATGCCAGAAGCAGGTTGTTGCGGCGGCGGTGATGGTTACGCCGCGTTCGCGTTCTTGGACCATCCAGTCCATCTCGGCGGTGCCGTCGTCTACGGCACCGATTTTGTGTTTTTTGCCGGTGTAGAATAGGATTCGCTCGGTGGTGGTTGTTTTGCCGGCGTCTATGTGTGCTGCGATTCCGATGTTGCGTACGTTTTCAATAGGATATTCACGTGCCATTTTTTTAATTTTCCTTGCGGTATTTTTAATTTTCCTTGCGGTTAAATAACGTGGGTTGTGGTTTTCACGTTTCTTTCTACAGTTCGCCTTCCACTTCGTTTCAGGCTGCGTTTTTTTTCTTTTAATTTTCCTTGCGGTATTTTTAATTTTCCTTGCGGTTAAATAACGTGGGTTTGAATTTTGACGTGCCTTTCTTGAATCCGCTCTCCATTTCATTACGAGCTGCGTTTTTGATGTTTTTTATTTTTCCTTGCGGTTAAGTTGGGTTGGTTGTGGCTTCATGTTCCTTTCTGTAAATCTGAAGAAATACCCCAACAAAAATCCTTCCACTTCGTTTCAGGCTGCGTTTTTGATGTATTAAGAAGGGAGTTTTGGTTAAGTCAACCCCTTTCTCGATTATAACGGTCTTTTTAGGATTAGAATACAGTATTTTCACTGTACAGCAAAGAAAATTGTTGGAGACCTACAAGTTGTCGTTCCATTGAAGGACGACGCCGAGTAGACTGGGGTTCCATTCCATAAGTAGTTGGTACGCTTTCGGTGCTTCTTCTCCGGGGACGCGATGGCTAATCAAGGGTGCAACGTCAAATCGTTTTTCGGCGATGAGTGTCAATAGTAAGTGGCTGTCGTCTTTGAGTGTCCAGTAGTTCGGTGAGGACTCTTGACGCGGACGGATAGCGTTGTGTGCGCCGTAAAGGATGAGTCCTTTTTTGTGGACATCACGGTAGAAGTTCACTTTCGGTGTCTCTCCGCGTGTGCTTGCGAGTAAGACGACACGCGCGCCCCATCCGGCTACGTCTAAGGCGGTGCTGACTGCGTCCGGGTGTCCGGTTGCTTCGATAACGACTGCCGGTCCGTTGCCGTTTGTAACGGTGTTCAATTGTTCGGAGAAATTGGTGTCTTCGGGGTTGAGTATAGCGTCGGCTCCGATGGTTTTGGCGAGTTCGAGTCGGCTATCGGTGAGGTCTGCGGCGATAGCCGGTAGCGCGCCACTGAGTTTTGAGAGTTGTAGTGCGAGCAGTCCAATGAGTCCTTGTCCTAAAACGAGCGTTGCTTCGCCTAATTCGATGCGTGCTTTTCGGATGCCTTGTAGTGCGATTGCACCGAGGTTGAAGAAAACCGCTTCTTCGGATGGCACGTCGGCGGATGGGACTTTTAGCAATCGGTTGGGTGCGGTTGCGAAATGGCTGGTGTGTCCCTGTGTTGAGGCGACACGTTCACCGACTTTAAAACCCGTGACGGCGTTTCCGACTTCTATCACTGTGCCGATGTTGCTGTATCCGGGACGGGATGGGTAGTTACCTTGTGCGTTTGGGAGCCCGAGTAAAAAAGCGCGCTCCGTGCCGGGACTGATGAGCGTAGCGTTTGTCGCGACGAGTACTTCATCGTCTCCGATGGGAGGTAAGGTAAATGTCTCCACGTCAACTTTGGCGCGACTGGGCCAAACGACGCGTTGTGCGTTTATCAAAACGTGACCTCAAAGTAAAAAAGATAGTTGTTTCTGCGTAGTATATCACAGAAACAACTATCTGTCAAGCATTAAGTTTTCGGTTCCCAGGGTGATTTAGTTTTAAACAAATCATCAGATTTTCTAAATTTCTGAATTTTCTTTTCAGTTCCGGTGCCCCTTCCCAGTAACGGGTGGGGACCCCGGTTCCAAACCGCACCTACCGGCCCTGGGTGTTCAAAATTGGACGAAAAAACCGAGAACTAAATAGCCCTGTTTCGGTTCCAGTCTTGGTTTTGGTTGACAGGTGTTAGGGTGGCATCTGCTGTGTGAGTTAGCGGTCTGATCTGCGAATGCCCAAGGTCACGTAGTCCCCACCTCTATTATCTGGTAGCCTGACATAGAGAAGCACGCGCCTCTTATTTTCTGCTTTCAATTGCTTGGCGACGCGGGAATACGACTCAAGGTCATCAATCGGCGTCCATTCCATCTCTTGGATGAGGTATCCGGGTTTGATGCCCTCTTTGTCGGCGTTGCTGCCTTGTTCGACCTGTGTGACAATAACGCCTTTTTCGCCTGAAGAATAGCCGTAATGGTCGGCAATTTCAGGTGTTAGCTCTTGGACATGAAGTCCGGCTAAGGTTTCTTCTTCGTCTGCTTGCTCCACTGTTGGTAGTTCCTCATCGGGTGAAAGTGAGGCGATGTTTTCTTGTGTGCGTCTACCCAATTTAACAGTCAACTGTTTTTCTTCGCTGCCGTTTCGGATGACTGTCAGTTCAACAGATTTACCCACCTGTGTTGCGCCAACAATATGTCGCAAATGGTCCGAGTCTTGGACTTGTTGGTTATCAAAAGTCACAATAACATCTCCGCGTTGGATTCCTGCTTTTTGCGCGGGGCTTTTTGGACCGACGACTTTAACAAGCACACCGCGTGGCATATCAAGCTTCAGTTTCTCCGCCAATTCGTCACTTACTGGCTCCATAGTAATGCCGAGCCAACCGCGTTCCACCTTACCGTTTTCTATAAGTTGTGGCAGTATCTGTTGTGCGAGATTACTTGGGATAGAGAAACCGATTCCGATATTTCCTCTAACAATGCTATTGGTGGCAATTAAAGTATTAATTCCGACCAATTCGCCACGAATATTAATCAGTGCGCCGCCGCTATTTCCTTGATTAATTGGGGCATCGGTTTGTATGAACTGTCCATAAGTCGTGAATCCTGTTCTGCCCTTGGCGCTCACAATGCCGCGCGTTACACTTTGGGAATAGTTCAGCGGTGTTCCGATAGCGATAACCCACTCGCCGACTTCAAGTGCGTCGGAATCACCGAACGGCAAGACTGGGAGCTCTTTAGCATCAATTTTAATAACTGCTAAATCGCTACCACCGACCCCACTCCACGCATCATCACGTCCGACTAACTCTGCATCGTACGCTTTGCCATTTGATAGGGTTACCTTAATTGCGTCGGTGCCTTCAATAACATGGTTATTGGTGAGGATATAACCGTCGTCACTAACAATTACGCCGGATCCGACACCTCTGGAATGTCTTGGACGTGGATTAGGGATAGGGATTTGTTCGGGTTCTTGAAAAAATCGTCTGAATGGAAGTGGGAATTCGTCGTCGAAAAAACGTCTAAGTTCCTCTTCTTGCTCAGGTGTCAGTTGATTTCCTTCCGATGTCAAGATTCTATTTTGTCTCGTTTGCGTTGTAATTTGCACAACGGCTGGACGCGTCTGTTTCACCAGATTAATAAAGGCTCGGTTTGCGCGTTCAAGAGATTGAAAATCTTCGGATGTCTGAAGGGTATCGTTTGTCTGTCCGATTGCGGTTTGCATTGTCAACTCATCTGTATTCCAACCGATGACGAGTCCGGTGACGACGATGAGTGCTGCTAAAATCATAAGTACCCGTGTAGGTTTCTGAAATGTCTTTCTGAGTTTCATGGTATAATCTCCAATGTGATTATTTTTTAGGGTGTGTCCGATCTCGTAGGGGAGCGGAACTGTCTTTCCATTTTTTGTGTTTGCATCATAGAGACACACCTGTTGGATAAAAAAGTTGCAAAAAAGTTTGAAAAATTTGGTGTATTTGGCGTGAAGTGTTGTGCGGCAATTTTTGCTTATTCGCCACGTGAGATCCGATCCACGTGTTCACGGACGATAGGTTCTGGGCAGAGTCGTATAAAGAGCCATGCCGCGGGGACAAGGATGACGAAAGCGCCGATAATGATGTCGTCGAATCGACCGATGATCGGGAGGAAATCGAAATCGAGCGGGTTTATTAGGTAGAAAATAGCGAAGCCGATTGCGAATATTTCGGCGAAGATGAGGATCGCCTTTCGATAGATCGGAACGCGTTCATCGTTAAACAGTCGCCATGTTAGTTTAACGAAATTTGGGAAATGGAGTAGGAGGCGGAAAAGACGCAAAGAACGGAGTCCTTTACCACCGAAGAAAAAAGGGTTCATCATAATATAACAGTTTACCAAAACTGTTTTTTATATGCAAATTAAATTTGATGGAGGGGTGGAAGGTGGGAGAGATGGAAGCGGGTTAAAAAATTAAAGGTTGGTCTTGACCTGTTGATTCTTTTCTGATATAATACTATCCGCAAATAACATAAGCAGGACTTACGCAATTTTGACTGCAGCCCGTTCTGTTACGATGATTTTTTTGTAAAACACAGCGTTTTTGTATCACAAACTAACAGTTTATGCTACAAAAGAGCAGCCTGCGTAAGTCCTAATAAGCCAATTGTAAGGAGACGTTAATATGGCGACACAAAATGCGCTTTCTGCGAAACAGATCGCGGCGCAGCTTTATACTGTTAGAGAGTTTACTAAAACTGAAGCCGATATTGCGGAAACGATGAAGAAGGTTCGAGAACTTGGATATGAGGCGGTGCAATGCTCGGCACTCGGTCCGATTGAACCTGAAGCACTGAAGAACATCGTTGACGGTGAAGGTATAAGTATCATCGCGACGCATACGAGTTATGACCGGATGCGTGATGAACCGCAAGCGGTTATTGATGAACATCAATTATGGGGATGTAAGCACGCCGCGATCGGCGGATTGCCGGGTGAATACCGGACGACTGAAGGGTATGCAAGGTTCGCGAGAGAAGCCTCCGAAGTCGCTGCCCGACTCGCTGAAGGTGGTTTGACGTTCTCTTATCACAATCACAGTTTCGAGTTGGAACGTTATGACGGACGGACGGGGTTAGAAATTCTGTATGCCGAGAGCGATCCGAGGTATTTTAAGAGCGAGTTGGATACGTATTGGATTCAACACGGTGGTGGTGATCCGACGGCGTGGATCCGTCAGTTAAAAGGACGTGCTGACATTATCCATCTCAAGGATATGGCGATGCAAGGTTCTACGCAACGTTATGCTGAAGTCGGCGAAGGCAATCTTAATTGGCCGTCCATCTTAGACGCATGTGTCTATGCGGGTGTGGAATGGTATATCATTGAACAGGATACTTGCTATGAACGTGATCCGTTTGAGAGTTTGGGCATCAGTTTGAGAAACTTGAAAGAGATGGGTTTCTCGTAGATGCTACGGGTTACGGATTATAGAGATTTAGGGCGGGGAACAACCTCGCCCTATACCTTCTAACGGGAAAGAATCGGGGTTACAAACCCCTCCTGCAAGGGAATTGCGTGATAGTCAATTTTTATTTGACTTTTGTTGGGAGTTATGATACAATTAAGTGGATTATTTTGTTAATAACGGGGCGTGGCGCAGCCCGGAAGCGCGCTTGAATGGGGTTCAAGAGGTCGCTGGTTCGAATCCAGTCGCCCCGATTTTTGGTATGCAATCCGGCTTGCCAGTGTTGCGCTGTAACCGTGCAATTGATGGCAAGGAGAGGAGGGGTTTTCGTCGTGAATAAATCGTGCATTAACGTTGGTATCTTAGGCTGGGGCACCGTCGGCACCGGTGTTTCTAAAATTTTATTAAACCAGAATGCGCTTATTGCGAAAAATAGTGGCGTTGAGTTATCCGTAAAGAAGATCGTCAAACGGACGCTACCGGCGGCGCGGGAAGGTGTTGAACTCCCTGTAGATTGCTTGACAACGGATCCGACGGAAGTGGTTGACAATCCTGATATTGATATTGTCGTTGAACTCATCGGCGGTACTTCAGAATCACGGACGCTTATCAGTCGTGCGATCCGAAACGGCAAGCATGTTGTGACGGCGAATAAAGCCCTCCTCGCCGAGCACGGTGCTGAATTGTTCCAACTCGCTTCGGAGTATCGTGTGAGTCTTAATTTTGAGGCGAGTACTGCGGGTGGTATTCCGATCATCAAGACGCTGCAAGAGAGTTTTGCTGGGAACCAGATTCACTCGCTCTATGGCATTGTGAACGGGACGTGTAACTACATCTTGACCGAGATGCATGATCGGCGTGTCGATTTCTCGGAAGTTCTGAAAGCGGCACAGGATATGGGATACGCCGAAGCCGATCCGACGCTTGACGTTGAGGGTATTGATGCCGCGCAGAAACTGATCCTTCTGATCGCTCTTGCTTATCGCAGCAATATTTCCCTATCGCAATTTTACGTTGAAGGCATTACCGAGATCACGCAAAAGGAGATTCAATATGCGCGCGAGCTCGGTTATGTGATTAAGTTGCTCGCTATTGCGAAACTCGGTACGGACAACCGTGTAGAAGCGCGTGTGCATCCGACGCTTGTGCCGGAGCGTAGCCTGTTAGCGAATGTCGGGGGTGCATTTAATGCGGTCTGCGTCATCGGAGATGCGGTCGGTCCGACGCTCTTTTACGGACAGGGTGCTGGTGAAATGCCGACAGCGAGTGCGGTTGTTGCGGATATTATTGATGCTGCGAAATCGGTGCAGCAAGGTGTGAGTGCCTCAATTTCGCGGGCATGGCTTGCGGGTTCACAATCGGAAGTTGATGTTTCACCGATTGACGATATTGAGACGCGTTACTACCTCCGTTTTGTGGTTGCTGACCGTCCGGGTGTTCTTGCGATGATTGGTACGATCTTAGGGAATTGGGAGATTAGTGTTGCCTCTGTTATCCAGAAGGATCCGCACGGTATGGAGACTGTGTCGCTTGTGATGCTGACGCATAGTGCGCGGGAGAAGAACATGAAGGCGGCACTTGCGGAAATCCATACGCTTGAAGCCGTGAAAGGGGAGACAAAACTTATTCGGATTGAAGAAGAAGTCGATTTTTAATGTGTCTTAACCAAGAACGCGTGCCTTTAACATGGATGTCGGAGTCGCGTTCTCGGTTAAAAATTTGGGATAGGACTGCGTGGCGTTCTTGCATAGCAAAAAACCTGAAGGCTCTCTAACAGTTATTTGAGGTATATTTGAACATGAAAGAAGGCATCAGGGATACGTTATTGTTCGATATGAAAGACTTTCGACACGAGGATTTCAAAGCGTTTGAAGCACTTGTGCCGCCTGCGTCGCTCGGTTTGGCGTACGAAGAGGTAGAATTCATTGAACCGTTGTCCTGTGCAGTCCAACTCTTTCGTCAAGGTAACGACAATGTCTATGTAGCGGCTGATGTTGAGACGCGGGTTTCGGTGGAGTGCCGCCGGTGTATCAGTCCGTTTGAGGTGGATCTAACGACGACGCTTGAACTGTTATTTGCTGTCGGTAGCGAATCTTTGGAACAGAGGGAAGCGGATGAACGCTATTACGACGGTGAGGTTTTAGATATTTCAGAAGATGTTCGGCAGGGACTTATCCTTGAGATGCCGGCATGGTCCCTCTGTTCTGAAATGTGTAAGGGTCTATGCGGCACGTGTGGTGCGGAACTTAACGTTGAGGCGTGTTCTTGTGAGACGACTGACGAACCTGCGGTCCCTGCTTCTAATCCGTTTTCGGTTTTGTCGAAAATGCTGGACAATAATTGAAGTGAAGATATTAAAAGGAGATAACCATGGCGCATCCAAAACGGAAAACGTCAAAATCGAAAAAAAGAATGCGGCGGAGCCATCATGCGCTCCAGGATAAAGCGACAAGTGTCTGTTCGTATTGCGGCGAGACAATCGTTTCGCATCGTGTTTGTTCGGAATGTGGACATTACAACGGACGTCCTGTGTTAACGAAATCCACCGACGAGGCGTAAGTGAGGTGTCGGTTCGGAAGACCTACATGGATTGTAGGGATTGGGTTACCCAAACCCTACCGCCAAAGACTTCAAGAGAGGTATAATGACGCAACATCGACATGCAACCATCACGGGAACGGGTTCTTACCTTCCTGATCGGGTTGTTACCAATTTTGACCTTGAGGAAATGGTGGATACAAGTGACGAATGGATTCGTCAACGCACGGGGATCGTCGAGCGACGTATTGCTGATGACGATGTCGCCACCTCGGATCTTTGTGTACATGCCGCGCGATGGGCAATAAAAAACGCGAATATTGATCCGCTTGATATTGAACTGATTCTTGTTGCGACGGTTACGCCTGACACGTTTTTTCCGTCAACGGCGTGTTACGTACAGAAAGGCATCGGTGCGAAGAACGCTGCTGCGATGGATTTGTCTGCCGCGTGTGCTGGTTTCCTTTACGGATTGGATTTAGCCGATGGCATGATTAAATCTGGACGCTATAATACGGTTCTTGTCGTCGGTGGTGAGGTTTTCAATAATATCGTTGACTGGAGTGATCGGAGTACGTGTGTCCTGTTCGGAGATGGTGCGGGTGCTGCCGTTGTGCAAGCGACAGATGAACCGAAAGGGATTCTTGCTTCTTATATCGGTTCGGATGGAGACTATTCTGACAATGACTTGCTCGGTATTCCGGCTGGTGGTTCCAGGATGCCGATTACTAAAGGCGTTATTGACCAAAAACTTGACAAGCTTAAAATGAACGGCAGAGAGGTGTTTAAACTCGGCGTACGGCTTATGCCGGAAGCTGCGCAACGCGTTCTAAGCGAGGCGGATGTCAGCGTTGAGGAGATAGATCTTTTGATTCCGCATCAGGCGAATTTGCGGATCATTGAAGCGGTCGGCGATAGGCTCGGCGTGCCGCGTGAAAAGGTCTATATTAATGTTGATAAGTATGGGAACACCTCCGCTGCGACGGTAATCATTGCGTTAGATGAGGCGATCCGTGAGGGACGTGCGAAACCGGGGGACCTGCTGTTGTTTGTAACTTTTGGTGCCGGTTTAACATGGGGTAGCACACTGCTAAGATTATAGCCAGTTATCAGTACGATTTTTCTGCGAAAAATCTTTCAGTTGTCAGTTAACAGTACTCAGTTTTCAGTTAAGAGGACTCTTGTAACTGAAAACTCTCGCTGTGAGGCAAACTGGCAGCTGATAACGAATTCAGCCGATAGCCATTCATCAGGAGAAAATGACACAACTTGCTTTTGTTTTTCCGGGACAGGGTTCACAACGGATCGGTATGGGCGCGGAGCTTGCGCGAACCTATCCGGTTGCTGATGCCGTTTTCCAAGAGGCTGACGCAGCGTTGGGACGTGCATTGCGTCAACTCTGTTTTGAAGGACCGGAAACAGATTTAAAACGGACCGAAAACACACAATTGGCGATCTTGGTTTGTAGTGTCGCAACGTTACGAGTCTTAGAGACATTGGGTATCGTTCCGAATGCGGTGGCTGGACATAGTTTGGGTGAATACTCGGCACTTGTAGCGGCAGGGGTTCTTGACTTTCCGGATGCGTTGCGTTTGGTACACGCACGGGCGAGTTACATGGCGGAAGCGGGTGAAACGCAGCGAGGCACGATGGCAGCGATCCTCGGTATGGAAACCGAGCAGCTCCAAGAGTTTTGTGACACGGTTGAAGGCGTTGTGAATATCGCGAATTATAATTGTCCTGGGCAATTGGTAATCTCTGGTGAGGCGGAAACTGTCAATGGTGTTGTCTCGCTGGCGAAAGCCGAAATTGGCGAGAGGCGGTGTCGATTGTTGCCGGTCAGTGGTGCATTTCATTCGCCACTCATGGTACCCGCGCAACAGAAATTCGGTGCTGTGCTTGACTCGGTAACGTTGCATCCTCCGAAAATTGATATTGCTATGAACGTAACCGGTACGTTTGCGACGGGGGCAGATGATATTCGGCACCTCCTATTTGAACAGATAACGCAGCCTGTGCAGTGGGAGAAAACGTTAAAGACTATTGAAGGAACCGGTATCACACATTTTGTAGAGGTTGGGCCGGGGAAGGTATTATCCGGTTTGGTGAAACGGACGCTTCCTGAAAGCGGTGCTATGAACGTTGAGGACGTTAAGACGTTGTCTGTCGTAGCAGATGAATATGGAGATAATAAATAAGATGGATGGGACATCGGAACAGGGTGCATTTAGAGGGGATCTGTTGAGCGGCAAGACGGCAATTGTTACGGGGGCATCGCGCGGTATTGGTGCAGCGATTGCGCATAGACTCGGTGAAGCCGGTGCGAATGTGGTTCTCTGCTCACGTTCTGCAGAATCTGTCGCGCAGATCGCCGATACACTTCACAGTAAAGGTTACCCTACGCTCTCGATGGCTGCTGACGTCTCTCAAAAGGCAGATGTTGAAGAACTTATCGAAGCGACGATTGAGGAGTTCTCGCAGATTGATATTCTCGTGAACAATGCGGGGATTACGCGTGATATGTTGCTCATGCGTCTTAAAGATGAAGATTGGGATGCGGTGTTACAGACGAATCTGACGGGTACAATGTATTGTACGCGTGGGGTTCTGCGTCCGATGATACGCCAGAAGAGCGGACGCATCATCAACATCTCGTCAGTTGTTGGATTAAGCGGTAATGCGGGGCAGGCGAATTATGCCGCTGCGAAAGCGGGGATCATCGGTTTGACGAAAGCTACTGCGAAAGAAGTTGGTGCTCGCGGTATTACTGTGAACGCTATTGCCCCGGGTTTTATCACAACGGACATGACTGCACAAATACCGGAAAAGAATCAGGAACAACTGCTTGATCTGATTCCGTTACGCGAGTTTGGACATCCAGAAGACGTGGCAGCTGCTGTCTGTTTTTTAGCATCGGACGCTGCACGCTATATCACTGGCCAGGTGCTTCAGGTTGACGGTGGCATGGTGATGTAATTCAGAAGTAGTCAGTTAGAAATGGTATAACAACTTTAAACTTTAAAAAGGAAATCGGAGAAAACTTATGGCAACAAATCAGGAACGTCTTATAGAAATTATCGCTAAACAGCTCGGCGTTGACGAAGGTAATGTCACACCGGATGCTTCTTTTATGGAAGATTTGGGTGCTGACTCGCTTGATACGGTTGAACTCGTTATGGCACTTGAAGAGGAATTTGATATCGAAATCCCGGATAGTGATGCGGAGAAGATTCAGACCGTTCAGGATGCCTTGAGTTATCTTGACGAGCACGTATAGATTTTAGTTATCAGTTGTCAGTTATGAGTTGTCAGTTATCAGTCAATTGGCTTTCAGCAGTCGGAAACCGGTTGTTGACTGCTATTTTTCTGATGGCTGACGGCTGATAGCCGACGGCTAACCAAAAAGGAACGGTATCGTGGAGCGTGTAGTTATTACAGGAATCGGTGTTGTTAATGCGATTGGCAACACGAAAGAAGAATATTGGGATGCGCTTGCCGTCGGTAAAAACGGGATCGGGCCTTTAACCTATTTTGATGCCTCCGAACACCGCACGCAAATCGCTGGAGAGGTCAAGGATTTTCAGGCGGAGCAGTACTTGGACCGCCGCGCTGCGTCCAGGCTCCCGCTTTTTATTCAGTATGCGCTTGCGACTGCAATTATGGCGCGCGAGGATGCGGGTCTGGATCTTGATAAGGTTGATCCTTACCGTGCGGGGGTTCAGATCGGTTCTGGTATTGGTGGTATCGGGGTTCTTGAGGATAACGCGAAAATCCTTGCCGAGAAGGGCGTGAAACGTGTTAGCCCGTTTCTTGTGCCGTACATGATTATTAACATGGCGGCTGGGCAAATCTCGATCCGTTTTAATCTCAAAGGTCCCAATTCTACGTCTGTCACGGCGTGTGCGAGTGCGAACCATTCTATGGGGGATTCATTTCATATCATTAAGCGAGGCGATGCGGATGTTATGTTCACGGGTGGCACGGAATCGGCGATTACGCCGTTAGCGGTTGGTGGGTTCTGTGCGATGCGAGCGATGTCGGAGCGGAACCATGAACCTGAACGTGCTTCGCGTCCGTTCACGAAAGACAGAGACGGTTTCGTTATGGGGGATGGTGCCGGTATCCTTATCTTTGAATCGCTGTCGCACGCCAAGAAACGTGGTGCCCATATTTATGCGGAGGTTGTCGGTTACGGGATGACTTCGGATGCGCACGATATGGTGAGTCCACCAGAAAACGGTGAAGGCGCAGCGAAAGCGATGGAATTCGCGCTTCGGAGTGCTGGGTTGCCGTTAGATGCCGTTGACTATATCAATGCACACGGTACCTCTACACCGATTGGTGATGTTGCTGAAACGAACGCGATTAAATCCTTGTTCGGTGATCGTGCGTACAAAATTCCTGTCAGTTCTACGAAGTCGATGGTGGGTCATCTGCTCGGTGCGGCGGGTGCTGTGGAACTTATCGCGTGTCTGTGTGCGATGGAAAAAGGGTTCCTGCCCCCGACGATCAACTACGATATGCCAGATGAAGCCTGCGACTTGGATTATGTCCCGAACGAGAGTCGTGATGCGAAGATTTCGGTTGCCCTGACCAACGCATTCGGTTTCGGTGGACACAATACCTCTATTGTTCTCCGCAAATTTACAGGTTAGTTGGGTTCAGCCATGTTGTTACCAACTGCAAACGCTATGTACGCAGTCTACATCGGTTTCGGAAGCAACATCGGCGACCGACTGACATATATCCAGAACGCTATCCACGCCTTATCGGAAACGGAGGGTATCACGCTACGAAAGATTTCCTCCATTTACCAAACCGACCCTGTCGGCTATGAATCGCAGGCACAATTCCTGAACGGTGTCGCTGCGATCGAAACCTCCCTTCCCGCACTCACCCTATTACAGATTTTGAAAGACATCGAAACCGAAGTCGGTAGGCAACACCGTATCCGTTGGGGACCGAGAGAGATTGATTTAGATATATTGATCTATGGAGATTTGTGTCTCCGGACGGAGAAACTTGTCATTCCGCACCCTGAGATGCATCTTCGCCGTTTCGTATTGGCACCGTTAGCGGAGATCGCACCCGATCTTGTGCATCCTGTTTTGAAAGAGACCATCCAAACCTTGCTTGCACGTCTTGATGATGGGACGTCTGTCTTGAGAAAAGCGGGTTGTGTTTTGTAGACTTATACGCCGGAGCCTCGTGTGGAAACGGAAACCATAGATGGCTTGGCGATTCGGAGTTATGTAATCCCTGTGATACAAGAAACTCCTTCAAGTCAAACAAGACTTACCTGAACTTTTTTACGGGCAACCCTGTAGTTGATGGCTATGCGCGTTTGTAAAGCACACATACTGTTTTAACCTAAGTTGTTTCTTCTAACAAGCAAATCTTATCCACTACTGCTTCGAGTGCTTCTGCTGATGGAAGCATAATAGGGTCTCGGTTTCGCAAGGCTGCTTTGAACAGGTACTCAAACTCAATGCGGATAAAATCACGTTTGTGGTATTGTGTGAACATTCGGCGCAGCCACTTTACATCTACCGTCATTGCGACCCTTTTGATGATACGTTCAAATTCGGGTTCCGTGACGATATACTCGGAAGCGAGCCGCGCGAGTTCGTTTCGCAAGAACTTGATGAGGCGTTTCGAGTCATCCGGTACAATCCTGTCGGCAAGGGATTTGGCTGCGACTGTCCCGCCGATGCCAGCACCTAATGAACCGGCAACACCTCCGACAACAGCTCCTGTAGCGGTGCCGATGACAGGAACAGCACTTCCGATTGCTGCCCCAGCTGCAGAACCTCCGAGCCAACCGGCAGTTCCAGCGGCAACGCCTGCTGCATTGATTGAGAGGTTCTTCGTAAACTGCTGCCATGAAATTGAACGTTTGAAGACCGCTCTGTAAAAATCGGGTGAACTTATCACGACTGTTGCGATCGGGGCTGTCACGGCATTGGTGCGAAGGAGTTTCGCGACATGCCTGATGGCTATAGTATTCGTGACCGGTTTCCCTAATGAACCGGCTGCGATTTGACGGATCACAGTGCCCCCGACAGATGTCTGTGCAATAGCCTTTACGCCATTTTTAATTGGTGCAGCACCAAAGGATGCCACCTGGGTGCGCAGCAGTTGTGCGCTCACTATGCCTGTGATAAATGCCGTACTTCCACCGACAATTGCCGATTCAAATGCCATTCGTGCTGCTTCTGCGACGCTCTCGCCGCGCCAACAGGCTTGGGCAAACGTAATCACAAACGAGACCGTAAACACTGAAACAGAAGTTACAGATTGCGTTTTGGTGTCAAAGACAAGAGAATCAATATTTCCTGAGCGAGCAATATTTCTCGCCTGTTTGTAGGTTACTGAACCCTTCCAAACGATCTTCTCAGCTTCAGCAGGATTACGGACTCCGGGGACCTTGCCTGACCTAATCCGATCCTGCATTAACTTCACGCACTCGGCGTATTGATCTTTTGGTACTTCGAGGATTTGCTCTCCATAGCGATAACGTCCCCAAGAGAACGTGAATGCGGCATCAATAGTCTTGGATGCGGAGGCATGATACTTCGATTGTATAAGCACGCCGTTGACAACGCGATCCGCACCGTTGAGTGTATTTGAAGGGCCGACGACCTCAGCCACTTTACCGCTGAGTTTGTCGGTAAAATGGTTTGCATCCTCTGCTGCAAACCCGTGACCGTACTTGGTGGAATACTTGAAGATTTGTGTTCTTGCCAGGTTGTCTGCTACAAGAGAAGATAGGAGTAGATCAGCCTTATTCTTTGGTGGCTCCTCTACAAAATCGTGTTCGTCATCAAACCGTTTCGTTTTATCCAATATCTTCATAAGCGATTTATGCTCCTTTTTCATAAGGTTAGGATTTACGCACTTTTTCACGAATCTGAACAGAATACGCACTACGGATGGGGTTACAAACCCTGCCTGCAGAGGGACCGCGTAAGTTCTGAAGGTAACGTGAGTTTGATAAGTGTTGGATTATGTAGTGTACACTGTTTATTTTTGCTGTAGACCCCACAAACTAACAGTTTATGCTACAAAAGAGCAGCGTGCGTAAGTCCGACATTGTAATGAAACAACTGTTTTTTATATAGAGTCATCAAAGATCGGAAAGGATAGTGAAAACTTTTTTGCGCGCTACAAATAGACTTCAGCGGCGATGTAAACACGTTTGAAAAACTTGCAAAATTCGCTCAAGTGTGGTATAATTTCTGATGTATTACGGAATATACATAGCAGTATAAATGTCAAAGGAGTCTTACCGAAGAATCATACCAAAGACATGAATATCCACGAATACCAAGCCAAACAAATTTTAGAATCTTACGGAGTCAATACACTCCGCAGTGGGGTCGCTGAAACGCCGGAAGAAGCGGAGACCGTTGCCGAGGGACTCAATTTTAATGGATACGTTGTCAAGGCGCAAATCCATGCGGGTGGACGCGGGAAAGGTGGCGGCATCAAAATTGCGGACTCGCCTGCCGAAGTCAAACGGCACGCCGAAAGCCTCATCGGCATGCAACTGGTGACACCGCAGACGGGTCCCGAAGGGAAACGTGTCCGAACAGTGTTGATCGCCGAAGCCGTAGAAATAGAGAAAGAGTACTATCTCGCGATATTGCTTGATCGGGAGACATCACAACTGACGTTAATCGGAAGTGAAGAGGGTGGCGTTAATATAGAAGAGGTCGCAGCAGAAACTCCTGAAAAGATCATTAGAGTCCAGATTGATCCTGCTTTCGGTTTGACTGAATTTCAAGCGCGGCAGTTCGCATATCAACTGATTACTGACACAGCCTACAGTCCGATTATTCCGAACGCTACGGCACTCATTTTATCGCTTTATAATGCATTTACGGGTTGTGACTGTTCGTTGGTAGAGATCAACCCGTTGGCAATCGTAAAAAGGGATGGCGAGTTAGAGGTTGTTGCGCTGGATTCTAAGGTGAACCTTGACGATAACTCGCTCTGGCGACACCCGGATATCGCTGAGATGCGTGATCCTTATGAAGAGGATCCGAGTGAATTGGAGGCAAGCGAATCGGGTTTGAGTTACATCCGACTTGATGGCGACATCGGTTGTATGGTGAACGGTGCGGGTTTGGCGATGGCAACGATGGACATCATCAAACAGAACGGTGGTGAACCGGCGAACTTCCTTGATGTCGGTGGCGGTGCCTCGGTTGAAGCGGTCGCGCACGCCTTCCGTCTTATCCTTGCTGATGAAAATGTGAAGGCTGTTCTGGTTAACATCTTTGGCGGTATTATGAAATGCGATACGATTGCGAACGGTATCGTTGAAGCGGCGAAACAGGTTGAACTCAAGGTTCCGCTTGTGGTTCGGTTGGAAGGAACGAATGTGGAACTCGGCAAACAGATTATCGCCGAATCGGACTTGAATGTTCAACAGGCGGAGGGTTTGTCTGAAGCAGCGCAGCTCGCGGTAACGGCGGCAAATTCTGGCTAAAAATAACGCAATAAGTCCGGTTCGGTTAGGAATGCAGATCGCAACCCCCCTTGATCCCCCTTATCAGGGGGGCAGGTGAGTACACCGCAAAACCGAACCTACAGGCCTGGGGGCCACAACGGTTGTTTTTTTTAATGACACTTGACGGTTAAGGACAACTGTTAACTGGTAACTGATAACTTGTAAAAAATATGGAAAAACTTGAACTAAAGGACATAGATGTTACAGGAAAACGCGTGCTTGTGCGTGTAGACTTCAACGTTCCGATGCAGGACGGGAAGATTACAGATGAGACGCGCATCACTGCTGCATTGCCGACGCTCTTGGCACTTATTAACTCGGATGCTAAAATCATCTTGGTAACGCATTTAGGGAGGCCGGAAGTAGGTTCGGCATCTGATCGAGAAGCACTCTCGACGGAACCGATTGCTATAGCCTTGAGTCGGAAACTCGGCAGGCGCGTCGCTCACGTCAAGGATTGCATCGGTGAATCGGTAGAAAGTGCCGTTTCGGAATTAGACAACGGCGATGTGCTACTCCTTGAGAATGTCCGTTTTTACGCTGAAGAGACCGAGAACGATGCCGTATTTGCGCAGCGACTCGCTTCACTTGCAGAGGTCTACGTTAACGATGCCTTCGGCACGGCACACCGGGCGCACGCTTCAACTGAAGGTGTGACGCACTATCTGAACCCGTGTGCTGCAGGACTCCTGATGGCGCGTGAAATCTATTATCTTAGTACGACCCTCAGAGACCCACAACGTCCATACATCGCGATTCTCGGCGGTGCGAAAATATCGGATAAAATTACGCTGATTGAGACGCTGCTTGAAGCGGTGGATAAACTCCTCATCGGCGGTGGCATGGCGTATACGTTCCTGTCGGCGATGGGGTTTCGTATCGGCAATTCGCTTGTCGAAACAGAGAAACTTGATGTGGCGAAATCGCTTGTCGAAAAAGCGGGGTTCTCAGACACCGTTGTTTTACCGGTAGATCATAGTGTCGGACGAGATTTTGACCCCGAAACGGAATCGCAGGTGATCAGCGACAGAGAGATCCCCGACGGATGGCAAGGTTTTGACATCGGACCCGAAACCGTGTCGGTATTTGGTGAACAGATCGCACTTGCGGGGACAGTGGTATGGAACGGTCCCTTAGGGGTCTATGAGTTTGAGAAGTTTGCGGAAGGCACGATTGTGGTGGCGAAACAGATAGCGGATTCGGGAGCCGTGAGCATCATCGGTGGCGGTGATTGTGTTGCTGCGGTGCAGCGAGCCGGTGTCGCGGATCGGATGACGCATATCTCGACGGGTGGTGGTGCCTCTTTAGAATTTTTAGAGGGGAAGGCACTTCCCGGTATCGTCGCTTTAACGGACAATTGATTGAGATTTCAAAGGAAGAGAAATGTTCGATAAAATAGTTCCCCGTAGTGAAGACTACGCAAAATGGTATACGCAGGTCATCCGTCAAGCGGAGATGGCAGATTACGCGCCTGTGCGCGGTTGTATGGTTGTGCGTCCGTATGGTTACGCGCTCTGGGAAAA
This sequence comes from Candidatus Poribacteria bacterium, assembly GCA_012270865.1. Classification (GTDB taxonomy): domain Bacteria; phylum Poribacteria; class WGA-4E; order WGA-4E; family WGA-3G; genus WGA-3G. Next base: position 30,385 of record JAAXHL010000003.1, on the reverse strand, counting down.
TGTCAAGGAGCAGCTGGATATCCGTTTTAAGGAGACGGGACACCAGAATGCGGCGTTTCCACTTTTCATTCCGATGAGTTTCATTGAGAAGGAAGCGGAACACGTTGAAGGTTTCAAACCGGAACTGGCTGTTGTCACGCACGGTGGCGGGAAGAAACTTGAAGATCCGCTCGTGGTGCGTCCGACTTCTGAAACGATTATCGGGTACATGTATAGCCAGTGGATCCAGTCTTACCGGGATTTACCTGTGCTGATCAATCAGTGGGCAAACGTTGTGCGTTGGGAGCTGCGTACGCGTCTTTTCCTGAGAACGATGGAATTCTTCTGGCAGGAGGGGCATACGGCACACGCCACGCATGCGGAAGCGAAAGAGGAGACGCTCCGTATCCTTGATATCTACACCGATTTTGCTGTCAACGAAGCCGCTATTCCTGTTATCCCCGGACGCAAGAGTGAAAGCGAAAAGTTTCCCGGTGCGTTGACCTCCTACACGATTGAGGCGATGATGGGGGATAAGCGTGCCTTACAAGCCGGTACGTCACACGATCTCGGACAGAACTTCGCTAAAGCGTTTGAGATTCAATATCTTGATGCGAACCAGAAACAACAGCACTGCTGGACGACGAGTTGGGGTGTCAGCACACGCATGATCGGCGCGATTATCATGACACACGGTGATGATCAAGGGTTGGTACTACCGCCGAGGCTTGCACCTGCGCAGCTCGTGATTGTTCCGATTGTTCCGAAAAACAGAGAGGATGATAAGCAGGCGGTCATGCAAGCGGTTGACGGTATCTGTGAGACGTTGAGTGGTGTCCGTTATCACGTTGACGATAGGTTCGACTATTCACCCGGCTGGCGGTTTAACGAATGGGAACTCAAAGGCGTTCCGTTGCGTATTGAGATAGGTCCCCGCGATCTGAGCAACCAGCAGGTCGTTCTCGCAAGGCGTGATATACCCGGTAAGGACGGCAAGACGTTTGTTTCGATGGATAACGTCGCGGAAACGGTAACACAGATGCTTGAGACGATTCAAGCGGATTTGCTTAAACGGGCAACGGAATTTCGTGATGCGAATACGTTTGAACCGGATACTTATGATGCTTTCAAAGAAGTTATTGAGGAAGGGTTCGCTCGGGCACGCTGGTGCGGTGACGCAGCATGTGAGGAGCAGGTTAGCGAGGAGACACAGGCGACGATCCGGTGCATTCCGATAGAACAGCCGGGTGGGGATGGTGCGTGTATTGTTTGTGGGAAACCTGCAGAAGAGGTTGCCATCTTTGCGCGTGCTTACTAATAACCCAGGTTGCTACCTATTGAGATTCCAAAATTCCATTCCAATTAGGGTGTTCAATCTTCGCTCTGGAGAATGTCATAAAGACATTCGTACCGTTACTTTCTTCAGCTCTTGCAGATGAGATGTTCTCATGAATGATATAAAGTATTTAGGCAAAGTAGTGCTGATTTTTTGGAGTGTAGTTTGGTTGGGGTGCTCTTTTAGTGGGTGCTCACATAATACTCCTTTACTGTTCACCATTTTGATACTACTGTGTGTGAACACAGTGCTTTTGATATTTTGTTTATACTTACTTATCAAGATTATTTTGAGATAGCTGAAATAACGCTTTAATGTGATTCTCTTGTTTAGGGAATCATATCTCTACAGAATGAACATTCAGAACTGAACCGTATTTTCACACGATAACCGAATTGAAAAACAAGGCGCGTTAAACTAAGAATCGTAAATGACTCTGAAGGAGATCAGGGTTATTTAGTTTTCGGCTTTGATTCCGGTTTTCGCTTATAGATGTTAACGTTTTTTCACAAGATCGCGAGCGCAGCTCGCTCCTACAGAGGAAGTATATTTACAAAAATAAGGTAAATATTTAAAACTAAATGGTCCTGGAAGGAGATGAACTGTACTTGCGTTTTTTGTCTTGTAATGGTAAACTCTGTTTATAGTGAAGTGTAGAATTAATAGAACACCCTATGCCAGTTCGGTTAGGAAACCGAACCTACCGGGGGATAAAAGTGTCTCTTTATTTTCAATTCACTATAATATCAATCAAAACCCCCAGAATAGGAAAATGTCATGGCAGACTCGAAGAATAATACCTATAACATTCTAAAAAACTTTACTGATCATAAGGAAGATACTGACAGAGAATTGGTTAAAATTGAGTCGCGCCTTCAAGATCGGATTATAGAAGTAAAGTCGGATCTTAAGGGTGACATTATTCAAGTCAAAACAGACCTTGAAAAAGACATCAGGGAAGTTAAAACAGACCTGAAAGATGAGATTAAAGAGATAAGAAACACCTTGCGAACGATAACAAATCTCATTATAACTTGTGGTGTTGGAATTCTTGCTGTAATTGTTACTTTAATTCTGAATATAATTTTGAAATAGGAGATTAACGATGTCAGAAAGAGCACCGGGATTTGAAGAATACGCCCCATCTCGTTTGGAATGGTTCGCGGTTCTACTCAATTCTTTTATGCAATTCATAAACCCACAGATTGATACAGTGTTTATTCCTGAAAACGATGGTAAGACTATCTTGTTACACATGCGGTACGAGAAGGATATAAATGCACAAGTTTTAGCAAAACACACAGAGAAGGCAAAGAAATTCGCACAAGATATGGCAAAACGGTCCGGTTGGGATTCATGGATTGAGATAAATGTGAGACAGGAACATTATTAATTATTAATCGGAATAAGGAATATGAGTATACTTGTTAATGAAGATACAAAAGTAATCGTTCAAGGTATTACGGGTCGTTCAGGACGTTTTCATACGGAGCAGTGCGCGGCTTACGGTACACAAATCGTTGCGGGTGCGGTTCCGGGTAGAGGTGGGACGGATGTGAACGGTATCCCAGTGTTTGACACCGTAGCGGAAGGCGTTGCTGCAACTGGCGCGGATACTTCGCTGATTTTCGTCCCTGCGCGTTTTAATGCAGCGGATTCTGTGATGGAAGCCGCGGCGGCTGGTGTGCGACTTATCGTCTGTATATCCGAACATATCCCGGTCCTGGATATGGTTAAAGCGAAAGCGTACTTGCGGACCGGCGATTTTGATAATCCGTTTATCATTCCGAACGGTCGGCCGAGGCTCATCGGTCCGAACTGTCCGGGTATCATTACCCCCGGCGAATGCAAGATTGGCGTGATGCCAGAGTTCGCGTATACCCCGGGGAACGTTGGTATCGTCTCTCGGAGTGGGACGTTAACTTATGAAGCGGCTTATCAACTGAAACGGCTCGGCATCGGACAGTCCACCTGTGTCGGCATCGGTGGCGACCCCGTGATTGGAACAAATTTCGTTGATGTCCTTGCGCTCTTTGAGGCGGATAAAGATACGCACGCTGTCGTTTTAATCGGTGAGATTGGTGGAACGGCGGAAGAGCGGGCAGCGGAGTTCGTGAAGGAGAAGATGACGAAACCGGTCGTCGGGTTTATCGCTGGACAGACTGCGCCACCGGGTAAACGGATGGGACACGCGGGTGCAATCATCTCTGGCGGACAAGGCACGGCTGCGGATAAAATTGAGGCTCTCAAGAATGCTGGAATTGCTGTTGCGGATAGTCTTGCTACTATTGGTGAAACCGTCGCGGAGATTTTATAGTAAAGCCCACTGTTAATTGGACATCCAAAGATTGGTGGGGTTACATGAAGATTTTATAGTAGATCCCGTAATTATTTGCATACGTTTTGAAATGACGGGCAATGAATTGCCCTACTACGAACGCTGCTTTGGTAAGGAAAAAGTGTGTAAGTAATTCCCAAATCTACTATAAAATTAATTCGGTAGTTTATTGGCGAAATCCGGTGCGGTTGGAAACCGCACCTACCGGCCTGGGGAAAATCGGAATTAGCGATTTAAATAGTTAAACTTCATCAAACCCCGCCTGCAAGTTCTTGGATTAGAAAATGAAAAAAGACATCGCTTATCTGCACACCAAGAAACAGGAAGGACGACCGATTACTGTGCTGACCTGTTACGATTACCCTACGGCTTGCCTACAAGACGAGGCGGGGATTGACATCGTTTTTGTCGGGGATAGCGTCGGTACGAACATTCTCGGTTATAAAAATGAGACGGAGGTGACGATGGCGGATATGCGGCATCACCTCAAAGCGGTGCGCCGCGGTGTGTCGGATGCCTATCTTCTCGTTGATATGCCTTACGCTGCCGATCGCGATGTCAAGCATGCTGTTGCGAATGCGAAACTTTTCTTGGCTGATGGTGCAGATGGTGTTAAATTGGAAGGTGGTATCGAGAAGGTTCCGATTGTTACGGCGTTGGCTGAACGAGGTATAGAGACTTGCGCGCATATTGGACATAACCCACAAATCCACGGTAGCAAAGCAGCGACGCACGGAAAGACTTTTGCTAAAGCGAAACGACTCATTGAGGCAGCATCAGCACTTGCAGACGCTGGCGCGAAACTTATCGTGCTTGAGAAAATCACTGAAGAGGTCAGTCAAATCATTACGGAGACGGTTGATATTCCGACTATCGGTATCGGTGCAGGTCGATATTGCGATGGACAGGTGCTTGTTATCAACGATATATTAGGTATCGGTCCGCCTTTCAAACATGCCAAACGTTATCAGGATTACAATCAACTAACCTTTGAGGCGATTTGTCGGTATCGCGAAGAGGTGGCGAATGGTACATTTCCGACAGATGCGAACACTTCACATATCCCACCAGACAAACTTGCCCGCGTTCAGAAGTGGCTGAAATCAGAGCGTTGATATGTCTCTTCTATAGACCTACCACCCCTACGGGGTGAAGAAGTGGTAAGTTATAAGTTCAGGACTTACGCAATTTTGACTTCGGCCCGTTCTGTTAGATGAGAATTTTCGGAAAAAACAGCGGTATCCTGCCACAAACTGGGAAGTTTGTGCTACAAAAGAGCAGTATGCGTAAGTCCTAAAGTTAAGAGATTGTATACTGGTATAATAAACCTCTTAACCTACCACTTATAACCTACCACTTATAACTCTAAAGTGTCCGAAGAACCGTTATAATACTCAAAATCCGTTGGTAGCAACTTGGGTTCCGTTTATACCTTCAAGGATTTCTTCCCAATCCCAGATAAGGATTGTGCCATCATTGCCTGCACTAACGAGTGTTTTACCATCAGGTGAAAATGAGAACACAGTCGGCGAGCCGGTGTGTCCGTCAAGTGTGTTGAGAACCTTACCGGTGGTTACATCTCGTAGTTGAATCCTATTACCACTCAAACCGAGGATAAGCATGGTATTATCTGGTGAAAACACCAATTCATTCCAAAACCGATCAGGTTCAGAGGAAACGACCTTAAAATGAGGTGTTTTCGGACTCCCCAACAGATGAATCTGTCTCATATACATAACAGCGAGTAAGGAACCATCTGAAGAGAATTTCAAATTCATAAAGGGTCCGGATTTCGGCGGATTCTTATCAAAGAAGGATGTTAAGTGAACCCCCGTTTTAGGGTCCCACATCTGAACTTTTCCGTCGCTGGTTCTTGCTACAAGTTTATTGCCGTCCGGAGAGAAGGCGGCAGCACTGACCCATACCTCTTTATCTGAGAAACGAATGTCAAGCGTTTTATCTGTTTCTGTATTCCACAAGCGGATTTTGCCGTAGGTACCCCTGTAAGGACCGAACACTACCGTTTTGCCATCTGGAGAAAAAGTTAGATTTGGCGGCACGTTTTCATTATTGTACTTTAGACTGCTCAACTCACGTCCGGTGGTGACATCAATCAAACGAATTTGTGAAGTCGTTCCGAGAGGTGCATTCGGGGTGTTGAGTATACCCTTGCTGGCAAGTTTTGTCCCATCTGGTGAAAACGCTAATGGGATGGTTTCTAACCCGTACCTCGTGTTCTCAAAATCAGTTTTCGTCCGATGTGTGGTTCTTTGTGATGTCTCCAAATCCCATAATGTGATGATTCCGCTATAAGCAACACTTGCGAGCGTGGAATTACTACCCTTCATGAAACTTAATGTTTCCACTGGATTGGTGTGTTCTGTAATGTTTGGCGGTAACTGATCTTCTGTATTGATGTTCCAATACAGGACTGTCCCGTCTTTACTTGCACTCGCGAGTATGCTGCCATCTGGTGAAAACGCTAAATAGTGAACAAGACCGATATGTCCTCTAAAGGTTGTGATTAATTCACCGGTGGTAATATCCCATAATTTCACATTCTGACCTTCTCCACAGGCGAGGGTTTTTCCATCTGGAGAGAATAACAGGACGTTTGGACCATCAACGAGCTCCTGAGTAGAGTTCAACAGTGCTCCACTTAGCGATTGTTTTTGGAGGAGGATAGGTTCATTGTTGCTTGTCGTATCCCATAAACGTACGGTTCTATCTTTTTTTCCACAGGCGAGGCGCGTGCCATCTGGTGAAAATGCCAAGGATATAATACGGTTAAATTCTATTCCTTTAACACCCTCAGCTTGAAGTTTTTCTGCTGGTCCTGTGAGTGTAGCCATCTTTTTACCAGCCTTTGCGTTCCACAACTGAAGTATTCCACTATTTTCTGCTATTGCCACTTTGTCGTGTGTAAGCGCGTAGACTGCCCGGGGATGTGAATCCAATCGATTTTCAATTTTCTTAACAGTACGCTTTCCGGTATCTATATCTATCCAACAGATAGTGTCTTCTGATTCATTCAGAGCGACAAGTGTCTTATTGTCTTTAGAGAACCACAACACGGATGCAGCAGGCAGCGAATCGTGTGGCGTAACTTTTCGACCTGTCGCTATCTCCCACAGTGTAGTGGTGTCATCTCCACCATTGACAAGGAAACGACTATCGGGTGAAAATGCTAAGGCTCTGCATATTCCCGGGAATAGCGATGTCTCCTTACCGGTGCTTACATCGTACAACCACACCCCTATACCACTACCAACAGCGAGTTGCGTGCCATCGGGTGAAAACTGAATCGCATTAATCCAACCTTTTCCTAAACGCTTTTTCGCCTTTTCAGGCAATTGCCATTGTGTATAATCTGTCACGATTCCGTCTCCTTGTGCCGCTGCGATTGCTGTAGGTGCATCGTTCGGTTGTTGTGGGTGATTCCGCTTATTAAGCGCGTTGACACTTCCTATCTGCTTTCGCACATCCGGTTTGGATTCGAGGTTGGCGACTATAGGTGCGTCAATAATCTCAACCGTCATTTCTGTGGTGGCATCGAAACTGTAGGGCTGCTGGAAACGCGTCAGGTATTGGTGATTTCCGAAACCGAACATGAGCAGTATAACTGTTAGTGTGGAGGCAGCGACTGCCCACGGCACTAACGGTTTACCGCTGGAGGGCGCAGCAGGTTTAATACGCGAAATTTCGCGCATGACGTTCTCCGTGAGGTTCGGTGAGATTTGGAAATGCTCTAAAGCCTCTCTTATGACGGGTTCTTCCCTTTTTAAACGTTGTTGGGCACGGCGGAGGCGGCTCTTAATTGTATTTGCCGATACGCCTAAGAACTCGCCGATCTCCGTGCATGACATCTCTGCGAAGTAGTGTAGGGTCATTACGGTGCGTTCGCTCTCCTCAAGTTTCGCGAGTAGTTTTTTGACGACCTCGCGTTGTGCTTGGACGGATATGCGCTCGTTTTCTTCAACGATATATTCGGAGTACGACGGTTTTTCGGGGCGTACGCCGCCCTTGTTTTTGAACAACTGCGTCCGCCGCTGCTTTTTATGCAGCCATGTGTTGCAGCGGTTTGCCGCGATTACATAGAGCCAACTTGCAAAACGCTGCGGCTTCTTCAGCGTGCGGAGTTTCTGATAGGCTTTCAGGAATGTATCCTGTGTAATTTCTTCGGCGATATGAAAATCTCCGATTTTTCGCCACGCAAGTGCGTGTACCTGTTTTTGATATTTTTTGACGAGTTCGGAAAAAGCGGTGTCATCGCCGTTGAGAACACGATGGATTAACTGGGTATCGCTGTTTTTCATGGGTCACCTCCGATTTTACCTATAGTGACACGACGAAACGATGAAACGGGTGCATAATTCTGCACAAATAGAACTTACGCAGACAGGAAACCAACAGTCTCCTATTCTACGGAAGGTAGAACAGGCTAAAAGCCTATTCTACGGCAGAGTGAACAGGAAACCAACGGTCTCCTATTCTACGGAAGGTAGAACAGGCTAAAAGCCTATTCTACGGCAGAGTGAACAGGAAGCCAACAGTCTCCTATTCTACGGCAGAGTGAATAGGCTACGGTAGGAATTAGTATACATCTTACATTAGGAATAAGTCAAGGAAGCGGACGGGAAAATCTATCTTCGGTCAACTTGCACAAGGGCAAAAGTGGTTAGAATCAAGGTGCTAAATTGCTTGTTCGTAGGTGAGGTAGCAATACTCCTCTGCTTCAACGATGCGTGTGCCTTTTAACTGCACGGGTGCTTTGAAGAATGGTGCATCTAATACCCATGTGTGATACTCGCCTTGCTCTCCGCAGGCATCAATCGGGAGCTGCTTGAGTTCTGAAATGAGTTCGGCATCGAAATACCTACCGGCGATCGTCTGTTGGAAATGTTTTTTGTAAGCGAGGGAACAGACGACTTTAAATTTGTTGGCGGTTAGCATGTCCAATAGCGCGTGCCGATCCAGTTCCCACAACGGTTTGTGAACCGCTACTAATCCTTCAGCGACTTCGTCTATCCAATTCGGCATCCCGCCTACGGTGGAAATGTCCCCTGTAATTAGTACTTCGATGCCGGTGTCTCTAATCGCCTCAATTTGTTGGCGGTAACTCGGTTTATAGGGTTCGGAAATCGGCACGAATTCAATGGGTATCCCGATCTTCTGTGCTTGTCGTTCCATGAGTTGTGTCGGGTGTGCGTAGAATTGTCTGCCATCTGCGGGGACAAAACAGACAAGTCTCCTTATCTCGTAAACATTTAAGGAGACTTGAAATGCGAGTGCGGAATCTTTGCCGCCTGTCCATAGGACAGCTGCTTTTTTCATGGTATTGCTAAAATTACGCGTCCAGTGGTACTACGTCAGCATAAACATAAGTGGGTGACGTGTTGCTGCGTGTGTGGATTTTGTCGTCTTTGTCTTTGGCAGAGACGATGTCCCGTTGGACGACTTCTCCGGGTTTCGCGGCGACGGGTGAACTGAACATCGGTCCATCAACGACACATGTATGGAACTCTCCGTTTTCGCCGAGCGGGTCCACGCCGTCTGGTAGGTCCGCGATGAGGTCTGCGTCGAACCATCGTCCTGCAAAGTCGGCAGGGACTTTGGTAGGGTTGAGTGCGGTGATAATGGCACGCAAACCGGAAGCGATCATTTTTTCAGCGAGTTGTGTTGTGTCCTCTCCCCATACCGGGAAAATCGGTGTGAAACCGGTGCCTCTGAGTTTGTCTTCGCGGTATTCACGGATGTCTTGTAGGAAGAGGTCTCCGAATGCGAAATGTGTTGCGGTTAGATGCTCTGGCAACGCTTCTACTTCGGCGAGGAACTTTCGCATTGCTTCTTCGTAGATTGCGTTAGAGCAGGGATACGGGATCGGTATCTCGTATAACGGGACACCGAGTTTCTCGGCTTGCTGTTTCAGCACCCACGCCGGTGTCGAGTGGATAGAGACGCGGTCGAATGTTTTTGTGACGGTCGTGAAGATACCACGGACATCGTAACGTTCGGGTTGTTGGCGGAGCGTGTGGAGTGCCCATGCTGAATCTTTGCCTGAGGACCAAGACACTAAGACGGGTACGGTTTCGTTTGTCTGTTTTGTCATTTTGTTATGCCTTTTTGTTGGTTTATGGTGTCGTTTGGAGCATTCGTAAGATGCACAGGCTAACAGCCTATGCTACGTAAGATGCACAGGCTAACAGCCTATGCTACGTAAGATGCACAGGAAACCGACAGTCTCCTATGCTACGTAAGATGCACAGGAAACTAACGGTCTCCTATGCTACGTAAGATGCACAGGAAACCGACAGTCTCCTATGCTACGTAAGATGCACAGGCTAACAGCCTATGCTACGTAAGATGCACAGGCTAAAAGCCTATGATACAGTCTATGATACAGAAGATTGTCCGAACTATTGTAATTTAGAGTGCTAAGAAGTTTGCGAGTAAGTCTTTTCCTGCGGCTGTTAAGATGGACTCTGGGTGGAATTGTACGCCCCAGATGGGTAAGGTTTTATGCCGAAGTCCCATGATCTCGTCTTGGTCTGTCCAAGCGGTGATCTCAAAGCAGTCTGGGAGTGTCTCCTTTTTCACGATGAGTGAATGGTAGCGCGTCGCTTCAAAGGGGTTGTCTAACCCCTCGAAAAGTTCAGCACCGTTGTGGTATACCATAGAGGTTTTGCCGTGCATCAACCGATCCGCGCGGACGACATCGCCGCCGAATACATCACCGATACATTGATGTCCGAGGCAGACGCCTAAGATCGGTACTTTTCCGGCGAAGTGTTGTATGACATCGTTGGATATGCCTGCTTCTTTCGGGGTGCAGGGACCGGGTGAGATGACAATCCGTTCTGGTTGCAGTGTGTCTAATGCGTCCAACCCTATTTTCCGGCTCCGATGGACCTCGAGTTCGGCACCGAGTTCACCTAAGTACTGTACGAGATTATAAGTGAAAGAGTCGTAGTTGTCAATCATTAGTACCATATTTTTAAATTTTCCTTGCGGTTCGTTGAAGTGGGTTTGGATATTGAGGCACCTTTCCATAGATCTGAAGAAACACCCCAGCAAAAACCCCTCCACTTCGTTGCGGGCTGCCTATCTTTGGGGACCATATTTAACCTTTTGTTAACGCGAGTTTGAAAAAAATATTAGAGGTTTCCGAGGTGGACGCAAATTGAGCAAAAAACAATATATTCCCTGAAAAAGCTGCGATTTTAGGAATACAACCCCCTAAATCCCCCTTATCAGGGGGACTTTAAGAGCAAATGTGTCCGCCTCAAGTATTTATCAAACTCACGTTTTTGTTAGCATTCAGCATTCAGCCATTAGCCATCAGCCGTCAGTAACAAGAGGTTTTGATTATGAGTTGACGGAAACCGATGGCTGATAGCCATTACAATAAGAACCCTTGTTCTGCTAATGCGATGGCACTGAGCATCGCTTTTGCTTTACTTACGGTTTCATAGTACTCGGTTTCGGGTACGGAATCCGCGACGATACCGCCCCCTGCTTGTACATAAGCGGTGCCATCTTTGATAACTGCTGTTCGGATGGTGATGGCTGTGTCAGCGCTGCCGGAAAAACTGAAATAACCGACGGCACCGCCATACGTACCGCGCCGTGTGGATTCAAACTCGTCGATGATTTCCATTGCGCGTACCTTCGGCGCGCCGGAGAGTGTGCCGGCGGGGAGGCACGACCGGAGGACATCAAAAGCTGTAAAATTTTCGCGCAATTGTCCGACGACATAAGAGACGATGTGCATTACATGTGAGAAGCGTTCGACAATCATGAGCTCGGTGACTTCAACAGTGTTATATTTGCAGACGCGTCCGAGGTCGTTCCGTCCCAAATCCACAAGCATAACGTGCTCGGCGCGTTCCTTTGGGTCCGCGAGGAGTATCCGTTCCAGTTCTTTATCTTCTTCTGGCGTTGTGCCACGCGGGCGTGTGCCTGCAATCGGAACGGTCTGGACGATGCCGTCTTCGACTCTGACCATCATCTCCGGTGATGCTCCTACGATGTCAAAATCATCGAACTTTAGGTAATACATGTATGGCGATGGATTGATGACCCGCAATGCTCGATACACATCAAATGGGTCTACGGATACCGGACAACTGAACCGCTGCGAAAGTACGACCTGGATAATGTCGCCTGCGGCTATGTATTCTTTGGCTTGCCAGACTGCGTCTTGGTAAGCGGGTTTTGTGACATTCGACTGCGGTTCCAACGCTGCGCTACCATGACCCTCTGTGTGATTCTCGCTGTTGCTTCTCAGATGCACTTCAGAGGCAGTCGTGAGTTTCTCAACCAATGCTTCAATTTTCGCAACGGCATCGGTATAAGCGGTGTCTACGTCTCCATCAATATGTGCGTTTGCGACAACTTTAATCTGATGGTTCACATGATCGAATATCAGAATCGTCTCGGCAATCATGAAGAAGCAGTCTGGCAGTTGCAAATCGTCTTCCGTATTGTCGGGCAATTCTTCGACGAAGCGCACCATGTCGTAACTCATGTAACCGACTGCGCCGCCGTGGAATTGCGGTAAATCTTCGACTTCAACGGGCTGGTAATTTTGCAATACTTCTTCAAGGGCGCGCAGCGGGTCTTCGCACGTCTGTGAGACTGTTTCGCCTGTTGTTAAATACTGAATGGTAACTTGATGCCCTTTACTGTGGAAAAGCACTGAGGGTTGGCTTCCTAAGAAGGAGTAGCGGGCAACGTTTTCGCCGCCCTCAACACTCTCCAACAGAAACGCGTAATTGTCGGGCATCAATTTGTAGAAGGCGGACACCGGGGTCTCCATATCCGCCAAGATGGGACGGTATACCGGGACGGTGTTTCCTGATTTTGATTTCTCGTGAAATTCTTCCAACGTCGGATAATACATATTTTTAATTTTTCCTTGCGGTTCGGTCAGGTGCGTCTGGGTTTCAAGTGCTTGTCCGTACATCCGCCTGCGCCTGCTTCGCAGTGAGAATGCAGGCTATCGTTTTTTTAATTTTTTAGACGGACATACTCTGCGGTTCGGTCAGGTGCGTCTGGAGTTCTCGAACGGATGCAAGGATACAAAAACCGACGAAATATCGGAGTCTAATAAACGGCATCCGTGTCGAAAATCTTTTCGCCTACTATATCTGTAGACTCTCCGTCGGGGGAGACTTCCCGGAAGAAGCAGGAGCGATAGCCGACATGGCACGCTGCGACCTTCTGTTCGACTTTTATGAGTAGGGCATCGCCATCACAATCGACTGCGACGGATTCAACTGTCTGTGTATGCCCTGAAGTCTCCCCCTTAATCCAGAGTTTTTGGCGGGAACGGCTCCAGAAGCAGACACGTCCGGTTGATAGGGTTTGTTTGATTGCTTCAGCATTCATATAGCCTACCATCAAGATTTCGTTGTTGTTGCGATCCTGAATTACTGCGACGACCAAGCCGTCACTGTCGTATTTGAGTTCAGATAGAATTTTCATTTTTTAAATTTTCCTTGCGGTTAACTATTGTCGGTTAGGGATTTAGTGCCAATACTATAGGTTAATCTGTGCACTTTGCAAAAAAAACACCTTATGCTACCGGGGTCGGTGTGCATAAGGCTTCAACTGGATTTAGAAATAAAAGACGACGATTTTCAATATGTATTTCAGTTATCCGTTTAGGCGCACACTCCCCCGCAAGCAGTTGGAATGCCACCAATGCCGATGGTTAGATACGCTATGCAAGTTGGAGTGTGAATATAGCAGTGTCATTTTTCTCACTTTTCGGCAAAATATTTGATTCCCAACATTAGTGTTATTAATGATACCATGTCTAATCTGTGTTGTCAAATTTTTTGGCATTTTACGCCGCGTATTGTTTTGGTTGATTCATATATATAAACATATCATCAGCCAGAAAGTGATACACTTCAAGATTCATCCTTTCGATTTCTGCCAGAAATCCACCTGCTGATAACTCATAATTCTGAGGATTAGTTTCGACCTGCCGGAGTTTTTCAATTTGTTTTTGAAAGTACTCAATACGATCCAGCGTTGCTTTAAGTTCTTGATTGTTCTGAATCATTGTCAATCACCTCAACTATGCCGCGACGTGTGTTGTCGCGTTTAACCTGCCAATACTCTACTGCTTTCTGCTCGCCGCCTATTACTGCCAGTTTGCGGCTCCAGAAAACACTCACTCCTAAAATATTCTGTGCTTTTTGATGATCAAAAATGGGAGCAGCTTCACCGTCCACTTGATCAACATCAAATGTATCCTCCATCAATAGGAAAATATCTACGTCACCAGGGGCTGGTTTAGCTGTTACAAATGAACCAAACACGATAAATCTCGCCACTTGCTCGGTGCTGTTTGCCAATTTGAAAATGCGTTCTAATTGCTGTCCAACGCGTTTTCTTTGCGGGGTCCCCGCCCCGAAATGCTGTAGAGTTTCAGCCAATGTTGCTTGATGAATTCCTACGGGTAAGTCCCCATCATTATCAAATGCGGGCCATTTTTTCATCTGGATTTAGGTTTTAGTCCTATTGTTGTGTAAGCATTGCGGCGATAAATGAAGGTAATTTTACACCGATTGCCCGTTCAAAGTCGGCAATGCTTGTCTTACGGAAGTTAGTAGTGATATCTACCCCTCTGTCTCGGGCAATAGTCAAATCAGCCATAGCTTTCTCCCATTCTCTTAGGAATAACCATGTCGCTCCTCGATTGTAATAGGCATGAGCAGACTGTGGTTGTAGTTGTATCACTTTGCTAAAATCTTGGATAGCAAGGTCATGTTCACCTTTGATGCTGAGAGTAATGCCGCGATTGCTGTAGGCTTCGCTAAAATCAGAGTTCAATTTTATCGCTGCGTTATAGTCTTCAATGGCTTTGTCAATTTCACCTTTGCAGCGGTAAGCGTTGCCACGACCATTATATGCTTTATGATCACTTGGTCTCAGTTTTATTGTCGTATTATAGTCTTCAATGGCTTTGTCAATTTCACCTTTATAGACATAAGTGTGACCTCGATTGCAATACGCCTCGGCGAGATTAGGATTTAACTCAATTGCTCGGCTATAGTCTTCAATCACACGATTATGGAAGCCTTTTTCACTATAAGCGTTTCCACGATTGCAATATGCTTTTGCATAATCGGGATCGATCTGTATCGCTTTATTATAATCTTTGATGGCTCTGTCAACTTCACCTTTGATACTAAAAATAACACCACGACTATTATAAGCATCGGTAAACTCTGGAGCCTTGCTTATTGCTTCATTATAGTCTTCAACGGCTTTATCAATCTCGCCTTTTCTGTAGTAAGCGTTCCCTCGATTATTATATGTTTTTGCATTGTCAGGTTCAAGTTGTATCGCCATACTATAATCGGTAATAGCAAGGTCATTCTTGTTTATTTTTCCGTAAGCAACACCGCGATTGCAATACGCTGCGGCATAATTATGTTTAAGTTGTATTGCTGTGGTATAGTCCTTTACAGCAAGTTCAATCTCGCCATTCCCTTCATTAGCAATACCTCGATTATAATAAACCTCGGCGAGGTAGGGATTGAGTTTAATCGCTTTATTATAGTCTTTCATAGCATTCTCTGCTTCACCTTTATTTGCGTAAGCGTTGCCACGATTGCTATAAGCCACTGCAAAATTAGGATTGAGCTCTATTGTCTTATTGTAGTTTTCAATGGCTTTGTCAACTTCGCCTTTTTTAGCATAGATAACACCGAAATTGTAATAGACAATTGCATAATCAGGTTTTAGTTGTATAGCAGTGGTGAAATCTTGGATGGCAAAATCAAAGTTGTTTTTGTCTTGATAAGCAGCTCCACGATTGATGTAGGCATCTACATCACGCGGATTAATTTCAATTACATGTGAGTATGCTCCTATTGCCATATCCAGTTGTCCGAACATCATAAAAATGTTGCCTTGTTGGAATGCCAACTCAGCACGCAATTCCTTCTCTAACGTAGCAGATGATGAATCCGCCTGGGACTGCATTCTTTCTATCACTTTTCGGAGTCCCTCAACCACACTCATCCACCCTTTGTTCTCAGGGTTCCATTCGTTGATATCGTAAATTGGCTTGCCTTTTTCAGGAAGAGCCTGAAAATCGCTAAGTTGATGATTTTGCCAATCGCAGTGTTCAAGGATAATCGGAATCACCCTTATGTTTGGATTTAACGCAGCAGTCAACTCTTTATTGCAATTTTCAGAAGCGAGACTATATGGGCAAGTAAGGTAAAGTAGAATGTCCGAATCGGCAAGATTGTCGAAAATTGCCTCCCGCCACTTGTCTCCGGGTAGAATTTCGTTGTCATGCCAGACATCAACTAATCCGTTTTGCTTCAGGACAGCAAGGTGGGTTATCAATTTGTCCTTTGCTTCCGCATTTTTGTGGGCGTAGGTGATGAAGACTTTTAACGGTTCGCTCATTAACTTTTCTCCATAGCGGCAACTTTTTTTATGCTGAAGCCTCATGATCGTTTGAATCGCGGATGATGTGGATTCCTTGGAGTTAATCATAACATATTTGGTGAACAGATGCCAGCCAAACCTTAGCAATCCAGTATATAAAATTTTTGACCTAATGTTCTGAGCGATTCAGACACTCTCCGCCACAATCGCAATCTCTTTGTGGGTAAGTGACTTTTTACATGAGACGTGCAGCGAGGTTTTCGAGTGGGAATCCTTGGGTTTCCCATACCGATTGATTGACACGAATTCGTGCTATGCCTTCCGTAATTACCAGTTTGACTCCAGAGGGCAACTCGCCAGTAATGCCCGTCTGTAATTCTTCTAACGCGATGAGATTTTTGCACAACGGGGCGACAAGAGCTCCAATGTTTTTAACGAACCGCATTTCCTCTCGGACAGTTTTTAAATCTGGTTCACCATTTTCCTGTTCTATTGGGACAATACAAAGTAGGAATTCGTCTCCCTTTCCCTCGGCAGTTTTTGCTTGTGTGGGAGTCATGTTAACGCTTTGAGTTCTCGTAGATTTCACTTCAACCAGCCAATTTTTGCTGTTTCGAGCTACATCTAGCGTTATTATGTTATCGGTATCATTTGAAATTTCAAAATCCGAGCCAATACCGGTACGACAGACTGAGAAACCTTCTTTCTCCAAGTTCACCTTCACCAATTCTTCGACCTGTTGCCCCAAGTGTTGGTTCTCGCTCACGATCCGTCTCTGTTCCCGCCGTTCTTCAAGATGTTGAAGGAGATTTTCATCCTCTTTTAGGTCCTGCACTAATGCACTGATTTGATTCAAGTTACCTCCAGCCTTAACTATTATCTCTGTGAGAATATTTTCTTGTACTCTGCGTTCTTCTTCATTGCCCGCCGTTACAAATTCTCGCATCAAGTCAAACTGTGTCACACCAATTGCAGTCAATAGGTTGACGACAGCAGGATTTTGATTTAGAGAATCCATTTGCCATCCGTTATCGCGAAGTAAACTCGCAAGAGACTCAGTTGTCGCCCGGACACGTCGATTTCCCTCACATCGAATCCAACTGTTATTTCGCACTGGCATTACCCACGCTCCTGAATAGTATTCGTGAGTTCCTCTGCACTGACAATTTGTTTCTTTAAGTTCTATTGAGTTAACATCATTTTTAATAAGCCACTCGGTGAGAAACCTCCAGAACAGGAAAGCTCGCTCTCGGCTATTGCTGACTCGATCCATGATTTCAGCACGTTTTACAATATCTGTCACAGAGTCAATAAAAGCAGTGTGATCACCTTCATCTCGATCTACATCTGGAGAAAACTCTTTGAGATTCACTTGCCTTTTATCCGTGTACAAGTACCAGATTACCATATTAATAAGTCGTTGATCACTGAGGATTCGCCATGTGTTTGGGTTAGACACGACTTCAAAAAAGGTATCTGCCAAAATGCTGTTCGGCGGGAAAAGATCTTTGAACGGTTGCAAGTCTTCCGGCCATGCGCGAACTGGTGCCAACGGCAACAACGAGAAATTGGTATGATGTGTGGGATTCGGCAAGTAATGCACAGAAGGGCTTCCAGATTCACCATCTTCCGCAAACACAGGAAAGTTTAGTAAATGGGGATAGTCTTCTCGATTAACTATCCACGCGAACATGCGAACACTTGCGTCCTTGAAGGAGTTATCTGGATTCTCGTCGGCACGTTTTCGGATCCGGCTAATAATATCCGAAACAACGAATTCGTTATTCATATTTCCCGCTCCGGTTTCTTGAACTAAGGAAGTAAGCCGGGTATCCCGTAGCCTCTGCCGGATAGAATACCCCAGCAACTCGGCAATGTTCTTCAACTCTTCGTCTATGTTAGTATCACGGGATGTTTCATTCAGCAGACGAAAGAAACCCGCTTGGTCAGGAACAAAGCGACGGATGCGAATTTCATTATCAAATCCGTCATCCATGAGAAATTGATAGAGTTGATTCAACCAATCAATAGCACAAACATCTGGACGGAGCAATTTCTGGAGATTTTCAAGATGGCCCCTTCCTTTGTTGGTCCCTTGAGTATATCTACTTTTTTCTTCTACAAACAATGCCAGTCTCCCACCACTCCTTAACATTGATGGTACGTGTTCAGATACATTTGTCCAGCTCTTGACAGCTTGACACCATCCTATTGCTTCGTCTTGCTTAGACAATTTTTCACGTATTCCCTCTATACTCTCCTCCAAGTTCCACAAAATCTCTATGTCTGCTTCATTTTTCGCTCGAAGAAGTATAGCATCTTGGGGGGATAGGCGAGTACCAGTAGCAGTGATAACCGCAGGCGTTTGGAGGATTTTGTCAATGAGTTTTGATTTTAGACAGTTCCTAAGCTGCTCTATATGCAGCCAATCCTTTTTTTCGATAGGAGGAATTTCCACCAATCGATACACATTACACCAACCGGACGCTGCCACAAAAGTTAAAAGCCTAACAAGCAATGCGCAGGCTTCTTCAATAATAGCTTGATTGTTATGGTTTGCTTCGTTGTCACTTTGCCAAAGATACACACCATTGCGATTCTCCGTTGGTGTAAAATCCAAACTATTGATAACGGCGGGAAAACTGAAGTCTTCGGTGCCCACTAAAGGGAAACCCAAAAAGAGTTTTGGTATATTTTCGATTGGTAGACATACCAAATTGTTGTCATTTGATGTTAGAGGAACTGTGACAGAAGTTTTTTCACCTTGTGCCAGAAGATATTTCATTTCCGTATTATTTTCATTCGTTCTTTCTGTCACTATGATTTCCTTGATTCCCGATACATCTAACTGCAAAGGTTCGATGGCTTAAAAACAAATAGTTTCATGATGATCTTCAATGGTAATGCTGGAGAATTCCTGATTAAAGACAACTACGTACGGCGCGCATTGTTTCAGCGTTGTAATTCCGCTCTTCACTGCATTCGCCGCGTTATCGTCCTTGATAGGATATACAAATCGGGTGGTAAAGCCTTCCAGCATAGGGGCTTGTGGTATCGTAGATGGACTGAAATTTTCCCAAGCTTCGTCCATTGACTCACGAAGGGCAGGTACTGAATCAGGTCTACGCACCAAAGGGAAGTCAAACCATTGGCCGTCATGGAGCTGCCCCGAGATAACTACCTCTGGAGACAACAAGTGGGTTGTCAAAAAGCCGCTGCCGTATTTCCCTATTGTTTCTTCATCCTCAATCTTCGTTGATCCGTGATAAATGAGATGGGTTATCTGTTCAGGTGTGAACCCACCTCCGTTGTGTAAAAAGACGAGTTCTTCCGGATTGTATTGAATTTTTACGATGAGGCGGTTATTGCTTGTTTTTGAAGCATCACGTGCGTTCTGTAAAAGTTCCCAGATCCACCGATTCTGCCACCTGGCACGATTCGACTCCTGATCGGTCAGATACTTGGAAACGGCTTGTGCCGTGTTTTCAGTGAGAACGCGGTTCCTAGTTTCGTCTTTGTTCCATTGGACTGTCATAATAACACTTTTTTGCGAAAAATTGGATAAGTAAAGTAGCAATTGGGATGATATTTGATTTCAATCGTACCACATCTATTTTGTGTTGTCAAATTTTTTATTTGAAAAAATATTTGCAAAAGACAGTACAACGTGATATAATATAGGTATTAACAATTGAATAGATTAACGGTTCAGGTGCCGGAGAGAACCGGAGAATAGGGAAGCGCGGTGAGAATCCGCCACGGCCCCGCCACTGTGAACGATCGTAAATATCCGCTGAAAAGAAGCCACTGTCAATTCACTGATGGGAAGGTTCAGCGGACTTTTGTAGCGCGAGTTTTGGCTTGCAAGCTACGCGAAAAGATCGGAAGTCAGGAGACCTGCCTGAGTCGTGTTTCACGCATCTGCTTTCGCGGGAAAGCGGTGGAACAGCGCACAGCAGTATCCTGTTAGCATAAGTATAAAAGTACCGATTGCGGTATGGTGTCTTTGGACGTAATTGCAGGATCCGTATTATAGGGAGTGTCGCCGTATCCCCTGTCTTTCCGAGGAAGCAGGGGTTTTTTGTTTCATTACGGAGGTTTTAATGAACAAAGTTTTAGCGACGCCGCTTGCCAGCGCATATAGAAAAGTTTCTCAACGGCACTTTTTGTGCTATTCGTTCCTGCTTATAGGTGCAATCCTTTTCACACTCACCATGAGTCCTGCTTTTGGACAAACAGAGGCTCAAGACCTTGCGGTTGTCATAAATGCCTTGACACATCCGGATTTGGGGATTACGGCATCGCTTTCAATCATTGATCTGATGGAACCGAATGAAAGACGGGCTATAGATAACGAGGTACTCTACTTCAGTAATGAAGTGCTTCAGCGGCGGCGGGCAGTTGGTCTCGCTATCCGAGGACATCTCGCCTATATTCCGACTTTTAATTTACCTATTACGGGTGCTGAAAGTAACGGCGATAGCATTTTTATTGTTAATTTAGAGGACCGGGAGATCGTTGGTGAAATTCCGATTCAAGAGGGTTCGACACCTCAGCAGATCATTTTTATCAATGATGAGAAGTTGTACGTTACTTGTGCAGCGGCACACGAGGTACATGTCGTTGACATTCCGAATCGTAGTGTAACGAAGGTTATCACCGGTTTCTTCAACAAACCGACCGGTATTACGCTCCTCAACGGCAAAGCCTACGTCTCGAATCCGGCATGGGAGTGGGATCCGGAGGCACGGATGACTACGTATTACCAGAGCACTGTCACGGTCATTGATACAGCGACAGACACGGTTCTGGAATCTATTCCGGTGCCGACGAACGCGGGGCAGATTCTCAATGACGGTGAATCGACTGTTATTGTCAAATCGACAGGCAATTACAAT
This sequence comes from Candidatus Poribacteria bacterium, assembly GCA_012270865.1. GTDB lineage: Bacteria > Poribacteria > WGA-4E > WGA-4E > WGA-3G > WGA-3G. Next base: position 9,414 of record JAAXHL010000003.1, on the reverse strand, counting down.
GACATTACCGGATACCTTGTTCTAATTGACGCGGTGACCGATGAGATTGCGGAAACGATTAAACTCGGGTTCACACCTGGATCCGCTGCTCTTAATTCTGAGAAGCAGTTGTTCATGCAAGGCAGTTGGCGGAACCCGGGTTTGCTCATCTACGATATTGTAGCACGAGACTGGATCCGCGACGAAGATCGGACGATTGCGAACTTCAGTAACGATGCGGACGCGCCTATCGGTGGTGGTTTGACTTTCGCGCCGAACGGACATCTTTATATCACGCAACCCGATTGGGGGGGTGGTGGACAGGATTACGTCCGCGTCATGGATGTCATGGATGCGTCGCTTTTGAAGACGTATCGTGCGGGTCCCGGTGCTTCTATCCTTGCGTTTGCAGAAGTTATTCCACGTCGCGAGGATATAAATAATGATGGGATTGTCAATATGTCGGATCTGGTCATCGCTGCTCGGTTCTTCGGTGATCGGGGTGTTGGTATCGTCGCTGATGTTAACGGGGACGAAGTCGTCAATATCCTTGATCTGGTGTTGATTGGTCAGGCGTTGTAATTTAGGAATCGTTGGTGCGGTTTTAAGCAATACCATCTGTGTCAATTTAATCCTGTAGGTTGGGTTGAACGGCACTCAGAAAACTAATGAGTTCCCAGATACTTCTCAAATCCAGCCTGTTGTCGTGTCTAATCAAGAATGCAGTGAAACCCAACTTCATACCGTCAGTGTCTCGGTAGCGACAAGAGTGTTGGGTTTCACTCGATTTTGTTTGATGGAACACTATGGAATGGGTTGGTTTTTCTATTGTTTTTCACGTTTTTGGTGGTATCCGTTCAACCCAACCTACGAACTACGGGACACAAACTAACAGTTTGTGCTACGGGATACAAACTAACGGTTTATGCTACGGGACACAAACTAACGGTTTGTGCTACGGAACACAAACTAACGGTTTATGCTACGGGATACAAACTAACAGTTTGTGCTACAAAGAGCAGTATGCGTAAGTCCTACAATATTGAGAAACAGGTTTCAACTTTTAAGGAAGGGCGGAAGGGTGGAAGGGTGGAAGCATCGAAAATGGGAAGGTTGGAAAACAAAGGAAGGTTGGAACGGTGGAAGGTTGGAACGGTGGAAAGCAGTTTTGGTGCTTGTTACTGCTTATTTTTTTTGTCGGTTGTGCGACAACCCCGCGAGAAGAGTCGTTATCGTGGGAGGTGACGTTCTTTTCGTTGGGTGCGCGGGTGCGGTTCGGTGAAGCGTCGCCGATACAGCGTCTGAACGCTTTTAGCGCGGATGGCGTGAGGGTTGCACAGCTCGATTTCCCGACACCGCCGCGACAGATAGAGCCGCTCTACTTTGAATGGCGTGAAGGCGAGACCTACAGGTTTGAAGCGGTTTTATTGACGGGTAGGGTTGATAGCCAGACGCTAACCGCGCCGCGTTCGTACACACAGGGCAGCTTGGACATCGCGATTCCTTACGGCACCGCAACGGAGTCAGATATAGAAGGAGCATTTGCGGGTAATCAGAAGGCACTCGTTTTGCAAGAGAGCGAGATGACAGCTACGGTTCTTGTTAGAAATGGGAATGTGCCGACGACGTTTGACCTCCAACTCTGTCTTCCGACAACCCTGACAGCCGTCCGGCTACCAGAAGGTTGGAAAAGCGAGATGATCGGTGCCGAAAGGTGTCTCTCTACTACGGGTGTATTTAAGGTGGCATCGGAGGTCTGGTACCGTGAGTTGGTTTTGAGGACATCGGAGGTAGACGCGGCGGATGGACAGGAAATTTCTGGCACTGTCCGTTTTACGACGGGTGATGGTCAGGTATGGGAACAGCAGGCGACGGTTGCGCTGCAGGTGGCAACGATTCCAGAGATTGCTGAACGCCTCTCTATAGCGTCGATTGTGATGCCTACGGATGCTACAGGCACGGCGGATCCGAGGCAGCGAGCGGATACCGTCACCTATGCTCGTCCGTTTTTTAGGGGGTTCGGATCATCGCAGACGAACCCTTTTGAACCGACAACCTACCAGACAGTGCGTCTCCGCAATGATGGTGCGGCGACGATTCATGTGGTTGTATCGTCGGGTAATGTAGATATAAATAACGGTGAGACGGTTCCGTTTCTGGCACCTCCAGAGAGAGCGAACGGCGGTATAAATCAGAGTGTTGCGTTTGCGAGTCTGCCGGCGGGTGTCGTTACAGAAATTCCGCTCCCGATCTATTTTCATCCGGTGTATATCAGGCAGGGTAAGCCTGAACAGGCGGTCCCTGGAACATATCAGCGTGACATTACGGTGAAGGTCTGGGGTAGCGATGCAACCGTCCTTCGCGAAAGACGACCGTTACACTTAGTCGTTCCGAATCAGCAGGCGCTGCTTGTCAGTTTGTTGGCGATTGTATGCAGTAGTATCGGTTTTGCGGTTGTCTTGCGGTTTCACAAGGGAATTTTTGCGCGATTTACAACGAAACAGATCATTGTTATCGCGTTATTCGGCACGACGGTTTTTGTTGGCGTGATGGTGCCGTCAACGCTGTTTCTGAATTTGATCCGTGCTGTTCTCGGTCCGATTTCCGTACTCCTAACGGGTTTGATAAATGAGACCCTCTACTATGCTTTGCTGACGGCGTTGTTAATCTATATTAGTGGGAATCCTGAAGGGACAGCAGGCGCGCGGACGAGGTACATCTACCGGGATAGGCGTAACACGGACGTTGCGACTGCTAAACGGCAGAGCAGCGGGAGCGGTGTGATTTTACTCGTTTCGGCAGTACGGCTGCTTCTTAGCGGTGTTACGTTCGGACTCTTTACACCGATGGCGATTGTCTATACGGGGACGAGTGTTCTATTATTGGAAACGGGGTTTCTGTTTGTGCGCGGACGGCGCATATTGGCATGGGCGGTTGTGTTGGGGGTCTGCGACGCAGTGGCTGTCTATGTCGATTTTCAACTCTCGATGCTGTTCTATCGGCTTTTCTACGCCGATTGGTATATTATCCTCCGAATCTTAATAGAAGGGTTCGCCTACACGTTTATCGGTGTGCTTCTGGGCGCGAGGTTGGGGAGGGGACTCTGGCGTGTGGCGGATTAGGTTATCGTCGATTGTGTATAGCAGTAATCGTTTGGGATCGCGAGCGCAGCTCGCTCCTACCGAAAGCCGACAGCTTCGAGCATTGTTAGAACGCGCTCGTGTATCGCGAGCGCAGCTCGCTCCTACCGAAAGAGGCTACTAATGTATTACCGACTTAAATTCTTAAATTCCATGTAACCCTGCCTATAGTGTATTAAGGAAACATAACATGAAGCGAATTCAAATTTTTCATCTTTTCTGTCTATTTTTAATGTTGTGTATCGGTATTGCGACAGCCGATGTGCGTGTCACTTGGGTTCGGACAGGTGTGGTTGTTGAAACCGAACACAGAGACGGTCTTTCGGAGAAAGAGATTGGTGTTGCGGCTGTGTCTGATGGTACGGCACACGAGTTAGCCGAAGGCTTGACGATTCAACGGCTTGATGCCAATCGCGCATTGTTGCGGTTCAGATGGCAGCCGAACCAAAATTATCAGTTTCGTTTGAACGATAGTACGGTAACGGCGACTGCGCCGCTCAAGCCGGTATCGTATCTCATCCGTACGGTTGAATTGGACGGACTTTTGTCGCTTATGGAGAATCTCCGACAACCTGCGAAACCGACTGCGATTGCTTTAGGACACGGCAACGGACCCCAGACTGAGCGGTTAGCGGTTGCGACGGACAGCGGGCATCTGGCTGTTCTTCAACCCATCACGGGTGAAGTGCTTTGGAAAACTCGGATTTCAGAAGGCTACGTAAGGCGGATGGCGTTTAATCGGGACGGCACGGTGCTCTATGTTGGAGAGCAGGCGGCTGACGGGTTTATCTACTGCTACGATCTTGCAACCGAGAAACCGACGCTTCGTTGGAAATATCGGACTGCCGATGACATCGAAACCTCTACACCAAGCGATCCGGGCAGTGTCTACGCGTGGGTTAGTTATCCGGGTCCATCGCGTATGCACACACTCGCTAATGGTGATCTTATCGTTGCAAGTGTGCATTCGTGGACAGAGAACGGGACACCACTGAAGAGATCGCAACTCTATCGGTTTGATGGCAAGACCGGAGATGTTATCTGGAAATGGCCTCGGGATGGCGCGGTCTCAAGGATCGTACGTTGGTTTGACGTAGGTGCTGATGGGAAAACGGTCGCGCTTATCACGGATGCGGGGCACAATTTACAAGCGGATACTGCTGATGAAAGCGGTGCTGGTAATGGGAGGCTTTCCGTGTTGAGTGTGGAAGATGGCGTGGAAAGGTGGCAGACCGACATTGAACCGTTGACACCCTATTTTTCACAGGTTACGTTTTGGCGAGGTGTTAGTATGTCTCCGGATGGTCGATTTATCAATGTAACGACGGATGACGGTCGCGCGTTTATCTTTGCCGTTGATAGTCCGGAAGCGGTATGGCAGGAGAATCTGACGACACCTCTGGAGGTGAGTGGTATCCCGATAGTGGCGACTTCTGGGACGATCGGTGCGACGGATGCTGTGGCTCTCTTTGTTACAGGTGATACGTATATTCCGTATCATCTCCGTAAGGGTGCGCAGCGTCCCTCTGCAGCGCATCCGAATGGGATGACGCTGTTCGCCTATTCGTGGTCGGGTGGGAAAGTCTGGCAGTGGCAGCTTGAGAATATGCCACAGGGTTTACGGATTGACGCTGAGGATCGCTACGCTGCGTTGTCTGTTTCTAAGCGGACGCAGGATCCGAACGAGAGTCTTCACGGTGTGTCGGTGTTCGATTTGGCAGCGGCGGGTGGCGGTTTATCGAAATACTTGTATACGTATCGCACAGAGGGTCAGTTGCCGTATGATACGCTCGCCATTAGTGCGGACGGTGCGTTTATCGTTGTTGTTGAGGTGCCGATGATGTTGCCAGATGAGACGGTGCGCGGAAAGAATCGGGTGCATGTGTTGTATTGATTTCTCGGTGCATAAAAATTAGCCTTGAAATATTCGTCTGTGTCCCGTATACTTAATTATCCACAGTAGTCAGTTATTGGGAATAAGTTACAAACGAGGCACACAGTAAATTAACGAGAGATCAAAATGCAGTATTTCACAGATGCAGGGTTGCTAGAAGTTATTGAGTTCAATGAAGCTGATTGCGTTGAGTTTAAGGAATCTTTGTCTGGCGATGCTCCAAAAGATATCAGAGAAGCTATCTGTGCTTTTGCTAATGATTTGCCTAACTACGAAAAGCCCGGTTTCGTTTTCGTCGGGGTGAGAAAAAACAGAACTATTGTGGGTTTATCAGTTACAGATCAATTACTCCTGCAGTTGGCTGATATGAAAACAGATGGAAATATTGTGCCTCCACCAACGCTGACAGTAGAGAAGCGTGTACTGGAAGGGAAAGAAGTTGCTGTGGTTAAAGTGGAACCCTCCAATTCACCGCCGGTGCGATTCAAGGGGGCCATCCATATCCGTACTGGACCGCGTCGAGACATCGCCAACGCACAAGATGAACGGATTCTTAACGAAAAGCGTCGGTATAAAGATATCCCTTTTGACCTTCAACCGATTCCGACATCAGATTTATCCGATCTTAATTTAGTTCACTTTGAACACGAATATTTGGCACAAGCTGTTGATCCCGACATATTGGCAGTTAATGAGCGCACGCTTAAAGAACGTTTGGCAGCGACGAAAATGATTGCCTCAGTTGATGAACCGTTTGCAACTGTTATGGGGATCCTTGTGCTTGGCAAAAACCCACAGGATTTCCTACCGGGGGCTTATGTGCAATTTCTCAAAATTGGTGGAAGCGAACTAACGGATGAAATTCTTGACAATGAAGCCATACGCGGGGCGATTCCAGACCAGATCCGCCGCTTAGATGATAAACTAAGGGCGCATAATCGTATTGCAGTTGATATCACGTCCGGACCTATCGAAAAGCGGACTGCTCTTTATCCGATAGAAGCGGTACAACAAATTACTGGAAATGCAATTATGCATAGAACTTACGAAGCGACAAACGCTCCGGTTCGAGTCTATTGGTATAATGATCGAATTGAAGTTTTAAGCCCTGGTGGTGCTTATGGAACAGTTACCGCTGGGAATTTCGGGGATCCGAGGTTTACTGATTATCGCAATCCAAATCTGGCGGAAGCGATGAGAATTCTTGGTTATGTACAGCGTTTTGGGGTTGGTATAATTATAGCAAGGAGACTACTACGCGAATCTGGTCATCCTGAACCAGAATTTGAAATCTTTGATAATTATGTGCAAGCGATAATAAAGTCAGCACATAAACCGGAGACTACGTAACAATGTCTGTTCCAGTTCTAACCTTTTTTAATAATAAAGGCGGAGTCGGAAAGACCTCGCTTGTTTATCATCTAACATGGATGCTGTCCGACCTCGGTTATCAAGTGTTAGCCTGTGACCTTGATCCACAGGCTAACCTGACGAGTATGTTTATCAATGAAGAACGCCTAGAAGTCCTATGGCCTACTAATGGGGAAAGAAAAACTATCTATAGTGCCCTTCAACCACTCTTAGATGGAACTGGAGATATTGAAACAGCTCACTTAGAACATGTAACACCGAAACTGAACCTCATTGTAGGAGATCTCACATTATCTTCGACTGAAGATGAACTCTCAACCCAATGGCCACAGTGCATGGACGGTCTCCCTCGTGCCTTTCGCGTGATTTCGGCACTGTGGCGAATCTTGCAAAAAGCAGCGAAAGATCAACAATCCGACATTGTCCTAGTAGACGTGGGGCCTAACTTAGGTGCCTTGAACAGAGCGGTATTAGTTGCCACTGATTACGTTATTGTTCCACTTGGAGCAGACCTTTTCTCGCTTCAAGGTCTGCGAAATCTAGGTCCAACACTACATCGCTGGCGAAAGGGTTGGAAGGACAGATGCAGCCGCAACCCTGTCTCCGAGTTACCTATACCTGATGGATTGATTAAACCAATTGGTTATGTGGTTCAGCAGCATAGCGTTCGTTTAGGACGTCCGGTCAAGGCGTATGATAAATGGGTTAACCGGATGCCTGAAGAATATGCCCGAAACTTGCTAGAAAACAAATCAGGTCCCTACGCTGCCACTCCAGAAGAGGACCCTGAAAACGCACTTGCGACTGTCAAACACTACCGAAGTTTAGTACCGATGGCACAAGAGAATCGTAAACCGATCTTTCATCTTACTACAGCAGATGGAGCCTTCGGTAGCCACGCCGCAGCAGTTGACGCTGCTCGTTGGGACTTCAAAATTTTGGCAGAAAAAATAGTGAGCAGAATAGAAATTTAGAAGAAGCAAACGTCCGTACCCAGTGCGCACATCCCTATCCTACATCGTGTTCCGTTTTCTATCAGAGATACCGTAAACATTAAAAGTGTAAGAGGAACAGCAATATAGATGTTGTTCCTCTTATCGCGACTGAAAGCAGAGAGAAAAGTCCGGAGCCTAACCACGTTACTTTGAGATTGTAAACTGTGCGACCGCGTTTTGGGTTGAGGCAATAACGCTTTGTAATGCTTGGAAATACCTCATTTCAGCCATCTTGATGGTATGTTTATCTTCGGTTGCGCGTGCGCGTCTGAGTGCTTCCCGGTTCAGCGCGAGCATCCGATTCGTTTTTTCTAAGATTCTCCAATCCGCGTTTGAAATCATCATAACCTCCCGGAATAGGTTTACGCTATCGGCGGCATGTTGTTCCGCTCGAAGAGCGCGTTCAACGCTTGGCTCAACAGGTTTTGGATACTCGTTTCCTTCTCCAAGGCGAGTACTTTCAACTGCCGATGCACATCCTTATCGAAATGTCCCGAAATCATTTTTTTCCCTTGACGAGATGGCGGCACCATCGCGGTCGGTTTGGGAGTTGTTTCCATGTTAATCACCTCAATTTTCACTTACGCTTCCGTCCCTGTTTACATGTTCACATGTTTATATGTCTACATGTCTACATGTGTGAGAATATAAACGTTAGGTCTGAGGATCGGTTACAGATTTAAACGGTTTTTGTTAACGCCAGTTTGAAAAATATTAGGGGTTTCCGAGGTGGACGCAAATTGAGCAAAAAACAATATATTCCCTGAAAAAGCTGCGATTTTTAGGAATACAACCCCCTAAATCCCCCTTATCAGGGGGACTTTAAGAGCAAATGTGTCTGCCTCAAGTATTTATCAAACTCACGTTTTTGTTAATATCGCGAGCGTAGCTGGTTTCTATTGGGGAAGTATGTTCGCACAGATAGAGTGAAATTTAAAACTCAATACCTCTGCTGGGTATGTCAGGGTGATTTAGTTTTAAACAAATCATCAGATTTTCTAAATTTCTGAATTTTCTTTTCAGTCCCGGTGCGGTTCCAAACCGCACCTACCGGCCCTGGGTGTTCAAAATTGGACGAAAAAACCGAGAACTAAATAGTCCTGTGGGTATGTGGGTTTTTCTTGACGGGAATCTATGCGTGTATTAAAATGGGGACGCTGATTACGGCACTTTTGCGCATTTTTAATCGCTGAAACATGATAAAAAGGAGTAAAAGATGAAAAGGCTTTTCTTGGTTTTTACGGTTTTTGCTTTTTGTGTTGCGACGCTCAGTGGGACGGCACAAGTGACGGATGGTATGCATTTTTACTTGCCGTTCAATGAAGGTAAAGGTGATGTGGCGAGGGATGTCGGTCCGAAGGGTTTTGAGGCGGTACTCCATGATAGTGCGGAGTTTGTTGCTGATGGTAAAGTCGGCGGTGCGATAGAATTCTCTGGCGGGCCTGCTCTAATCATGGATCCGGGTGGACAGAGCGAACTCTATGTGGAGCATCTGACCGTTGCGGTTTGGATATATCCTTTTGAAATATCGGATGTCGCACTCGGCAATGGACACGTCTATGGGAACATCTTTTACGACAAATCGGGTAACAGTGACGATAATGTCGAATTTGGGCTCGGTAGCGGTGAGGGGTTGTACTGGTATATCAATTCTGGTCAGGAAAAGATGGGACCGTTTAACGGTGCGGATGTTGATACGACGGTTTCACTGCCGAATTTAGGTTTAAAACCG
>JAAXHL010000003.1:0-269 GCA_012270865.1 Candidatus Poribacteria bacterium | reverse complement strand
TGGAACGATAATAACATCGAAATCGGAGGCAGACCGGATACGAACAATGGTGCTAACCTCTATGAAGGCTTACTTGATGAGTTGGTCGTCTATGATCGCGCGTTGACGGCGGAAGAGGTAGAAAAGATCATGAACGCGCGGGACATCCTGACTGTGGATGTTGTTGGTAAATTGACAACGACATGGGGTGCCTTGAAGGCGAGGTAGGCATCGGTTGCCGTGTGCTATTATAGTAAAATCCGGAAATAAATGAACACTTGTCCGAAGAT
>JAAXHL010000221.1 GCA_012270865.1 Candidatus Poribacteria bacterium | reverse complement strand
ACAAAAGCGGTCTCCTGCCACAAACTATGAAGTTTGTGCTACAAAAGAGCAGCATGCGTAAGTCCTATTAAATGTGGAATCGCGAGCGCAGCTCGCTCCTACCGGTACTGTTACCGTAGGATGGCGAGTTTCCCGATCTGTTCTATCCTTTCATCATCGGTGTGTGCGATGACGCGGTAGAAATACACGCCGTTGGCACACCGTATGCCTGTTTCATCTCTACCATCCCAACCCGTTTCGTTCGTGCCGCGATTTGCACTGGCATCGACAAGCGTCCTGAGAAGTCTACCATTAACACTGTAAATTTTGATTGTGACGCTGTCCGGTGCCTGTGCGAGTTGGTAGGTGAAGAACGTCTTTGCGTCAACCATCGGGTTCGGGACATTGAAGACTTCACTGAGCGTAACGCTTTCATTTAACGTAAAGGATACAACGTGTTCCGCTATGTTTTCACTGGTGTCGGCAGCGGTAATGTGGAGTTGATATTCGCCGTTAGCGAGATCCGGAGCGTACGTAATGGCGGCGTTTGCGGGTGCTGCGGGGTCGAAAGTTTTGGTGTAGCTGCTTGTGTCTAATAGTGTAGGTGTATCATATAGGTTTCCGAAATTGAATTGAAAAGTGGTTTCGTCAAGTGCGCTATCGTCGGTGAGGTTAATCGTGAAGTGGGGTTGTTCCGTGAGAACGGCTCCGTCTGTTAGGGATTCGTCAATTGCTTCGTTTGCTGTGCCTGTGCCGCGGGTGGTAACTTGTATGTCAATGGTAGGTGGTGTGATATCCGGTGCTTCAATGACAAAGAATCTATAACTAACAACCCCGTCATTGCCCCCGATGGTGTTCCCATCGAAATCTTGTGCCGCGATGTTGAAGGTATATTCCCCTGGGAAAAGGATGGGTTGATAGTCGATGGGTACTATTTCGAGTCCGCCTTGCATGCGAAGTTCGTAATCGGTGATAGGTTCAAAGGGTCCATCGTCCTTCCGTTTTTCAAAGGTAAGGAATTCCGTATCAATCCCGTTTGTATCCTGTAGAACGATAGCGATTTCAGGTCTGGGTGAAATGACGCTCCCGGTCTGGGGTTGAAGCCCGTCTACCCAGAGGTTGAAGGTAGGTGGTTCGGTGTCGGTGCTACGCATGAGAGCGAACTGTGTAAGTTCAGTGACTTCAGATGTAATTGTTGCGACGCGAGCGGTACTGAATTTGATCTTATCGCCGAATTGAAAGTCTTCGGAGCCGGCGTTGACGAGTACTTCAAATCCGAGGTGTGTGAGGAAAAAGGGTTCGTTGATTCTTCCTCGGATTTTGATTCCGTTTGGGAAATATGAGGGTTCGTTGGACGTGTCCCGAAGTTCATAGTAGTCGGCGTTAGAGAAAAAGATGTACCAGTCGCCTGTTTCAAATTCTTCTTTGGCTCCGAGTTTGTGATCCACGGTTGCCTTTCCGTTCCCGTGATTGGTGTTCCATATCTGTGTCAGAACGATATCTCCTTCATTATCGTAGTCGGTTTCAAAAGCGAAGACATCGCCAAATTCAAAGGCATAGTTGACATCGGGAGACGGATTTTCTTGCCGCGGAATCCGTATTTCTAAGCCGAACACGTCCTCCCTAAATGGGTTATCGAGTTGTCCGAGCCGATCAATTTTTTGGACTGTCGAGTCTCCTTTCCGTTTGAAAAACACCTCGTATTCACTGTCATCAAGGAAAGTGATAACCCAAGTTGCTGCGGGTGTAAGATTCGGATTGATACGGATTGCGTCGGTATCTAATATCTGTTGGCTGGCATTTTCTAACTGTGTGGGTGTGACGTAGTTTTCGAGGCGGAAGTCGCCTTCTGGGGTATAGTCAATTTGCGATGTTAAACGTCGCCATGCGAACAAATATCTTTCGGGAGCCGGAGTAGTTGTCTGCTGCTGATTGTTGGCGTTTGTCAAAGAGGTTTCTGATGAAGGGATGTTCTCTTGCTGATGGATTTTTTGCCGTGCATAGATTGCTAATTGGTTTGCGAGTTGTGTAAGTTCATATTCAAATGCGGGGTTGTTCCGTGGAATTTGGGTTTCTTTGTGTACAATGTCTTCGAGAGCGCTGACATCGAAACGAAATTTGAGTGTTGCGGGTTTTTCGAGTGCTGTGGTGCCTGTTCGGAATGCGGGTTCGTAGTATTGGGCGACGGCTTCATCTTGTCGTGTGAGTCCTCGTCGGAGTGCGGCGACACGTGGGATCGGCGCGAATTGGAGGTCGGGTTGTGTCGGTTCGGCAGGCGATTGTGAGGTAACAGCGAGTGGGATACCGGCTGGGTTTTGTGTCTGGGTTTCAAGCGCGTCTGTGGGGAAATGGATGTCAAAGACTCTGTCTAAACTAAAAGCCAGCAGTTCTTCTTCTGATCGATAGTTAAAATCGTTGATGACTAAAGAGATGTGGTATTTGTTGTCGGATTTCCGCGCTTCTTCAACATTGCCGTCGATTTTGTCATCAATATCCGGGTCATCTGGGTCGGCGAGGACATAAATTCTGTGGATGCCTGTTTCAAGCGGTGCGTTCAGGTTGAGGATAGCTGTTGCGCGTTGCCACACATAAGTTCCTTCCACCCAGTCTGTGGATTTGAGGGTTACGGTCCCGATAATGTCGGCATCTTCGTCAATGATGAGATTGCCATCAGCATCAAGGTCTCCTTTAGCAAATACGACTTCAATATCAGCGAGCACGGGACGCTCACCGTCATTAATTAATTCTGCTACGAGTTGATAGCCGTTCCGGTCTTCATCGAAAATATATTGAATAGGTGCCCGGTCGGTTTCGTCGGTGCCGATCGCGATATTGGCACCCTCGGGGACTCTGACGACGTAGCGTTGGTTTTCCGCGGGTATAGCGACATGGTGTCCGTTGTTGTCGGTGATGAGAATGATGTAGCGTATCTGCCGTCCGCCTTTGGGGAGTTGGATAGGTGTTGCGAGTTCGTACCACTGTCCACCGAGCGGGACATCACCGAGTGGTGTCTGTGCGGGTACCAAGGGAGTCGTCCTGTCTTCAAAGGTCGCCGTATCGTCCCATAGAATGCTGATGTCTCGTATGCCGCCGGGTCCTTTGTCGTCAAGGACGAGGACACTGATATTAAGGGTGTCGGTGATTTTGGTATCAAGTGTTTCGCGAATGTCGTGTACGACGGGTGTATCGATCCAGAATCGTGTTCCGCCGACAGCGGCGCGCGTATCGTCGTGTGCAAAGATGCGTGCGAAGCCGGCGCCGGGTATTGCGTTATTGGGAATATCAATGCGAATTGTGCCGTATTCTCCCTGCCAGGCTCTGCCGCCTGCTTGTCGCGTGAGGTCGTTGCGGAGGTTGTCATCAAAATTGTTTGCGAAAGCTGCGAAAGCTGTAAGGTCTTCGGTGCTGAAATCGGCTGTGCGGTCAAAAGTCAGTCCTTCTGGGTCTCCGATTCCAGAATCTCGGAGGACTCCGATTTCGTTTGCGTTGATAACAATTTTGTGTGTATCGTTGAGTGCGAGGCGTTCGAGTTCGACCTTTACGTTAAGTTGCGGACGCGCGAAGCGAGAAGCGGGGTCCCCGAAAAGTGTGTATTGTTCGGCACCAGGGATCCAGGTCGGGTTTCGGATCCGAGTGATGAAACTGATTTTGGCATCGGCAACGATGTATCCGATTGTTGGTTGTAAGGCGGCATTGCTTGTTATTAATTCTGGAGACGTTGGCGGGAGCCGAAAAAGTGCTTCAAAGAGGTCGGTATCGAACGCTGCGTTTGCTGATCCATAGGTTAATCGTGTTGCTGAAAGGGTTGCGATGGCACCGTATCTCCCGAGTAGAAATTGTTCACTGAGGCAGAAGTTTCCGAATTGTTGTGGTTTATCGAATTGTCCGTTGAGGCAGGTGGTTGTAACAATAAATGGTAGGTATCGGTTCCGTAGTCCGGCGGCATCTTCAATACGAAAAATGGACTCATCTGCCCAGGTTTGGCTTCCACCGTGTCCGGCGTATTCGAGGACGAGTGCGCCTCTATTGATAGCAGAGATAATGTTTAGGCGGGTGTCCTCAGGACTTTTAATTTTTCGGAGATAGATTTCGCGGGTGTTATATCCGACGGGTATAACCTCTTGTATGAGTTCGTTCCGGGAATTCTCAAAAATTATATCGGATGTGTTGTCAATCTCGTTATCAGCGACCTGAATGAGCGTGCCTTGCCACAACCCGATTTTAGGGTTTTCCTCGTAGTCGATAATCTTTTCGATCATGGTTGTGAGTGCTTCGGGTGTTTGTACGGCGAGTCGTCCGATGAGCATATCGGGCAGGACATCATCACCGCTGATGTTGACGAAGCGTTGGTCCATGGCGGTTTCGCCGCTTGCAGGTGCCCAGCCGTGGTATGTCGGCACGAAATTCGGATAGAGATCATAGTTGCTGTAGATTTCAGTTGTGGCGTTTTTGTAGTCGTAATGTGCATCACCAACGAGAAGTACGTAAGTAGGTGCGGGCCGCTGATAGTTGTGATAGGCGTACCGTAGAAACTTCTGGATAGCAAATGGATTGAAAAGTCCGTCACTAAATTCGTCGTAGATGTCGTTGATGTCAACAACGAGCGTTTTTAAGTCTTGTGAACTTCGGAATTCGACGAGTGGGGTAAGACTTTCGGCGAAGTCGGGATGTGTGATGAAGATATAGTCGACTTGGTTGCTGGGGTTTTTCAACGAAGTCGGTGGTGTTGGAACGAGGGCGTTGATGCTTCGATAGCGGGTGCGCCCTATTACAAAATACCGTCTGTGTCGGTTGACGGTATCTTCGAAGAGAATTTGATGTCTGACACCTGCTGGAGAGATAGTTCCGCCTGTAAGTTTGCTGTTAATGCCGTTTTCATCGATTTGGTATATGTCTATAGTTTCATCGGCGATGTTTCCGACCTGATATTGGACTTCGCCGCGGTAGCGGGGTTCCGTATCGGTGTTAAATTCGAGACGGTTGTTGTCTGCCTGAAAGTTCCGCCAGTAGTCGATTTCGTACCAATCGAGATAGAAATCGTAGGAACCCGCGGGTGTACCGTTGTTATCGAGGCACTCGATACGCATGAGGTTGGTGACATCATGATGGAGATGCGTATATGGGATGTCCCGGGTTGCGATTTGGGAGGCTTGTCGTCTCCATTCTTCGGATCTACCGAGTTGAATGTTGTTGAAGATGATACGTGCTTCGTGTCCGGCATTTGCTTTATAGGATGCGCCTTGGAATTTGATACGAAGTTTAGCGTGTCGCTTGATTGTATCCCGCGGTATTGCGCCTGGAATATCTCTGGGATATACCGGAAAATTCTTTTCGCTTGCGTCAGAGTTGTCACCCCGGAAGGCGACCCCGAAATAGTGGTCTGCGAGTTCAGATTTGATGTCGCTGGCTTCCAAAACATCATGATGCCTGTTATCTTCGGAGCGCATGCGTGTTAAAAAAGCTTTCGGTATCGGTGGGTTTTGCGCTTTCGGTGCTGCGTCTCGGACTTCGACGCGAGATGCTTCAAAACCGGCGGCGGGTTCTCCGTGCAAACCGAATCGTAGCCAGTAAATATTTTCGTCGGTAAATTTGTTGTCTGCTAATGCGCGTCCGTAGAAGACGAGTTGATCGCCAGGGTCGAGCGTATTGTTTCCGTTTTCATCAAAGATATGGACACCTTGTTTCTGTCCGCCGCTTTCCAATCGAACTGTGTCAAGATCAATAGTTTCTGGGTCAATGCGGGCATAAGTTCTAATATTGTTATAGGTAATCCGATACATGTCTGTTCTGATGATAGGGATTTTAAAACGGCGTGTGTTGGCGGTTATTAATGTGGGTGAGCTGGGGGCATAGTATTCGTTTGTGGTTCCGTAAGGTGTTCGGGGTCGTTTTCGCCACGGTTTCGCTTGTTCATAATTCCACAATGTACCTTTGAATAGATTCTCGAAAACGCGTGATGATTCTCGGAAAGAGGTGGGTGCAGTCGGAATAGCGGCGGCACTGCCGATGGCTCCGGTGACCGGAGAGGTCGGGAAATGCACTTGAAACGTTACAGCGGCGAAGATTTTTAACTGTTTGGTTGCTGGGTTGTATTGGACGGGGTTGATCTGTAAGCTGCCGATACGTTGGTCTCGTACGAAGCCGCCTGGGATGATCTCTACGAGTTGTGTCGGGTAGAATCCTTGCGAAATTTGCGGGGAACCTGTAGCATCGAGCGTCGGGAGAATCGGGTCGTCAGGCGTGATACGGACATTTTCAACAGTTTTGATTTCTGAACGCGCTTGAATAACTGTAACAACGGGTGTTCCGGTCGTTGGAATCCCAATGCGTTGTGTGTAAATCGGTAGACGCGGTTTGCCTATGTCGAGTGTCCAATCGGCACCTGCAAAATGTATTTCGGTTAATCCGTCTTCGGGGTTACCGTCAGTGGTGGGAGGTCGTGTTTTAATTTTGAGTTCTGGCAGGACGAAGCGTGCGGAGAAGGTATCTGCCGTCATTGTAAGAACTTGTAACGGCGGCTCTGAATGTGTTTGACCTATCGCAACCAGTATCGGGAGAGTCGCAAAGGTAAAGAGTATGGCGAAAAAAATGGTCGTCTTTTTCATAACGTTTTGTGATTCTTCCTGTGGTGAATTATGGCATAAACGGATAGCAGCGAAAACGGTCCACCTGCGTTGGTGTGCTCTCCTTATTTTGTTGCTTTAGGATGTCTTTTTAATTTTAAAATTTACGCTAATTGGCTGTTGGAAACCATCGGAAACCGTCGGAAACCATCAGGAACAAGAGATTTCTGATTATAGTAAAGCCCATAATTAATTGAGGGTGTTTCATAAA
>JAAXHL010000053.1 GCA_012270865.1 Candidatus Poribacteria bacterium | reverse complement strand
AGTCTCATCCAATTTCCTATTGAAACAAAATGGGATGAGGTCTACAGTATGATTGCGGGTGCCGGGTTCACAGGCTTCATGCTCTGGATGCGGCAGAACTTCGTCTGGTGGTCCCTGCATCCGATCGGTTACCTGCTCGGTGCGACGTATCCGCCGTTTCACCTCTGGTCGTCAATTCTAATTGGGTGGTTCATTAAATACATGGCACTTAAGTTTGGTGGTGCTTCAACGTATCGGAAAATTCGACCAGTCGCCTTCGGCTTAATTTTCGGTGAGTATGTGATGGTGGCGTTATGGATGATTGTCGGGATGTTTACAGGCATCGGTTATTTCGCGTTGCCATCGTGACCTATCACAATCGCAAACTGCACTGCTAACTGATTGCGGCGAAACTTTAGAAGGAATTATGTTATGCATTCCCAAGAAAATAAACTCACGGCTACATGGAAAACACATGCGAAAACTCGGCATACTGTCGTCGGAATTCAAACATGGCACGTTAATCTGAACCCGCGCGCGATGCCGAGTCTCGGCTTTGCTAAAGGACAGTGGCAGAAACCGACTTCACAAACAGCACATGTTGATTGGCGTGGCCCCTTCGCAACGCAAGCGGGGGCATTAATCGTAGAAATAACGACCGATAAGGGATTAAAAGGATACGGTCTCGGCGGTGGCGGACTTGCCGGTGCGCTGATTATTGAGAAACATCTCCAACATTTTGTCCACGGTCGCGATCCGCTTGATGTTGAGGAAATATGGGAACACCTCTATCATATCACCTCAATTTACGGACGGCGCGGCTTGGTAATTTATGCACTAAGCGGCATAGAACTCGCACTCGTTGATTTGTGTGGGAAGATTGTAGACGCACCTGTCTATAGTCTTGTGACAGATACGCCGCGCCTTAAAATTCCTGCCTACGCGACGGGTGCCGATGTCGGCTATTATGCGGAAAACGGGTTCGCTGCTTGCAAGCTACCACTTCGGAACGGAATCACTGAAGGTGAAAGTGGATTCGCACAAAACGTGGAGATGATACACGCTGCACGCGATGCCATCGGCGCAGAAGTGGAACTGATGGCAGACATCTATCTCCGTTG
>JAAXHL010000147.1 GCA_012270865.1 Candidatus Poribacteria bacterium | reverse complement strand
GAGCTCGCCGTCAACGCTAAAAAATCTACGCCCGGAACATCAATACTCTCGTAAGTATAGTTGAAACCGGTGATTTCAAAAACGGGTTGATTAACGACTTCAGTGGGGTTGGCGATAAACCCGTGTCTCCGACCATCGGGTGTGTCATAGAACCCGACAACAGAGCCGTCCTGATTGATATTATAACCCTGTGTGCTGACGCTGTCCGGGACCTTCAATTCACGCAGACCGTCAGTAAATGTACCAAGATAAGTGCGAATGACATCGCCGAACACTTTACCGCGGGCGATCCTTACTAAGGCATCGTTAACACCATGTACATAAAAGAATTCAAGATTTTCTGCATTTGTGAGCTCGAAAGCGACATACCTGCCATCCGAGGAATACGCGTATTCTTGAAAGAACCCATCAGCATCTATGTAGCTGCCGAACAAATTACCATCCGAGTTGACAAAATCGGCGAATGTTGCTGTTGCCCCGGGGAACTCAAGGCTTGTGTCTCCTGTAAATCCACGCTGAACACCCGCAGCATCTATCCAATTCCCTGTCAATACTCCCGTCGCGTCAGAAATACCGTATATCTCTGTTTGCACAGCATCACGGAAATCGTATGGGCGCAACTCACCCTCTTCCAAGATAACACCGTGGTGCAAACCCTCACTATCTTCGTAGTATCCCGCAGCACGCCCATCATTACCGAGTGCAAAGAAATAGGTGTTCTGCGAGCCGGGGAAATCGTAGATCGTAAAAACATCATCAATGAGCGTAAAACCGACCATCTTTTCGCCATCACTACTTTTCGTGTAGCCGGCATAATCCTCAAAGTCGCTACTCGCCGTCAACGCTAAAAAGTCTACACCCGGAACATCAATCGTCTCAAATGTATAGTCCTCACTGGCGGATCTGGTAGTGGGTCCATCGCCGACTTGTGCAGCACTGTTAATTAGGAAAAAGGAATTAAAGCATAAGAACAACGTAAACGTGTAAAACAAAAAACTATTTTTAATCTGAGTGTGCATAATAAAACCTCATTATCCTCCATCAATAGCAACCTGCGGGTTGAAACCGAGCGACAGGCTGCGAATCAGCCTGTCGGCTGTATCGTAAATATAGTTATCAGACATAATTTTAATGATACTAACATTATAGTGCAGTCCGTAATTACTTATACACTCGTATGGTAGTGCAAACTGTGAACCTATAAGAGCGCAATAATGCACCTCGCATTTGGGCGGGTACGCCGCAAAATTGCGCAACTACGAACCGGGTTTTCTTAAAGTTGATATGGAAAGTGTAAACTTATTTTCGGATTTTACTATAAAATATTTATGTCATAGATAACAGGACTTACGCAATTTTGACTGCGGCCCGTTCTGTTAGATGAGAATTTTCGGAAAACACAACGGTCTCCTGCCACAAACTAAGAAGTTTGTGCTACAAAAGAGCAGCATGCGTAAGTCCTAGTGTTCTGTCACATCTAAGTTG
>JAAXHL010000195.1:2716-5312 GCA_012270865.1 Candidatus Poribacteria bacterium | reverse complement strand
CTATTTCCGACATTAATCCAGGCATCCGTTTGGATAAAATCCTGATATCGAACAAGACCGACGTCGGGAAGAAATGAACGTCCTTTTCCGCTGACGGTACCGATTGTTACCGTGTAATCGAGTCGAAATGGGTTCCCGATCGCGATAGCGAATTGTCCAACTTGGACCTTATCCGAATTCGCCAATGGCAGTACTGGGAGCTCCTTTTTTGCGTCAATTTTTAAGACTGCGATATCTGTATTGCGGTCAATTCTGCCATCTAATTCTGCGTCGAATTCGGTTCCATCGAACAGTTGAATAGCGATAGTTGTTGCGTCTTGTACCACATGCTCGTTTGTAAGGATATAACCGTCCTTCCGAAAGATGAATCCAGAACCTTCCTGTCTGCGAGTTTTGCCATCTTCTGTTTTGCGAAGTGCAACCACACTCACAATAGCGGGTTTGCTCTGCTTTGCGACGTTCACAAACGCTTTCTCGATGGAGCTTAGTATTTCAACATCTGTAAGTTGCGGTTTCGCGCTGCCACACGCAGATATTATCATGCTTGCACTGACAAGGAAAATTAGCAAACTGAAGCGGACATAAATATTTTTTTTCATCAGATCTCCCCTTTAGCCTAAATGCGGAATAAAACACCGAGAATAATAAGCCACCTTTATTTATGTGCAGTCTATTTTAATTTTAACATAGTTATTAGAAATTTGTCAAAGTATTCCCTCAGAGCCATTCAGTTTTCGGTTTTCAAGTATTTGTACTGCCATCGGAAATTTAGACCACTCTCTAAACCAAGATTGTGCTATAATGTAACACTACCTATGAGGACCTACCCGTCACCGCAGGATTGCTAACTTCTCCAGATATGTAAATGTCTCGCCTTTTGAGACGACCGAAATATGACATACATAAATCCCCGGAGATACGGCTAACCCATAAGAGGTTTGCTGATTCCACCAAGTCCGCCAGATTGTTTGATTGAGCCGATCCGCGACCCCTTCAATCCGTTTTATGAGGTTACCGTGGGCATCATAGATTAGGATGTGCATCTCAGTTATTTCCGTATTTGCCTCGACTCGGAATTCGGTTAAACCGCCTGAACGTGCGGGGTTCGGAAAAACGACTACGTCTGTCCACGCGAAGGCTTGCGTCAAGATTACAGACTGCGCAACTGAGACGGCACCGAGTGGGTATCGCGCGATCACTCGGAGTGTGTTCTCTCCGGTCTTCAAGGGTACCTTTGCCGTATAGGTTTGTGTGTCTCGGTGTAGCACTGCCTCCGTCTGGCTCGGATGGACAACGATATCGATTGGGAAGTCTGAATGGAATGTTCCGTTAATTGTTAACTCACTCTCTTGTGTCGTCGGTGGGAGTTCCAACGTCACTTGGGGTATCTGTCGGGTTGGATTGAACATGTCCGTGAGCAGGCTATCTATTGTAACAAGTACGAGTTGTGTCACTTTTCTTACCAAGCCGAAGTTCACTTTATCGGCGGTATCCGCAGCGGTGTGATAGAAGGGATTGGCATCGTAATTTTGGGAATCGCGCCACGGTGTTGAACTCTCCGTTAGAGTGACAGCGTTGTATCCGTTGTCCCAGAACGGTTTATGGGAAGAGATATCGATGAATTCGTCTTGTGTGCGGCGGATTTTCAAGCCGACACCGTACCATCCGTTTGCGATGATGAGTGCGCGGCTGATCCAAGCGGAATCGTTATTGGCAACGATTTCAACGAGATCGCTTTTCCAATTGAAACCGAACATATCTAAGTTAAAAACAGAGACGATGTTATCACGGGTCGGAACAGTATCAGTTTTATCGTCAGGTTCCACCGGATTCAATACACTTTGAACATAGTTCCGACTGCCGAGGAAACCGAGTTCTTCGCCACCTAAGGCGATAAACCTTAACTCATGGTCGTATTCATAACGGCTTAGGAAGTTCGCGATCTCCAGCATCGCTGCGACACCTGTGCCGTTATCATTTGCCCCGGGGGCAGTAGACACTAACGGATTCCAATTCGGTTCACGCATGGCTTGTGTGTCGTAATGGGCACATACGATAAAAATACGATTGCTGGTTGACCCCAACCGAGGCGGTAAAACAGCCGTGACGTTCCGAATACCGCCAAAAACCTGTTCACTGATCTGTAGACGCGGGGAACGACGAAACTGATTTTTAATGTACCGTACAGCGTTTTCGGTCGCTTCCCGGTGGTGTGCGTTGCGGGTCCGGTAAGCGCGGGAGTTTCCGGGATTGATGTTGTCTTGTAGCGCGACTACTTGTGCTTCAAGCGCATCGGATTGTACGAGTGTGAGCAGCGTATCACCGCGAGGTGGAAGCGTATTGTTATCTTCTGCCATAACAGACAGCGAAATACATAAAAGAAGAAGAAGCGTATGTTTTTTGGAAGGATGCCTTAATTGCCTTGACATGAGCGGAGAAATTTAGTATCCTATTTAAGAGTTGTGTTCATTTTAACAGATTTCAGTCCGATTGTAAACAGCGTTAGTGTTCATTGCCAGACCGATGTGTGTAAACCTCAACGCACGACGATAGAAGTGGACGAGAAAATGCCAGCAAATTTACCCCCGACCTACTA
>JAAXHL010000195.1:0-2697 GCA_012270865.1 Candidatus Poribacteria bacterium | reverse complement strand
CCGAAACACAAAGGCTCAGAAAAGGTGGTTTCGGATATCCGTCGCCGTATTGCTGCGCACAAAAGGGCACCGGCGGAGAAGGGGAAAGGATCTGGGAAAAGGAGTTATAGCGAACATATTCCGAAACAGGGGGCAGGACAGATCGTGCTTTTGGGACCGCCGAATGCCGGGAAGTCGCAGATACTCACGAAGTTCACGAACGCTAAGCCGGAGGTGTCATCAACACCTTACACGACGACTGCGCCGTTGGTCGGGATGCTCCGTTATGAGAATGTCCAATTTCAGCTCATTGACACACCCTCTATCATGCAGGATTTCATTTCGTCGACCTTGTTAACGCTGACTCGAAACGCCGATATCGCGCTACCGGTGGTAAGTCTTGCGAGTGATAACCTATTAGACGATCTGGACATGGTGATGGCACTCCTGAACGAAGCAGACAGAGAGCCACCAGAAAATGGACATCTGATCGTAGCGAACCAGTTGGATGCAGTAGGCGCGGATGAGCGGTTGGAGATACTCAAAGAATTCTATGGTGAGACGTTTCAAATCTATCCGGTTTCTGCCGAAACAGAGGACGGTAAAGACACCTTATTTCAAGCATTCTACAAGGCATTAGATATCTTGCGTGTCTATCCGAAAGCACCTGGTAAGGCGGTAGAACGCGATGACCCGATTGTGCTTCCTATCGGTTCGACTGTTCTTGATGCTGCTATGGGTCTACACAAAGATTTTGAGGAATTTAAGTTTGCACGGATATGGGGACCTGAATGGCACGATGGGCAATCTGTGAGTCGGAATGATGTCGTGTATGATGGAGATGTCGTGGAGTTTCATTTGTAGTCGCCTAAAGCAGGAGGAGAGAAGAGATGTTAAGACGAAAAACGGCATCCCCATATTTTGTATACTCGCTTCTTATCCACGCTGTGTTATTGCTGGTCGTGTGGTGGTTGGTGCCGAAACCGGTTTCCGACGATGGGTTCTATGACGGCATAATCAGCTGGGTAACGCAGGTCAAGCCACCTCCGATTGTTAAACCGCCTGTTTTTGTTGCGCCTGCCGCGTCTCCTGAACCTGCCCCACCTGAGATCGTCCAAGAAGTTAAACCCCCCGCGCCCCCGAAACCGACAGCGGGTTTAAACACAACTTGGCAAATGACGGCGCAAGACTCAGCAGATTTGCCGAAATCCGAGGCACGCGGACAAGAGCGTTCAAAGCGCGCAGGGCAGATCGGAAGTGGACTCTCACAACCAAACGCTATCGCGGGAAAACTTTCGGAGTATACTGCCGAAAACCGTCTGACACTGAATTCGGTTGATCAACCGGTAGCAACACTGCCATCGGCATCGAAAGCGGATTACGTAGCACCGCAAGGCGAAATGAAGCCTATTGGTTTAGCGGCGGATACTACCTTAGACGGTTCTGGCTCTTCGCCTACAATTGATGCCCCAAAAATTCATTACGGTAGCGAACGCGGCGATGCGCTTCGCGCCACGAGTATGGGGAATAGTTGGGGTGGCGGTGGAGGTTCCGGTGGCAGTGTAGGGGGTGCTTTTGTCTATATGATGCAGGAAATTGCTCGGACAATCGCTGCGGCGAGTACGGCGAGGAAGGTCGATATTGTTTTTGTGCTTGATGAAACCGGAAGTATGGTCGATAACATCCGAGGTATCCGGGCGTATGTCGATTTCCTATTTGAGGCTATGGAATGGGACGGACACGACGTTACTTTTGGACTGGTGACGTTCACGGATAAAACGAAAGTATACGGACGCGCTGATGATCTTGGTGATTTCAAGAATTGGCTTGCCAAGATCGGTGTTGATGGCGGTGGGGACATCGCAGAGGCAGGTTTAGATGGACTCATGGACGCGGTGAAAGGGACGAAGTTTCGTAAAGGGGCACAACGCTTCATTATCCTGGCGAGCGATGGTGCTTTTCATGATGCTGACTACAATGGACGGTCTGCTTATAGTTTGGACACGGTTATTGAGACCCTACAGCGCGAAAAGGTGCGTGTGGATGTGATTGGGATTGATTATCTGCCGATCCGACAGATCGCATTGGCAACGGGGGGTACGTGGCGTGCAATTCCGGGTAGAGGTCATCTTGAATACGTGCCGCCGTTAGCGTTGACGGTAAAACTGTTCTCCAAGTTAGGCACATTGCGTTTTGAAAATGGACAGATGGACGATAACATCACTGTCCATATTAATAATCCGCCGCGTCCGAAGCGACTGACTTTGACGTGGAAGGTGCTTAACCCTTTGGGTGAAAGATGCTACGGTCCTTTTACAGAAGAAAAGACGATTCCCGATGACGGTTCAACGAAAGTAGAATTTGCACCGGCGATTAATCAGGCGATATTTCAGGAGATGTCGGGGGTTTATACTATTATTTATCGTCTGGAAAATGAGCAGGGACACCGGAGCATTTTGCGACGGACGTTAACGTTTTAATTTACAGTGCGTCTCATAAAGGGTTTAAACGTATTGAAGAAACCCCCTAAATCCCCCTTATCAGGGGGACTTTAAGAGGAAAATTGGTTTTAATGCAGAAGGATTTAATTTTTGAACAGTGTCGCCATCATTTTAACGATGTTGTCGCTATTCGACGTGATATTCATCAGCACCCTGAGATAGGGTTTGATGTGCACCGGACGGCAGGTATTGCTGCTGATGCGCTGCATGCACTCGG
>JAAXHL010000223.1 GCA_012270865.1 Candidatus Poribacteria bacterium | reverse complement strand
CACCGGTAGTGGATGACTTGAACGAGGACGGTTTTTTCAACGCCGTTTGCTGCCATCAATTCCAACAGCGTCTCCGCTGTAGCGTCGTCCGTGGGTGGATTTGTTGTCTCTGGTGCCCACGGAAACTGGGGATCGTTTTTCCAAACGTGAACATGCGGATCGATTATTCTCATATTTTATGACTCCTTCGGTTTTCTGAAGAACCCGTACAGACCTAAAGGTAGACAGTAAAGTAGAATCAGAATGTGCAGGCTAAAGCCAGTAACAGTGGCGACCTCTACCGATGTGCCGAAATGTGTTAGCAACCAGACGAACGGAAATTCCGTTGTCCCGAAGTTGCCAATTGTTTGGATAGGTAACAGGTTAAAAACGTTGGTAAATGCGAGTGCGAATAACACCTGAAGCATCGGGACATCAACACCCATTTCGACAACGAGATAGCACTGAAATCCGAAACGGATCACGAGGCACGCTAAGGAGTAGGTCCATACCTCCAGAAACCGTTGATTTGATCGGAACGCCGTCAGTTCTTGAAGGACTGCCAATCCTTTGTTAACTCCCCACGAAATAGGTCGCTTTTCAAAACGTAATAGCGGACTCGCGCATCGGTCGGCGAATTTCATACAGACGTTTGGTGCTACGGAAACGAGGACGAAAACTGTAATCAAAGCACTTCCTATTAGCAGGAGCAAGAGATACAGGAGCGTCACTGTGAACGAATTCGGGAGTTCATTCCGCAGGAGCCAAACGGTCGCAATCACTAAACCTATCAGTAATATCAGATCAATCAGACTCGCCACCAGCAGCGAAGCGATTCCTTGTGTTGCGTCTACCTTCTGACGACGTTGCATCAGATAGACATAAGAGACATCCCCTGTCCGCATCGGGAGGATATTGCCCCAAAAGGTATGCAGTGCCAAGATTGGAAAGAGGTGATAGACGCTAACCTCCAGATCAAGCAGTGCTCGGAACCGTAAGGCTTTCGCTAAGACCAGTAAACAGTAGCATGCGAACCCGATGAAGAGTGCCTCTATAGACAATCGGCTCAAGGTTTTTGGTATCTGTTGGAGGTCAATCTCTTTTAGGAGGAAGTAGGCTATGACGACTGCCAGGACCGTTGGTAAGCCGAATTTGGTAACCCGTCGCAATAGTTCTCTGTTCAAAGGCACACTCGCTATGAATTAGGGGTAATCTGTAGACTTTTAATTTATGGTATATGTTATAAGTTTAAATGTCAAGGGTA
>JAAXHL010000159.1:832-1306 GCA_012270865.1 Candidatus Poribacteria bacterium | reverse complement strand
AATTCTTAAAATTGTCCAAACTTTAGAAATTATAGAATTTCACATTTTAACACTATCCTACACAAGCGAGTTCAAAATTGGGAGCAAGGAACGCATCGTTGGAACATCTCGGAACGTAAAACCGAACTTTGAGAAATACGTGGAATTCTCAAGTGCCTCCGCAATCAAAGGATTTTTCTCTAATTCCTTTGAGACACCGAGGATAAGGGACACATCAGGATGGTCGGCGAGCGTGTTAAGTCGAGCAATGAGATGTCCTTGATGCCATGGATGGAATAACTCAATGGCAGTCTCTACACCGCTTTTGTGGACGAGTTGATAGTCTGGGAAGCAGTAGAAGTCGCCTGCCAACGGAAGGAATTGGCTTCCGGGACGGATCTGCCAGTCGTCGGTTTTATTTTCAAGCATCTTCTGAAAAAGTTGGATGTCTTCAGGGATGTAAGCGAGGAACTGTTGTGAGATCGGCTTAATACC
>JAAXHL010000159.1:0-795 GCA_012270865.1 Candidatus Poribacteria bacterium | reverse complement strand
TCGCCAGATTCATGCCGTACCGCTTTGTTTTGTAAAAGAGATTCAGCGGTCCGTCTACCGTGATCTGATACAGTTCTTCTTCTTTTCGGATTGTGGAGAGGAGTTGGTTAAATCTGAGGTATTTGAACAACTGACGGAGTTCGGCTGTCATGGAATCGGCGAGTTTTAGCGTGAGCGTGTTGCAATGAAGCAGCAGCCCTTGCACTTGCGCGGCGTTGTAGCGGTGGAGTAAGCGTTCAGCAGAAAGCGTGTTGAATGTCAAAACCGGTTGGCAACTCGGTAAATCCGCATAGAGTTTGGCACTTAACTCCACCTCCTCTGTAGAGGATTCGTCTGTCATTATCCGAGACACTTCGCGTCGATAATCTGCGTAGTCCCGAAACTGTTTCTCTGAAAGCAGACGGCTCGTCTCTGTAAAGAGTTTGTGCCGGAACGCAATCAGTTCTTCGTTGGGGGCAGTATCAAATTCTGTCCGGTCTAACAGGAGTTTTTCGAGTCCACGTTTGACGATGGGTGCTCCCGGTGTGCTATCGATAATCTGCTTACTGGACTCCAAAAGCGTCGCACGTGGTGTGTCTGGGGACGCTTCAAAAACGGCGATCAATTGCTCAGCAATTGCCAATAACTGATTATCGGTTGGATTCACAAACTGTGGCAATATTTGCCCCTTTTTAGTCTTATATTGGAGCAGGTCTTTGGTCAGCATTTTTTAATTATACCTTGCGGTTAGAGGTAACCTCGTCCGTCTGGGACGATACGCGGATGCCGATTATTTGAGGGTGGTTCATAAATAAA
>JAAXHL010000084.1 GCA_012270865.1 Candidatus Poribacteria bacterium | reverse complement strand
GGCTCAACCCCACAAAAACCGGGGTCAAAGCTGCTCATTCTTCCCAATTTGCGGAACATCGGCACGCTTGGTGGTGGTTGTGTTGAAGCGGAGGCACGCCGACAAGCGATAGGGTTGATGCAGGGTGGGGTACCACGGCTCCTTGAGTTTCAACTGGATAGCGACTACGGTTGGGACGACGGACTCATCTGTGGCGGAAACATGAAAATCTTCATCGATCTACCGCAGACCGAAGCGGAAGCCGAAATGTTTGAACGACTCCAAACATTGAATGCTGAAAAAACACCGCTCGTCTGTGCAACAGTGGTGAGTAGCGAAAAGCACGGTGTCGATGTCGGTATGAAAATGATCTTCGCGACCACCGGCGAACGGATCGGGACATTGGGCGATTCGGCGTTAGAAGCCGCGATTGAAGCAGAAACCGCCGGAGTCCTTGAAAAAAACCGAGCAAGCCTGTTTCGTGAGAACGAGACAGCTGCAGTCTTTTTGGAACCGTTGCAACCGCGTCCAACTTTGCTCATTGCTGGTGCCGGTCACGTCGGTCAGGCACTCTGTCATCTCGGCAGCTGGTTAGATTTTGACATCGCTATTGTTGACGACCGCGCCGACTTCGCCTCCGAGGAACGGTTGCCTGAAGCAGACGAAATTATCATCGGCGATATCGCAACCGAACTCCAAAATTACCCGATTACGCCGCTAACGTATGTCGTGATTGTCACCCGTGGACACCAGCACGATGAATCAGCGTTACACAGTGTCGTTGAGTCGGATGCCCGTTACATCGGTTTGATAGGCAGCCGCCGAAAGATTAAGCTGATATTCGACGATTTGATGGAAGCCGGGATTTCTACAGAGCGGCTCGAACGCGTTTACGCACCGATCGGGTTAGATATTAACTCGAAAACCGTGCCAGAGATTGCGGTCAGCATCGCATCGCAGCTGATCCAGATCCGAAACGCAGCCGACACTATCCACACCTTTGATGCCCAACCTGAACGAATGCCCACCGTTAAAATAGCAGAGGCGTAAACAAATGAATGATATTCATGTGCCAGAGGATAAGTCTTATACACTCAGCGAAGTCATTGATGCCATAAAGTTGACACTTGATGGTGTAAGCAGACATTCAGCACACAACCAACTCCGGTATTCATCCACAGATGTCTACTGGCTCCTCCA
>JAAXHL010000072.1 GCA_012270865.1 Candidatus Poribacteria bacterium | reverse complement strand
AAATAAATGAACACTTGTCCGAAGATAACCCCCCTAACCCCCCTTATCAGGGGGGAATAAGATGGGAATTACTTCGATTTGATGTGTTTAAATAATTATGGGCTTTGCTATAACATGCCAAATTGGTTCGGTTTGAAAGTCGCACCATAGGTGTCAATTTAGTGATTTTTCGTGGCATTTTAGGAACTATAGATATAAACATGCTGAAGAAACATCCCAGCAAAACCCCTTACAGGGAAACCAAAGAGTTATAAAACGACGCTGCTATAAACATGCCGTCGCTACGCGACTGAAGAGGGTTTTGAAGTCTTCAAGGTTTCTGTGTAGGATCCGGTTCGGTTGCAAACCGAACCTACCGGGCCTGGGCATGAGGGGGTTGCGTAAGTTCTGTTTATGATACCAATTCCGTTGAAAATAGGTAGGCATAAAAAATCGAAATGTGTTAGACTATAGACATAGCGATTCGGTATTTCGGTTTTTCGTTTGACGGTTGTTTATCCGAAAAATATGCAAATGATGCGTTGGGTTTCGCTAATGTTTAGATGTGCTCAGGTGTCTTGAAAGAATAAAATCACTTATGTTGTAAGCGTTGAATTTCTCTCTACCGCTTAACTTAACCTACGGACTCATAGGGAAAAAAACATGACAAAATGGATAATATGCTTGGTAACAGTGCTCTGTTTTGGGGTTTCTGTTCATAGTCGTGCAGAAGAACTTACATTAGACGACATCTTCCCGACGGATCGGGTCATAGATGTGCAGATCACGGTTTCGGAGCGGGATTGGAATACGATTCGGTTTCAGTCTCGAAATTTCTTTGAGGCACTGAGGGAATCCCGACAGTTTGAACCGCCAGAACACCCCTATACTTATGTTGATGCGAGCGTAAGTATTGACGGTGTGGTGTTTCCAAAAGTCGGGATCCGGAAAAAAGGGTTCATCGGTTCACAAAGCAATACACGGCCTTCTCTGAAGATTAAATTGAATCATATCGACAAAGCGGCTGAGATTGAAGGATTGAGAAACCTGACGTTAAATAACAACAAACAAGATATAAGTCAGGTGAGTCAATTTATGGGATATGCGTTGTTTAATGCGATAGGATCGCCTGCACCGCGGTGCGCGTATGCGAAGGTAACCGTGAACGGTAAAAGTTTGGGGATATATTCGCATGTCGAAAGTGCCCGTAAACCGATGTTGAAACGCGCTTTCGGAAATGATGAAGGCACGCTTTACGAAGGTACTGTCGTCGATTTTAATAAGGCGTGGGAGAACAGTTTTGAACACAAACGCGGCGACGATGGACTCGGTAGGGAGAGAATCATCGCGCTAATTGATGTGCTGGCAGATAGTAAGGTGACAGAAGCAGCCATCGGTGAATTCGTTGATTTAGAGAGTTTCTATCGATTTTGGGCGGTGGAGAGTCTCCTCGGTTTCTGGGATGGTTATTCTGGGAATACTAACAATTTCTTTGTTTATCTGAACCCGGAGACGGACAAGTTTCATTTCTTGCCGTGGGGTGCGGATTCGCTGTTCATGAAGTATAGTATGCTCGACTTCCAGAAGAATTCGCGGACGCCGATCTCGGTGAAGACACAAGGCTTGATTGCGTACAGGCTCTATCAACTTGAAGCGGGTCGTGAACGGTATGCGAAAACGATGACGGAACTTCTTAAGGCGCATTGGAATGAAGTGGAATTGTTAGCAGAATTGGACAGGGTTTCTGAACTGATTACTCCGCATCTATTACGAGAGCAACGTGTTGTTCGGGAAGATCGATGGGGCGGTTGGGGTGAAAGCCAGACTTTTGAGGATGAAATTGCGAAGGTCCGTGACTTTATCAGGACCCGGAAAAGCGAAATATTGGATGAGATTGCCGATGGAATGCCGATCTGGCGTAAGAGACCACATCCGCCATTCGTTATTAAGCCGGGTGAATTTGGCAGAGAAGCCATGCAGCAGTTTATCCAATTGCCTGAAGAGGGGTTATGGTACGCCGCACGCATCGGCGATCTGTCGGCGATGAAGCGTTATATTGCCGAAGGTGAAGATGTGAACGCACCGGACGACTATCTGAACGTATCTCCGTTGGTTTGGAGTGCTGTCTATGGGCAGACCGAAGCGGCTCGCCTCCTTCTCGAAAACGGTGCCGATGTGAATATAAAAGATGACAACGGCAGTACACCGTTGCACGGTGCCGTAACGTTCGGCAGAACGGAAGTCGCAAAACTTCTTGTCGAAAACGGGGCGGACCTACGGGCGCGCAATAACGATGGCGCGACACCGATAGATGCTTTGAATCTCGACTGGCGCACGACAACTTTTATTGCCGGTATGATAGGTGTCGCTGTCGAGGAATCAGATATCGCAGTCATGAAAACGGGTCGGGAAGAAATTGCGGAGCTCTTTGAGATCGAAGGGACGTTCAGCGGAACTGGCACGTCCGAACCGCAGGCGTTATCAGGTGCGGCGTTCACCGGTGATCTGGCGACGATGAAACAGGCGTTAGCAGATGGTGCGGATCCGAATACGATGGACCCACAATCTGGTAGCATACTGTTGGCGACTGCTGCGCTGATGGGGCATACAGAAGTTGTCGCACTGCTTCTTGAACACGGGGCTGATGTCAATGCAAAAAGCCGTGACGGTTCAACAGCGCTGCATACATCGGCGTTTCTCGGACGCGTTGAGACAGTGAAACTTCTTCTGGAGAAAGGCGCGGATGTCAACCTTCGGAATAATACGGGTAGTACAGCGATAGAGGGTGCAAAACTGAACTGGCTGGTAACCCAAGGTATACTCGGTATGCTACAAATTGAAGCGGACGAGGCGGAGGTGAAAGCCGGTAGAGTTGAGGTTGTAAAACTTATTACGCAGCACGGTCTATAGTTATAGGTTATAAGTAGTAGGTTATAAGTTAAGAGGGTTCAGGTACTGCCAACGGAACCCTTTCTTTTAACTTCTAACCCTAAGAAATAGACGCGGCACGGAGGTGGAAACTGATGTTTAATTCTCAAGCGAACCCTGAAGTTATTAAGGAATCGGGGTTAGAAACCTCTCCTACACATACGACTATGACGATGGAGGAGTTTCTTGAAAACGATTTAGAGGGTTATGAATATGTAAAAGGAGAATTAGTGCCGATGGCAGCTGCTGCGATTGTTCATGGTGAAATAGGGTCTAACGTCCATTTTCTTTTAGCATCACACGTGCGTGAAAATGATTTGGGGCGTTTATATATTGTAGAAACAACATTTCAATTAGGTGATCGGGTAGTAAAACCTGATATTGGGTTTGTTTCGACGGAACGGTTGTCGGAAGATAAATTAAAAGGATTTCCCTTGGCTCCTGATCTCGCTATTGAGATCGTGTCGCCAACGGACAAACACTATGATGTTACCGAAAAGGCACTCGCCTACCTGAAAGCGGGAACTCGGCTTGTTTGGATTATTGAACCGATTGCGAAGACGGTAATGATCTATCGTTCTGAAACAGATTTCACGCTGCTGAGTTGTGAAGACACGTTGACGGGTGAAGATGTCGTTGAAGGGTTTACGTGTCCAGTTGCACGGTTGTTTGAATAGGAGGAAATGAAAACTAATAATGGCAAAACCGATTGGCTATTCTGATATTTTAGAAACGGGTGATGATGGTATCTATGATATTGAGACGCACGCGGCGGGTGCTGAAGGTAGTCTGCCGTTGACGGCGGAGATGCTCCTCAACCGACCGAGTGGCGATATTTTTGGCTTGAGTCACAACACTGCAATGGGGTGGGCACCGACGGAACTCCGACGCGAGGAGTTCCTGATTCTCAGCACACAAGGCGGTATCCGTGCGCCTGACGGTAGTCCCATCGCGCTGGGGTATCATACGGGACATTGGGAGGTCGGGCTGCTGATGCAGGCGGTTGCATACGAGTTGAAAGCGCTTGCGGCGATCCCGTTCGCGGGTTACTGTTCCGATCCGTGCGACGGACGGACACAAGGCACTGTCGGTATGATGGACAGTCTCGCCTACCGTAACGATGCGGCACAGATTTTCCGCCGACTCATCCGTTCTCTACCGACTCGGAAAGGCGTTGTCGGTGTTGCGACTTGCGATAAAGGTTTACCCGCGATGATGATGGCACTCTCTTCGATGCGGGATTTACCGGCTGTCCTTGTTCCGGGGGGTGTGACACTGCCACCGACGACGGGTGAAGATGCTGGGAAAATCCAGACGATTGGTGCGCGTTTTGCGCACGGCGAGATTAGCCTGCAAGATGCTGCGGATATGGGGTGCCGTGCTTGTGCGACACCGGGTGGCGGTTGCCAATTCCTCGGAACTGCAGCGACATCACAGGTCGTCGGCGAGGCGTTGGGATTGAGTTTAACGCATACGGCGTTAGCACCGTCCGGTCAGAATATCTGGTCGGATATGGGACTCCGTTCGGCGCGTGCTGTTGTGAACTTAGCGGCAAATGGGTTGGCTGTAAAGGACATCGTGACACCGGCGGCGATTCGGAATGCTATGGTTGTACATGCGGCGTTCGGCGGTTCGACGAATCTGCTGCTGCATATTCCGGCGATTGCACACGCTGCGGGCCTCGAACGTCCGACAGTAGACGATTGGGTGGCGGTGAACCAGAATGTGCCGCGTCTTGTTGATGTTTTACCGAATGGGCCGGTTGGACATCCGACGATCCGGGTTTTCCTTGCTGGTGGTGTGCCGGAGGTGATGCTCCATCTGCGTGAACTCGGATGCCTCGACGAAGATGTGCTAACGGCGACGGGTGAAACATTGGGTCGTAACCTCGATTGGTGGGCAGCCTCTGAACGACGGGCGCGCGTCCGCGAAATTCTGGAAGAACAGGATAATATCGCTCCTGACGCGGTGATTCTAAGTCCAGATGCTGCGAAGGCGGCGGGATTGACGAGTACGGTTACGTTCCCGCGCGGTAACCTCGCACCGGAAGGGTCTGTTATCAAAAGTACGGCTATTGATCCGAGTGTTGTAGATGCCGATGGTGTATATCGGATGACGGGACCTGCCCGCGTTTTCGTCCGAGAGTCTGACGCAATACAGACGCTTAAAGGTCAAGGAGAAGATAGCATCCAACCGGGGGACATCATGGTGCTGTGCTGCCGTGGCCCGCAAGGCACAGGTATGGAGGAAGTTTATCAGATAACAGCAGCGTTGAAACACCTTTCGTTCGGTAAAAACGTCGCCTTAATCACGGATGCGCGGTTCTCTGGTGTCTCAACGGGAGCATGCATCGGGCACGTCGGACCGGAAGCACTCGCTGGGGGGCCTATCGGTAAGGTGCTTGATGGTGATGTCATCCAGATCGAGGTTGATACTCGGCAATTGATAGGGCGTATTGATCTGGTCGGACACGGTAGCGAGGCGTTCGGTGCAGCAGTCGGTGAACGTGTGTTGGCGGAACGACAACCGAGATCGGACCTATCGTCTGATGAAGCGTTACCAGATGACACGCGACTCTGGGCAGCGTTGCAATCTGTTGGTGGTGGCACATGGGGCGGCTGTGTCTACGATGTAGACGCGATCCTTGACGCTCTAAGCCGATAACTCCAAAAAGCAAGTATTGCGAAAAATTTAAAAAACACGAAGCCTGAAACGAAGTGGAAGGCGGGTCTACGGAGACGAGCGTGAAATCCCAGACGAACCCTATCGAACCGCAAGGAAAATTAAGAAATTGGGTGCCGTCTCTCTTGTATATGGCTCTTATTTTTGCGGTCTCGTCTATGAAGCAGGAGCAGCTGCCGCTGCCGAAATTTGAGTGGCTGACGATTGATAAACTTTACCATTTCATCGAATACGCCATACTCGGTATATTACTGGCGTGGGCGTTTGTGAAAGCGAGACCTTCGATAGTGCCATCAAAACATATATGGCTTGCCGCAGCGGTGCTCTCTATTCTTTACGGTGCGAGTGATGAATGGCATCAGAGTTTCGTTCCGGGTAGGTTCGCTACGCTTGCAGATTGGGTGGCGGATGCGCTTGGATCTATCGCAGGTGTGTTGGCGGTTTATCTCTATTATAAGAAGCAGGCAGCCGTCAGCAGTCGGCATTCAGAAGAGTAAGCCGTCAGCGTTCTGGTTATCAGTTTTCGGTACGATTTTTTCTGCGAAAAAATCTTTCAGTTTTCAGTTGAGAGGTGTGTTGTAGCAGTGAAACGAAAAGTAGCCGCTACAAGCGGGTGACTGACTGATAATTGTTAGATAATTCAAAAAGGAACGAATATGCATCCACTTGTTGATTTAGAGGTACCAGAAGGTGCTGTTGCTGTTCATTGGTTTGAACAGAGCAGTTTTGCTTTGAAGGATTCGGCTGGTACGATTGTTCAAATTGACCCTTATTTTCCGCGGGAACGTCCGGCGGATCGTTTTATTCATACGGAACCACCGCTTGATGAATCGGCACTTCCGACCGATTTTGTTCTCCTAACGCATGCCCACGGAGACCATACTTGTCCGGAGTCTATACGCCGGATTTGGGAAACTTCTGATGCGACGCAGTTCGTTGGTCCCGAAGAGAGTACGCGTCAAATCTCGGCAGAAACGGATGTCGCTTCAGCGCATATCTCGGAAATTCGCGCTGGAGAATCGGTGACGCTCAAGGGTCTCACGGTACACGCTGTCTATGCGAAACCGCCGGACGGTGATGCTTCTGCCGATATAGCACCCCCCGATGTCACGCACTTAGGATATGTGATTGTTAGTAACGGCGTAGTGCTCTATTTCAGCGGCGATCCGATCAATAATTTCGCGGAGCAGGACGCTTTGATTTCGGCGGTCGCTGCACACAAACCGGACATCGGTTTCCTGACGAACCATCCGACGGAGGGTGAATTCCCGTTTTACGATGGGTGTGTCAAGATGGCGACGCGAATCGGACTGAATCATGCGGTTCCGGTGCATCGCGCCTGTTTCGTTACGCGCGATTACGATCCGAACGAGTGGGCATCGAACTTTCCGTCCGGAGGTCCCGAACCGTTGATTATTGAGAGAAATTCACATATTATTTATCAATAGTTATCGGTTATCAGTTTTCAGTTGTCAGTTAAGAGATTTTTGATTATAGCAGTGCCTGTAATTATTTGCACACATTTTGAAGCGACGGGCAATGAATTGCCCTACTACAAACGCTGTTCTGGTAAGAAACAGGTGTATAAGTAATTCCAATATCTACTATAATTCAAACATTTCTTTATTGATTGCTGAAAGCCGATAGCCATTCAAACGAGAGGTACAGATATAGATATGTCGCTACAGGAACAAAAAACTGCGCTTGTCGGTATTGTCATGGGAAGTGATTCCGACTTAGAGAAGATGGCAGAAGCCGCAAAAGTTTTAGAGGAATTTGAGGTTCCGTTCGAGATAACGATCTCATCTGCGCACCGTTCGCCGGAACGGACGTTGACGTGGACAAAAAGAATTAAGGCGGAAGGCGGGAAGGTTATCATCGCTGGTGCCGGACGTGCGGCGCATCTTGCGGGTGTCATCGCTGCGCACACGACGCTGCCGGTTATTGGTGTCCCGATTGATGGCGGACCGCTCAACGGTGTTGACGCGCTTTACGCAACAGTCCAGATGCCTCCGGGGATTCCTGTCGGAACGATGGCAATCGGTTCGGGTGGTGCGCGGAATGCTGGCTTGTTTGCTGTCCAGATTTTGGCACTTCAGTTCCCTGAATTGGAAGAAAAGTTGTTGGCATATAAAGCGAAATTGAGTGACGGTGTTGCTGAGAAGGCGGCGCGTCTTCAAGAAGTAGGCTACGAAAATTATTTTTAATCGTTGTCAGTTAACAGTTGTCAGTTAACAGTTACAAGAGGTTTTGGATAGCTCTAAAGTCTCTTTCTGAAAACTGAAATGTTTTTCGTAGAAAAACCGTCCTGGAAACTGCAGGTTATGAGAGGCAATTAACTATGGAAGCTGAAAACAATGGAGTATGGGACAACGACACGGAACTGTTTGACCTGATGGAAGAACAGTTATACGCTGCAGTGATTTCGGATGCGCTGGATGCGGCTGGTTACCGCGAACAGGCACTGCGACATACCATTCGTCCGCTTCATCCGGGGACGGTCGTGGTGGGGCGCGCGATGCCTGTGTTGTGTGTAGAGGTCTATGAGATTCCGGATGAACCGTATCAGCAGGAAATCGCGGCGGTGGATAGCCTCAAACAAGACGACGTTCTTGTTTGCTCGACGAACGGGAGTACGCGTATCTGTTTCTGGGGTGAACTCCTTTCAACGGCGGCACGTGCGCGGGGTGCGCGCGGTGCTGTCATCGATGGTTTTATCCGAGATGCTAAACAGATTTTAGCGATGGGGTTCCCGGTGTTTACGACGGGTTTGTCGCCTGTTGATTCTAACGGACGCGGTGATGTCGTTGCTTACAACGTTCCGATCGAATGCGGTGGTGTTACGGTTAATCCGGGGGATATTGTGTTCGGTGATGCCGATGGTGTCGTTGTTGTTCCCCAGTCGGTGGAAACGGCTGTCGTAGAAGCCGCATTGGAAAAGGTGAGCGGCGAGAATCGTACCCGAGAGGAACTCCTTGCCGGTGCGACGCTGCGCGAGGTTTATGATAAATATGGGATCCTGTGAAGAGTCGTTATTGGTTAATAGTTATAAGTTATAAGTTATAAGTTATAAGTTAAGA
>JAAXHL010000048.1 GCA_012270865.1 Candidatus Poribacteria bacterium | reverse complement strand
TGTGGCAACCGCAACTGCCGACAGTAGAATCAACCTATCGCCAAAAGGTATGGATTCCCTACGTGTCCTTGATCCAAACCGCATCGCTTGGTTAAACGTAACAGGAAGCGGTAATGAAACCGCCGCGCACGTTCAAGAGAACCCTCGGATGACCCTTATGTTTACCGCATTTGAGGATAACCCCTTAATCCTTCGCCTCTACGGCACCGCAAGAGCCATCCACAAAGACGATGCCGAATGGCAGCTACTCTTCCCACTTTTCCGTCCACTTCCTGGGGCAAGGCAAATCTTTGATCTCACCGTTGACCTCGTGCAAACCTCCTGTGGAATGGCTGTACCGCTTTACGACTACGCCGGTGAACGGGAACAGTTGAACGCATGGGCAACTAAGAAAGGCGAAGAGGGGGTAGAAGCATATTGGAAAGAGACCAACCACACCAGTCTTGATGGAAAACCGACCCGTTTCGCTTAAAGTTCTCTGGCACATGAGCCCAAAACAGGATATAATATACATTGGTGTCGAACATACAAGGACTGTCAAATATAGTCGAAAAGACCGCGCGGAAACCCTATAATTAAAAATATAAAAATATGAAATCGTTGTTTATTGCCTTCGTTGTCCTTTTTATAACATGTTTATCCATTGCACACGCACTTCCACCGGATCCTGAACTCCAAAGCGCAATCCAAACGGCTCGACAATTCACCAACCTCAAACCGAGTTACACCGCAAACGAGGTCACGGAATGCGTAACCGACAGTTTTGTCACCCTCGCCAAGAATTGGCACAACTTACCCGCGATATATCGGCAGGAGCTCAAGCCGATTTTCCTACGACCCGGACTCCCCGGCAGTTTCTTCGGCGAGATAGAACTACCAGAAAAATTTACCACACCACACTTCAGACTCCATTACACACGCGTCGGACCGCATGCACCACCGCTCGAAGATTTTCATCCACGTAACGGTGTTCCGGATTATATTGATCTTTGTGCCGATGCGATGGAACGCGCCTATCACGTCCAAATCGACTTGATGGGGTTTAAGGCCCCCTACAGCGATTTTTGGGCAGCACAGAACGGCGGCGATCACAAATATGATGTCTATCTCTTTACTTTCCCCGCACTCGGCATCGCGACAGCAGATTGGTTTGAAGGACGCGTCTTATCTACCGCGCTAACCGTCGCTCCCTACTTCATGATTAATTCCCGTATCTACGATTACGTCGGAAAAGCCGAGGGAATTCGCTATCTTCAAACAACCTGCACCCACGAATTTCTACATGGAGTCCAGTTCGGATATAATGCCTATATGCCGACATGGTTCATGGAAGCCTCCGCAACGTGGATAGAAGTTATGACTTACGATGGTGGACGCATTGACGATGGCGACACGCTCCCCGATCCAGATGAACCCAACGAAACCGATGCTTATAACTACTACATCCATCAACTCCGACGTTGGTTTCTGATCCCAGACATCTCCCTTGAAAGTCGCGTCGGCGACCACGAATACGGTTCTGTTATTTGGGCGTTGTATATGGCGGAACGATTCGGATACGATATTATCCGGCAGTTCTATGGAGACTCCACCGATGGCAGTTATCGAGAGATGGGGAACTTCTACGATGTCTTTACGAATCACGGTACCACACTCGCTGAAGCGTTCAAGACCTTCACGGTATGGAACTATTTCACACACAGCCGCGCCAATACGGCAACCGATATGCCCGGCTACAAGTTTGCACACCGTTTCCCTCCCGTCGCTATCCACCCAAACGATGTTTATGATAGTTATCCAATTCGTGCCGATTTCAATTCTGAAGCCATGCCTGAGCATTTCGCGTCAAGGTATATTGTCTTCAAACCCGCAGGCGTTGTGCCAGAGTTTGCCATCAAAATCGATGGCGCAGACCTCGCACCTATAAACATGAGCAACCTGACCCATACGGACCGAACAAGAATTCAAGGCGAGTTAGACAGACACACATTTACGGGGTTGCGCGGGTGGGCTGCCAAATTTGTTGTCAAAAAAAGAAACGGCACCACCGAAATTAAGGAGGCGTTTACCTATCAACGTTCCCAAGAAGCACAGATGACATTCAAAGATTTCGGTGGCGATATTCGGGAGATTGTCCTCGTTCTGATCAACATGCATCCCGATGTCGAACAAGTCATAATCCCCGGCGGCACTTCCGGCGGGGCTGTCAGTTATACCGCAGGCGCACCACCGACAGGGACACTTTCCAACGTACACGTCACGCAAGGCAGTAGTGGACCCATAGTAACATGGAATGTTGACAACCCAACGGATATACGGGAAATCGCAATCGTCAGGAAACACTATGAACAACTAAGCGAAACAGATGTTCCGCAACCCTTTCAGAATACTAATGAAGTCATCGCTGCCGCTGACCGAGATGACAACGGCATCCCTGAAGATGACATAGCGATTATCGGGCGCGTGGATGCCACGCAAACACGGTTTGAAGATGCCACTGTCTTTCAGGATATTGATGTCGATAGCGTATTCTTTGATCCAGAAAACATCCACTATTACTATGCCGTTGTGCCAGTTAACGCCATGGGTATTATGGGCACGCCGAGTATCGCGCCAGATAGCATTGTACCCGGATTCGACGCGACAAGCAGTGCAGCTGCCTTCTTTATCCATACGCAGCCGCACGGCACGGGCGAATGGCAGGTTGAAGTCCAAAGCACGCAACCGTTGCAAAGCGCACCGCACCTAATCGTAGAAGACCCTAATCGAGACAATTATACCGTTTTTTTAACACAAGAAACCGAAACAAAATGGATCGGAACACTCCGCACCAATGGATTTCCACCGACAGGTATCTACCTCTATAAGATTCGTGGACAGACCCCGACTGGCGTGGCAGGCACCCGAATCTGGCAGGGACAAACCTTCAACTATGTCGCGAGCAGTGCGAATCGAAATGTCACAGTTACACCTAACCCACTATATGCGGGACAAGGAAAACATCTGACCTTCTACCCGAAGGGCTTGACCGTTGAAATCTATGACGCTTTTGGAAACTTGATTAAAGTACTTAACAACGCATCCGAATGGGATTGCACAAACGCACGCGGCGAAATGGTCTGTACCGGGTTATACTTTTTCCGCGCAACCGATGGAAACGGGTTCCAAAGTACCGGAAAATTCTGTGTGGTGAAATAATGAAAAATTATCAGAGAATTAGCAATCAGCGGTCAGGGCGGATTTTTTTTCAAAAAATCCTTTCAGCAGTCAGTAAAAGAGGCCCTCGTTTAACAAAGGTTTTCTCTTTACTGATTGCTGATCGCCGACTGCTGATGGCTATTCTTCTGTTCCTCTGCAGCTGCGGAGACGAGGGGCTAATTAACCCTCCCTCTAAAATTTCGCTGTCTAAGGCTCCAGGAAAACTTTACGCTACTGATATTCCGACAGATACAGGCTCCGCGTGGACGTATGTCAACGTTGACACTGACCAAGAATTCACACACCGAGTTGAAGGAACGCGCGATGTAAGCGGAATTACACATCGGCAGATGACTGTCAGTGAAATGAGTTCTGTTGAAGATGACCAATTCAACTGGCAGGCTGTTGACCATTTGGTCGCGAACGCCTTTTACTTGCGCTTGGACACTGAGTTTGTTGACGTATTCCCGTTTCCAATTTTCGCGACCTACTTTTCTAAAACCCCGCAAGCATTGGTAGAATCCGCATTTGATATTTTTCTGCCAAGTTCCGCCAATGCGGTTACGATACAACACGAAAAACATTTTCCACCGCGCCGTCTGTGGGATTTCCCATTGGAAGTCGGAAAGAAATGGATCGTTTTTGAAAAGACTGCCGGGATACCTGTGGAGGTTACGCGTTATGTCGCTGAGAAAGACGTACAGATCACGGTACCCGCAGGCAGTTACACGACTTTTGTTGTTCACGAAGAGGTCGTTTACGCAGATAATCCTGAGCCGTCAAGTTTCTTGATTAGTCCACCCGCAATTTATTGGGTCGCACCATCAATTGGGATCGTTCAGTATAGATACAGTCGTTACCGCGCAACCGACGCACTATCCTCACAAACCTTCGCACTCAAAAGCTATCATCTACCAGGACCGAATACCGATTAAGTTTTTCATCCAAATAGTGGTCAATTTTTGATCTTCAGTTTTCCGTTAAAAAATCGTTTGGCAACAATCTATCCAAATTTGGAGTACTTCAGGAAGTGGTGAATTGTTACAAAGTCCCTCTTTAACTGACAACCGACAACTGATAACTGATAACTATTTAGCCCATCGCAACATCCCAATTACCATTATCGGTGGCGGAATACACGGCGTGTCTATAGCACTCCGGCTGCTCCGTGAGGTGCCGACAGCCGCAAGACATCTCGCAATCCTTGATCGGCACCCGAAACCGCTCATCCAATGGCGACGCAAAACGGAACGTCAAGGTATGATGTTTCTCCGATCTCCCGCTGTTCATCACATTACTCCCGATGCACTCGGCATCGTTGAATAC
>JAAXHL010000122.1 GCA_012270865.1 Candidatus Poribacteria bacterium | reverse complement strand
TTGATAGATTTGAGAAATATCAGACTTATAACTATTCTACACCTCAGCTTTGATGAAAATCAGAAATATTATGATAAACAGGATGATATTGGTAATCAGTAGTAGAAATAGGTCTGGCAACGCTCGCTTTGCATTTATGCTGATATCGCTTCTCTGAAAAGAGAATTGAGGGAGCGTGCGCCAATCGGCTGCGCCCTTGTCAGCAGCGATCCACTGCCGAGACGCAAATGCGTTTTTATCGTAGAGGAAGTTAATGACGACTTGCCGGTACTGTCGCGCTGTGCGAAAAAAGTCTTGGATACCGAGAAGATCGGTGCCTACC
The DNA here is from genome assembly GCA_012270865.1 of Candidatus Poribacteria bacterium. GTDB lineage: Bacteria > Poribacteria > WGA-4E > WGA-4E > WGA-3G > WGA-3G. The sequence continues at coordinate 3,776 of JAAXHL010000122.1, read as the reverse complement.
CACGCTTGGGTTGCTGCATCGTACATTCCGATGGGTGAAATTTTCAACAATATCCTATCTATGCGCGCCGAACGGACGAAGATTTCTTCAAGTGCGGGTTTTCGGATGAGCCATGTCCGGTCTGCCATGTCAATCGTCAAGGGTACGAGAAACTGGTAATAATTTTGTACGTGCGGCATCAGGGGTTCGGATCTCTCGTCAAGTTCTGAGATGTCCATCCCTTTTTTATAATAGTATTGTAGGGTGGCTGCGTTTTTGTTGAGGCGATTCATGGAAGACCCTACCCACCCTATACCAAACCCCGGATTCTCGCCGGGGACAGCATCGTTTTTAAGGTACTGTTCCTGTTCTCTCTCGAATTCCTCCCATAACTGTTCAATTTGGTTGAAAGTTGATGCCGTGCGCGCTTCTACTGTGGGTTGCGGAAGAATCGAGGCAAGAACCGTGTTCGGGTAAATCAATATCCAAAATCCCCAGACGAACATAGAAAGCATGAGCGCGGTCCCTGTTCGACGTGTCGTCGCGGAAATGAGCATGCCAATGAGATAAAACACGGATAGATAAACGATAGTCGTGAAAATAAAGCCAGCAATACGGAGAAAATCGTCAGTGCTCAGAGAGAGCGTGGTAGATGTCGTTAGTAAAATCACTGCGGATGAGATACTCATGAGTAAAGGGACGAGCAGACACACCATCGCGCTCATATACTTGGCAAACAGGATGTGCCCGCGACGAACAGGGTGTGACAGTACCAAGCGTAACGTGCCTTGTTCACGCTCTCCAGCAAGCGTATCATAGGCGAATATGAGGGCAAGTAGACTCAGAACGATCTTGAAAATAAAGGCAATATCAATCGACGAGAAGATATTCATAATCGGGTTATCTGAGCCGTGCATTTTCGCATCCCAGAGCGTTGGGACAAACCCGAAATAGACCTCCACTTGGTTACCGAGTTGTTTATCCAACCCGATATTGAAGATACTCAACGGATTCGGGGGTCGATCAACGTGCAATCCGCCTGCTGAATACGTTTTTTTATTCTGCAGTTGCCGGTGATGCGTTTTGACAGCAACGTTGTAGTCCGTTAAACGGTGCTCGTAATCCTTGATTTGCACAGCAGTATTCGCGACGACAAGCAGTAACATGATGAAGACTGCTGCCGCGAAACGGAAGGTCATCAGATTATCAAGGATTTCTCGGCGGATAAGTGTTGCTATCATGAAAGTTAACCTTCTATCAGTTTACCTGTTCCGCGTTTTTTCTACAAGGTTTTTAGTAGTTGGTTACAGAGCCATTCAATTTCAAGAAATTATTGGATTGGACATCTTTTTTTCCAGGATTCGCTGCGATAGGCTGCGACAGGCTGCGAAAATTTCAGCGGTTTGTTATATCTTCGGAATTTACTATAATTATCAAACTCCCGTTATATAATCTGATGTAACGCTTTTTCTTCATTATATTTCTAACATTTCAGAAATCAATATTGCGTTCATAACTTTTCTGAAAGATACACGATACGCACAAACTAACAGTTTATGCTACAACAACAATGCCACAGGCTAACAGCCTATGCTACAGGGAAATGGTATCACTTTGGAGGTATCAGGGTGGGGTTAATGGCAGTAAACAGTGAAACCCAACCTCTCAATTAGAGCGAAGTCCACATTGAAATGTTGGGTTTCATTTAAGTAGATGTGTGCGTTAATGCTACGTCAGTGGCCGCTGTCGAATCTCGTGCCAAGGACCGGTGATGGCGAGTGTGATTCCTGGGCTCTGAATGTTCACAAACAGCGTGGTACCATCAGGCGAGAACGTTGCACCGGCGAATTCAGACATGTTGCCAGCATTGCGAGCGAACTTATAGACCTCTCCTTGCGGTGTTACGCCGACTATAAACTCTTCGTTAGGCCCATCTTCACAGATAATTAAATCGCCCCAAGGTGTGACTGTCAAGTTATCAGCATTCTCCATGAGATTGCTGTCATTCGGTTCGATGAAGAGTTCAATGGTTCCGGGTGCTTGTTCTTCACGGCTTGTGCCTTCATAAGGACTCGGTATGTATCTCCAGATTTGCCCTTTGTATGCAATACCACCGTTTGTGCAGGCGATATAGATTTCACTCGTGCCTTGATTATCGCCGTACCATATCCCTTCACCGCGTGCGAATTTCGCAGCATTCTTACCTTCAGCACCCTGTAGTCGGAGATCATCATTCGGCGATTCCACGTTCTCGATATCGACCCATTCGACTGCGAGCGTTTCCGCCACCGGCACTGGGTTATAGGTCCACCAGTAGATTTTCTGTTTCCGATCTCGCCAATTTCTTGTATCAGCGGACTTCAAGTCCCGAATTTTCAGTGCCTGAAGTTTGCCACCCGCAGCGAGTTCTCCCGGTTGGTCAGGGATAAATCTGTAGATTAAGCTATCACCTCTGTCTTCAGTTTCATAGACGATGCCTGTCTTCGGGTCAACAGCGACGGCTTCGTGATTGAAACGTCCCATCGCTTTCAATGGGATCGGATCGGCTAATTTTATCTCTGTAGAGACCGGAACTTCAAAATTATATCCGTGATCTGCTTCATAAGTGTTCTCTGCATCTGACTTTTGGACGTTCTCTTCGCAAGTGATCCACGTATTCCAGGGTGTCGGACCGCCGGCACAATTCCGTATTGTTCCTATCAAACTCAGGAAATGTTTTTCCAGCGTTTTTGTGCGCGTGTCATAGACGAGCGTTGTGGTGCCACCGAGGCACGGTAATTCACCGGAACCGGCATCGTAGAATTTGTCAGTAGCTGCGCTTTCAATTTTCTCGTTGTTCCATCCAAAGGGTCCGACGGTTTTGGCGGTAGCGACTAATTCGTGGTTTCGGACGAGGATCGTTTTGCCGTTAGGACCGGGGAAAGCCGCCATGCCGTCATGTCCGCCTGGTACCCAGAGTCCATCGTCCATCTGTTCGCCTGTTCTCGAAAAAGCGTGGGCGGTAAATCCTTCGGGGAGATCAAGGAGACGGTTCGGAGTCGGCACAAACTCAAAGGGAGGTGGAGGTGGAGGTCTAAAGCCTGGCACCTTTTGAATCAATGCATTGCTACATCCTAAAAATCCGAGACTGACCGCTGCAGATGCGGTTACAAGTGCGCCGGACCGTAGAAATTGTCGTCGAGATAATGTGTTTGCCATAAAGTTCCTCATCAAACGAACGTTAAAGAGGTCACCAAGGTTTTTGTGTTGTAGACGGGATGCTTTTTCTTATGCGTAAAGTGTAGCCTTAACATCTTACAATAGTTTTGCTTTTTTTTTAAAAGTTTATCTCGTTTGCCATCGGTACAGTTTTCTGCGAAGATCTTTCCCTCCGGGTGTGGAAATAATTACAGACTTTACAATAATGTGACGTTTCAAACGTCACATTAACGTCACTGTGACGTGCAGATTCCAAGTGACACGTGGGAATGTGACGTAATTTCGTATTTTTTTTGGACTAAGGATTCTCTACTATATTTGACTTTCGTTGGATGCCGCATCAACTTATATTTAGTATAGTATAATTATACTCTGTTTTGGTGTGGATGTCAAATTTTTTTAGGGAATTTTCAATTATGATAACGTTTTCGCCAACTATCTGCGTTTAAAAAGTCTATGCTACAAGGCACAGGAGACCAACAGTTTTCTATGCTACAACATGCAGCAGGGTGATTTAGTTTAAAACAACGCCAGTTTGAAAAAAATATTAGAGGTTTTCGAGGTGGACGCAAATTGAGCAAAAAACAATATATTCCCTG
>JAAXHL010000055.1:2104-2734 GCA_012270865.1 Candidatus Poribacteria bacterium | reverse complement strand
GCGTACAGCTGTTCGAAATACAAGCATACGTGGGATATGCCGCACTTTGAGCAGACCGGCTTTCTGGCCTTGCAGATACTTCTTCCATGGTCACCGAGGGAGTTTGAGAAAAATGTCCAGTCTTTTTCCGGAATACACTCCCTAAGATCGAATTCAATTTTGACGGGGTCGGAATTGCGCGTAAGGCCGAGACGACGGCTTAACCTCATTATATGGGTGTCGACTATGATTCCAGGTTTTCTGAAATGATTCCCGATTATAACATTTGCCGTTTTTCTTCCGACTCCTGAAAGCCTGACCAGATCTTCCATTTCGCAGGGGACCTTTCCCGTATGCATTTGCACTATCTGCTTTGAGCAGTTTATTATCGCTTTTGCCTTATTTCTGTAAAAACCTGTTGATCTTATGTCGTTTTGTAGCTCTTCTTCGGATGCCTGAGAAAAGGCTTCCAGATCCGGGTATTTTCGAAAAAGTCCCGGGGTTACCGTGTTTACCCGTTTATCCGTGCACTGAGCGGAGAGAATAGACCCAATCAGAAGCTCTGACGCGTTTTTAAAAACAAGGTGACATTTCGCGTCAGGATAGGTCTTTTTAAGAAATCGAAGTACTCTTCGTGCCTTCTTTTTTACA
>JAAXHL010000055.1:0-2080 GCA_012270865.1 Candidatus Poribacteria bacterium | reverse complement strand
AAGAGTACAGGGTGTTTTCCTCACACGCGACATTTGATCCGGACGGAAGCACTTTTTTAGAAACCGCGAACATAAGAAAGGGGGACATGAACTTCTCAGGTCCCCCTTTCTTTTCTTAAGCTCTTTCTTAAGCTCAGTCATTTCTGGCCGGTTCAAGGCCTTCTTTACCCTCAAAAAAGTCTTTGTTTATATCAATAAACTTCTGCCATTTCTCGGGTAATTCGTCTTCGTGAAATATGGCATCAACCGGACAGGGGTCAACACACGCTCCGCAGTCTATACACTCATCGGGATGGATAAGCAGTTGATCATCTCCTTCATATATGCAATCAACCGGACATGCTTCGACACAAGCTTTGTCCTTTACTCCGATACATGGCTCAGCAATTATGTATGCCATCTTTGAAACCTCCGAATAGACGCGTTACCACTGTAGAAACTTATTTTTTTATATTAACTAAAGCTCTTACAAATAAAAGACACCTGACAAGAAATTGTTTTACTCTTCAGGTGGTTTCCCAGAATCTTTGAGTTGAGGGGTCACTCGGGCCGGGGAGGTCTCGGACGAGGATGCGGGCGCCGATTCAGCATCCGCATCTGTTTCAGCTTCCCGCCGTTGTTCAATTTGTTCCAGATCACGGGCCTGTTCCGGGAATTTTTCCAAAGGCTCTTCGCTCAGCTCAGAAAGTTCCTCAAACACTTCGCCCGGCGGTTTCTCTACAACTGAACCCGTTATCGATTTTACGGAAGTATATCCGAGAAAAAGGGAGGTAATGACAAATATAAGCCCAAAAAGCCTGGTCATTTTCACAAGAAAAGGCACTGCACCGCTTGAGCCAAAAACCGACTCCGAACTTCCACCTCCGAACATTGAACCTATGTCGCCGGATTTGCTCGGCTGAAGCAGTATGATCAGCACTAGAAGCACGCTGATCAGTATGTGAATAATTTTTACCGACGGTATTAAGAACTCCAATTTCTAACCCCCAACGGATTTTATTATTTTGAAAAAAGAGTCGACCGAAAGACTGGCTCCTCCGACCAGAACTCCGTCAACTTCTTCAACGGACACAATATCCTCTATATTACACGTTTTGACGCTACCGCCATATAGAATTCTTACATTATTACCCGAACCGGGAAACATTTCAGTAAGAAGTTCTCTTATATATTGATGGATTTCCGCTATTTCCAAAGAAGTGGCGGTTTTCCCCGTCCCTATGGCCCAGACCGGTTCGTACGCTATAGCGATATCCGAAACCTGTTTTTCATCCAGAGAACGCAACGCACTTTCCATCTGAGTTCTTATCGGTGAAAAGAGGAATCTTCTTCTCGTGAGAACATCCTCGCTTTTGCGAATCGCCTCTTCTCTCTGGGCCTCGGTCTCTCCCACACAAAGAATTATCTTCAAACCGCAGGAGATTGAGAGGGATACCTTTTCTCTTATCTGTTCATTGGTTTCTCCAAGTATGTGTCTTCTTTCCGAATGGCCGATAATAACCCATCTGCATCCGGCATCCACAAGCATTGACGCGGACACCTCACCCGTGAAAGCCCCCCTGACCTCACCGAAAACGTTTTGGGCCCCGAGGTCCACGTTTGAAGCCGAAATACAGTTCCGTACAACTTCAAGAGCCGTGTAAGGGGGCGCGAGCACTACCTGACAGGCATCGTAGCCTTCTCCGAGCAGGTTGACTAACGCGCCCGACAACTCCCGCGCCTCTTCCCTGAGCAGGTTCATTTTCCAGTTTCCGACGACAAGCTTTTTATCCATTTACTATACCGTGACGAAAATTCGCCTCCTGATTGCGAACAAGGCGAGTTCCTTTCTTTCTCGAAGAACGCTCATCCCATAAACTCGCCCAGTCTTCTTATCCCTTCCCTTATTGAGTCGACCGAGGTTGTATAGGAAAACCTCAGATAATCTCTTCCCCTGTCGCTGAAATCTATTCCTGGAGTTACGCCCACGTGACAGTTCTCGAGAATGTCAAACGCGAGGCGCCAGGAGTCTCGGCTCCATCTGGAAGAATTCACAAAAACGTAGAACGCCCCCTTAGGCTCGACCGCAATATCAAATCCG
>JAAXHL010000031.1:2866-3378 GCA_012270865.1 Candidatus Poribacteria bacterium | reverse complement strand
CGCTGTAGGAGCGTCCCAAACATATCATGTTGACACGCCGAAGGATCATGACCGAGTGCAAGGTAGAAAACCTTACCTTCGCCCCAATTCTTTGTCCATGCCACCGGTGCCGCGGCACCCTTCCATAATGCTGAGGCAAGTATATGGTTCCGTGGATCGTAATCGAGGATATACTGCTCATCCGTCACGACGAATTCGTCAAGCCCTTCGGTGATCTCGTGTTCGCTATCGACAATACTAACTTGATAGTCGCGGTAGCGTGGGTGTGTAACGAAATAGCCGCCTACCATTGAGCGGTATTCTGGACATCCGCGGAACGAATCTGCCGCCGAATGAACACCGACATAGCCTTTGCCCGAAGCGACGTGATTCAGCAAACCGTTCTTCTGTGCGTCCGAGATCTCGCCTACCGTGTAATAGAAAACGATGAGATCGTACGGATCCAAATTCGGTGAAACAAGCGCGTCAAGGTCTTCATCAACTCTCGTAATCTCAAATTCATCACGTTGTGA
>JAAXHL010000031.1:1784-2770 GCA_012270865.1 Candidatus Poribacteria bacterium | reverse complement strand
TGTTAGTAAAAAACTATGTTAATCTATGTCTTTATGAAAAACACAGTTCTCTACGGGATTCCTTAGGTCCCTTTGTAGACACCGTCGCGTCTAACCTGCCTGCATCCAGGGTCGTCTATGCACGTCATAGAAGATAGCAGGCGATTGGCACGTAGCAAAGGTTCACGCTACGTGGAGTAACCCTCAAAGTCAGTCCCAAAAGACTGACGCTTTATCATTTCCGAGTGTCCTCACAATGTCAAGGTTCGTCTCACTCGCGTCTGAACCTTTTGCGTAGCAAAGACGTGGTTTTTGTCTCTTGTGCTTGGTTATCGCACAGCACTACGCAATACGGTAGTGCGGAATTGAACCCCACAGAAACGCCTATCGTTTACCGTTTCACACAGAAAAGCCAAGAAAAACACAGAAAAAAAGTTGTTTAGGAACTACGCCTTTTTAAATGATATGCTATTATAGCACACGTGCAAAAATACGGGCAAACTTTTTTTGGACATTTAACAGAGCCATTCGATTCCATCACAGTCTCGATTTTTTAGTCACTGACACTTCCATATAGGAGCAATCTCTGCATCACGAACCTTACTGACTGCCTTTGGCGTTTGCATCCCAAGGGTGCTTGTGATAAAATAAAAGGAGTATCTGAAGAATCCACTATTAACGAAGATTCAGGGCAACCCTCCGAAAAGCCTTAATTTCATCAGAAAGGAAATCATAATGCCCAAAAAAATCGCCATCTTTCCAGCAAGTTTCGACCCCGTCACAAACGGGCATGTTGACCTCATTGATCGGATTTGTAATCTCGGTGTCTTTGATGAACTCGTTGTTGCTATCGGTGTGAACCCTGCGAAACCCGCACGCTTCACGCTTGAGGAACGCACTGAGATGCTTCAAACTGTCATCAAACCGTATCCACAAGCCACGATTGATGGGTATACCGGATTGACAGTGGACTACGCGCAAGCACGCGGCGCGTGTGCAATCGTCCG
>JAAXHL010000031.1:0-1680 GCA_012270865.1 Candidatus Poribacteria bacterium | reverse complement strand
AAAAAGAAATTTGACGTGCTATAAATAGTTGTCAGTCATCAGAGGTCGATTATTAGTTAAGAGATAATTTGCGATAATCATACCAAACTTGGAGGGCTCCACGGAGTGATAAATTGTTACAGAGTCCTCTTAACTGAAAACTGATAACCGATAACTGAAAACTATTAAAACCGATTGTCTAAACTCAGACTCACATTGAAACCCGGCGAATTCACACCAGACCCATGCTGACGATATCGCCGATTGCGTAAATTCTCGACCGACAATGTCAAACGTGTGTAATCAAAAAGTTTGACCCCACCGCGGACATTCAGTGTCCACCAGCCGGGTGTACCAGCATCTATAGCAGCACCGTTGCCATCGAATTTAACTTCCGCAGGATCACGCGTTGCGCCTTGGATCCGTGGGTCGCGGATGTCGCTTCGATTCAATCGCCGCTGTTCGGCTGCACCACGTACAAAGAACATCACCCAATACTGCGTATTCAGCGGTTCCCACTGGACACCGATAATCCCGTTCAACGGCGGTTCTCTTCGAGTGCGCGCTTCCCACGGCTTCTTCGGATCAGGTGCTTTACCATTAATCGTGAGCACTTCGCCACGCAGCAAGGCTACATTACCAAAAACTGAAAACTCTGGCAGAATTGAAACGAGTCCAGCTGCTTCTATCCCCTGAAACGCTGCTTCATCAATGTTGTCAAACACGAGTACGTCAATACCCTCGTATTGTTTGATTAGGTCTTGATGGAGTTGAGGGATCTTTTGACCTTCATAAGCCTCTTGAACAGATTTGCGTCCAACTAAACCGCTCACCCGGCTGTAAAACAGCGTTAATGCCCCACGGAAATAGGAATGTTGTGCCTTGAGGCCACCCTCGACTGTCCACGAAGTTTCGGGGCTAAGATCGGGACTCGGTGCCGTGACACCCTCATTGGTGACCTCAACTGCTGTTGTGTCATTCAGAGAAGGCGCACGGAAGGCTGTCCCAAAATTACCGACAACGTTCAGGTACTGCGTCAAACCGACGACAACTCCCGCACTTCCCGTCAAACTGCTGTCGAAGACATTGAATTCATCAAAATCCGGAGCTCGAATGGAGAGGTCTGCATCGGTTTGATAAAAAGTTGCGCGACCACCGAGCGTGAATTCCACCCGATCATGAACCCGAATTTCATCTTGAAGGTACAAACTCGCATCCCAGAACTGCGAACCGTTAATAAAGCGTCCCTTTTCGTCGTCAACATCTTCTTTGCCACCAACAGTTTTCACGGTCTGACTCTGTATCGTATCGAAATAGAATTCAGCACCACCGACCAAACGTTGCTTGGGAAGAATTGAACTGACTGCTTGTGTACTCAAACCGACGGTGTTAACTGTATCGTATCGCTGTCGCCGATCCGTTACACCGCGGACCACCTCGTTTCGTCCCTCTTTTTGGCGGTGATAAGATGCCGTTAGACGAAATGTATCAATGTTACGTCCTGCTGGGGTTACCAAATAATTGGCATAAACGAGGTCACGATCGTGCGGTTCAAAAAAGAACTCTGCAAACTCTTGTGGTGCGATTTTATCATACCGCGGCGTTTGCGGCTGCCGCCACATCTGGTAAGCAAAACTGATATTACTTATATCGCTGAGCTGATACCCAAATTTTGCATCCGCATTAAAGGCTCTCCAACCC
>JAAXHL010000173.1 GCA_012270865.1 Candidatus Poribacteria bacterium | reverse complement strand
CGATCACCTCGCCGCGGACCGAACTACCCTTGCGAATGAACGCACTTACCTCGCCTATATTCGCACGGCGTTGACACTGTTTGTCGCAGGTTTGTCCTTTGTGCACTTCAAAGATATTTTTAGTTCACAGATCGCTATCTTTAGTTCGCATGTCGTTGAGGTCATCGGCATCATCTTTATTTTACTCGGTATCGCTACCTTCTTCGTTGGGTTTGTGAGATACAGGCGGATGCGGACACTCATTCACAAAATTAAACAAGCGGAATTAAAAGAATTAGGAGAAGAAGATTCGCCATGAGAATAAGAGAAGTTGTTGTAACTGGTCAAAACCAAGTGGAACTGCAGACTGCGGACGTAGATGCGCCGGTGCTCGCTGCCAATGAATTACTGATAGACACAGAATACACGTTTATTAGCAGTGGGACAGAACTCGCCAATTATACTGGAAGAGAACCGAAAGTATTTCAGAAGGGTGCTTGGTGTGAGTATCCGTGGCGTTCTGGCTATGCGAATGTCGGAATTGTGCGCGACGTGGGGACTGGCGTTACTCGGGCCGCTCCGGGTGACCGAGTTTTTACATACGGACGGCACGCCTCAACGATTCGCTATTCACAAGATCGGCTGGTCGCGCCTGTTAGAGAGGCAGTGGATCCCGCTGTCGTTGCGGCATCACGGATGGCAGGCGTTGCAATGACAGCGATAGTTGTCGGAGAAATTGGCACGAACCCGTGGGTTGTCGTTTTTGGGTTAGGGCTTGTTGGGAATTTGGCATCACAGATGTTCCAGATTCACGGATGCCGCGTCATCGGTGTGGATCCGGTAACAGAACGACAAAAACTTGCACAGCGGTGTGGGATCGGACGCACTGTTGGTGGGGATGCTGATGAGACGCAGGCAGAGATTCAGGAGATTACTGGTGGCGAACTCGGCAATATTACGGTTGATGCGGTCGGACACAGCAGTGTCGTTATGCAGGCACTCCGTGCGACTGCGAATCATGGGCAACTTATTATCCTCGGTTCACCGCGCGTCTCAGTCACAGGAGACTTGACCGATCTGCTATCCGAAACGCATTTACGATGGATTACGATTCGGGGTGCGTTGGAATGGTGTGTGCCGATGTATCCAGATATTGGTAACCGAACTTCTCAGTGGAGTAAACAGCAAACGATTTTCGACTGGATGGCGCGCGGGCAGTTGCACGTTGAACCCTTAATTTCGCATCGTCTCAAACCGGAGCAAATCAAACAGGCTTACGATGGCCTCCTCAATGAACCGAATGTGTATAC
>JAAXHL010000108.1 GCA_012270865.1 Candidatus Poribacteria bacterium | reverse complement strand
TGGTATGTTTTTATGAAAGGATACCTACTTTTCTGCTTTCTGTCATCTTATAGTAAAATCCGAAAATAAGTTTACACTCGTCGCTCGTAGTAGGGGTTGGGTTACCCAACCCCTACGGTTCCACCATGTGTGCAAATAATTACGGGCTCTACTATAATTCTTAAAATTGTCCAAACTTTAGTATTAATTAAGAGGAGTTACAACTCAAGTGTACTTTTCTATACGCAAAACCTTTATACTACTTCTATCGCTTGCTGTCTTTCTGCCAGTTACCGCGCTTGCGGGACCCGGACGCACCGGAGCACAAATCTTGAACCTCGGCGGTGGCGCGCGCGCAAGAGCCCTCGGCGACGCATTTTATGCGATGTCTGGCGATGTAACAACATCCCTCTGGAATCCAAGCGGACTCGCAGATATGCCAGACAGTAAATTCCGATCCGGCAAAAAAGCCGCACAAGCCTCAATGTTTTATACAGACCGCACCGCTATTTTCGGGGAAGCGGGTGAAGGCTTATACTATACCTTCCTCTCCGGTGCTATGCCGCTCGGTGATGTCGGAACCATCGGTGCTACGCTCCAAATGGAAGGACAAGGCACGATCGCCGTAACAACCGATTCACCGGATATCCTCCGTGAGGAGAACCTCGGCACTAATTTCGCGTTGACATTCTCCTACGCAGACAGGATATCGGAGTCTTTATCAGCAGGCATTAACGGGAAAATAATTCGGATGGTCCTCGGACGTGAAAACGGAAATTCTTATGCCCTTGATTTGGGGATGCAATACCGCATTCCGTTTGACCTTGTACCGACGACGCTCGGCGTGGCAATACAGAACATTGGACCCGGTATCTCCTTCATTGATGAAAACCAAGCGGATCCGTTACCTCGGTTTTTAAGGATTGGGACTGCAACGAGCCTCTACCGCGATAATTATAACCACTTTCGGCTTGTCGGCGGGATCACGGCATACGTTGATAAATTGACAGAGGACGAAGACGAATTGGCAGTTGACCTTGAACGCCTTAACGCCGAAAGAGAAGAAAAGCTGACGCGGGAACAACTGCTTTCTGATCGTGGGGTCGGTATCCGAGCACTTGAGTGGCGGCACCTCCAAAAAAACGTGGGTTTGGAGTACTGGCTTGGTGATATTCTTGCGATCCGATTCGGCTGTAAAGTTGAGCCCGGTATCAACCTACCAAACTTCACAGATTATCTTACCGGCGGTATCGGTGTGAAACTATTCCTATTCAATCTTGATTTGAGTTACCGCGCCAACCCCGGTCCAGGTCGGGCATCGAGTGGTACAATACCAGGGCTTATTGAAGTGACAGGAATCATCATCTTTTAGAGGAGACACCCAGCGTGAAATTTCATACCCAAATTTTGATATTTGTGATGTTATTGTGTGTATCCACGGGTGTCTGTTTAGCTTCCGATACTTTACAACCGCAGCCTTTCACGGCTTTCTATCTGGAATCTGCACTCGGAAACCGCACATTAGCGAATCAATCGACTATCACTACGGCAGCAAGCCAAGAATTTCAACCTCGAAAATCCCCAAACGAGGCGTTCCTATATTCGCTTGTTATCCCCGGCATGGGACAACTCTATACAGGTGCCAAGCGCGGCTATATCTACACCGCAGCAGAAGTCGGTTTCCTCGCAACCTTTTTTATTTTCCGAAACTCCGCCGCAAACATACGTGATGATTATCGTGATGCTGTCAGAGATCACGTCGTTTTCATCGGGCCTGGCGACTTTGAAAAGTGGGATCCGATTGAAGATTTTGAACACGCCACACAATATGAAACATGGAACCACGACTATGACACGGAGGCGACCCAAAAACGCACCGGCAAGTGGTATTGGAAAGACCTGGATCCAGACCTGAAAAACGAGCGACATAGAGATCTTGAGAAGAGAGGGATCACTTCAAACTACCGATTGGAGGCTTTTGAGTTGAGGGAAAAAGCCAATGATACTTTTGAACGCGCGAAATTCTTCTTGGGATTAGCTATCTTAAACCATGCGATCAGTGCCGTAGAAGCACGCATCACAGCCAAACGTTTCAACAGTCGATTAGAAAATACGCTCTCGCAGGCACAGACCCGTGCGTTTGATATAGATGTGCAAGCCGACAGGTTCACAGGCGCGCTGACAGGAACTGTCGTGCTGCGGAAGAGATTTTAAAAGGAGAACTTGCGCATCCCTCTTAAAGTCCCCCTGATAAGGGGGATTTAGGGGGTTAAAGATACCGAAATTACTGTTTTTGCGTAAGTCCTAAAAAGGAGCACCGATGCCATTAGAGATACCACAACTTTTGGAGACACTTAACTCAGTTACTGCGATCCCCATTATCCCGTTCAAAGACAGCAAGGTTGATTATACCGGACACGCCAAAAATATCGACTATCTGCTGCGTAATAACTACCTTGACGAAGGCAGGCAGCGTGTCATCGCTATTGCTGGCACCAGCCTGATTCATCATATCAACGAAGCCGAGCAACTCCGTATTATCGATAAAACGGGACAACAGATAGGCGACGACGGCATCCTCATATCTGGGATTGTCCCGAATCCTATCCACCAAGCCGGTCAACTTATCGAAGCACAAACGGAACTCAGTAGACCACCGGATGCCTATCTACTCATGCCACTCACCGGCATCTCCAGTCCAGAAGGGGTCTACGAACAGTACATGGAATTCGGCGAAAGATACGGCACCGATTGCGGCGCGCGGTTTCTCTACTATTTCCGACAGAAACGCGATATGTCCGCTGTTATACGCTTGCTAAACGACTCACCCCATTTCATCGGCGTGAAGATCGGGACAGGTGAAGAAGATGTCGAACCGCTTGTCGAAGGTGTTGGCGAAAGTGGGATCGTGATGTGGGGTATCGGGGACAGGTGCACGCGTCCCGCACAGTTAGGCGCGAAAGGACATACCTCCGGCATAGCAGTCGCCTTCGCGCGCGCCTCGGACGAGATTAACAACGCTCAACGCCGTGGCGATTACGAGACCTCTGCCCGTATTGAAGCCGACATCGCACCCCTTGAGGAGATCCGTTTCATGAATGAGCGGGTCTACAACTATTCTGCTGTTATTGAAGCAATGATCTTAAGCGGATTTGACGATATTGAAGCAGGGACAGGAGGACCATTCAATCCCCGCGTACCCTCAGAAATCCAATCACAACTCCGTGAAGTGACACAAGACTTGAAGCGATACCATTAAGGAAATAAAGAAGCAGCACATCAATGAGGTTTGTCGCGCAGCAGGGTTTCTTCCATGTAGAAATAAATCCCTTCTGCTATCTACTTCACGCTAACGCTAAAAATTTTAGTAAAACAGAGAGATATGTCTTTCGATAGTTTAGCACTCCGCATCGTTACGCAAGAACTCCGTGATGCCCTTATAGGCGGCACGATTCGCCACATCGAACAAGCGAACGCGCAGACCCTTTCATTCAAAATTGGTCGTGTTCCTGAAACACATTGGCTCACCTTATCAGCGCATTCGGTACATGCCCGCGCCCATCTCATCCAAAAGCCTCCACCCGGGCAAAAACAGTCCTATCTCGCAGATTTCCTCACAACACATCTCAGACGTGGCACGATTACTGATATTGAGCAACTCGGTTGGGATCGGATCCTTAAAATAACCGTCCAACCTGTCTCCGACGAACCGATACAACCGTCTCCGAAAGCCGTTATCACAGAAATGATGGGTAAGCATAGCAACATCATTCTGATAGATGCAACCGACAACAGGATTCTGGAAAGTCTCAAACGTATTGACGAGACGATGAGCCGACACCGAGAAATTTTGCCCGGTGAAACTTATACTTTGCCCCCACAACAGAGCAAAGTGGATCCGTTGACGTTAGACGCAGCGGCGTTTACTGAACTGTTTGATGGACAAACGGATGTCAGTTGGCGACAACTCTTTAACAAGATAGACGGGTTCAGTCCGACACTCGCGAAGGAGGTCGTTGCGCGGGCAGTTGAAACAGAACTCTGGGATGCTTACCAGCAGGTTATCGCCTATTTCGATCCGAAAAATGCCTCACCGCAGCTGCTTATGGATGGAGATGAACCGATTGCAGCATCACCACTATCACTGCAACAATTTCCGAATGCCGCCTCTCAAGCATTCAACACAATGAACGATGCACTTGCAGCATACTACGATGCAATCACATGCAAAGAGAGCATCGTCTCAGAACGCAGCACCCTCACGCAAGCGTTGACGAAGCAGAAGAATCTACTCCAACGCAAAACAAAGGCACTACAAACCGATTTGGAACGCGCAGAGAAATCTGAAGAGTACCGCATCCAAGGCGAATTGATTCTTGCCAATCTACACGCGATTACCCGCGGACAAGAACAGGTCGAGTTGCAGAACTACTACAGTCCCGAACTCGAAAAACTCTCAATTCCACTCAATCCGGAGCAAAGTCCCTCCGAAAACGCACAGACCTATTTCAAGAAATACACGAAAGCGAAACGCGGTCGTTCGCGCATCCAGCAGCTCATCTCTGACTTAGACGCAGATCAAGAGACACTTGAACTATATGTATCCAAGTTAGCATCCGCCGACACATTGGCAGCACTGCAGAAACTTCGCGCTGAGTTTATTGAAAACGGCTATCTCAAAGCACCACAGCGTGGGAAACAGAAACAGGAAGTAAGCGAAGGTCCCTTCCGAAGATATACCTCTACCAACGGCTTCCAGATGTATGTCGGTAAAAACAGTCAATCGAACGATCTACTCCTGCGTCAGATTGCCAAACCGAGTGATATGTGGCTCCATGCCAAACAGATACACGGTTCGCATGTCATCATCCGTAACCCAGAAAACCGACCAGACATCCCGATGCCGACGTTATTGCAAGCTGCGCAACTCGCCGCCTATTATAGCAAAGCGCACCATGCCAGCAATGTACCCGTTGACTATACATGGGCGCGGTATGTCGTGAAGCGAAAAGGCAACGTCGCAGGCTACGTGCATTACACACGTGAAAAAACATTATACGTCGAACCCGCTGTCCCCTCATCAAAAGAATAAAAATCTTGCTTTTTGTTAGGATTATGCTATGATTGAATACAAAGGTTATATCGGGGTTATCGACTTTGATCCAGAAATTGACCTTTTTCATGGAACAGTAATTAACACCAATGACGTAATCACGTTCTATGGGGCATCTGTGAGCGAACTTCGCGAAGAGATGCAAAATTCAATTGACGGCTATATTGAATTCTGCAAGGAACACGGAAAAACACCAGAAGTCTCGATCCCCATTCCCGGTAGGCGCGGTTTCTAACCGTGCCGGATATTACACACAGACCTTGCATACCTCCAATTAGATTTTAATGTTTTTAACTTTGTAAACAGCAAGGAAATTTTGAATGCATGATTTGAGAAGCACCATCGCACACATTATTGAACACAAACAGCACTTGGCAGAAGCCAACGAAGCAACTATCCAACAGTATGTTATCCTACCGATTCTGCGTGCCTTAGGATGGGATGATACGAATTTAGCCTCTATGGAAGTTTTGCCTGAGTATGCTGTTCCGGGTGGACAAGTTGATTATGCCCTAAAAGTAGGACAAAAACTTGCTTTATTTCTTGAGTGCAAAAAGTGGAATGAATCACTCGACAAACATGAAGACCAAATCGTAACCTATGCTGTTAAGGCAGGTATGCCTATTGTGGGTCTTACTAACGGTAAAATATGGCGGTTTTACTTTTCATGGATAGAGGGAACCTCCGTAAGTGACAGGATTTTTTGTGAAATTGATATTGAAGATCGAGAAGCTGCCATTTCTAATTTAGAGAAATATCTTTTGAAGTCCAATGTAGCATCAGGTGAGGCAGAGTTGAACGCCGAAATAGCATTGGAAGAAAGGGAAAAAGCGGATAAGCCCAAACCCAGTCCTATATTAAAACAGACTGTTGCTCCTTCCGAATTTAGTGGCGAATGGACGGTAGAGCGAATTAGAAATTTAGTATCTGAGGAAATTAGAGATTATCACGAAGCAAATTTCTCCGAAGAAAGATGTAATGTATTTTACAAAACGGTGACAGAGACACAGAATTTGATTAAAACAAAGGATTGGCGGTTAAAACCGAAATTCCGTAAAAAAAGTTGCCGTTTTTGGTTAACGGATAAGGGAGTTACACAAGTTAAAAGTGTATTTGGAATACATCTTCAGTATGACCCCTTTACACTCCATGTCCGAATAATGAAAAAAGACGCAGAAGAGTTGAAGCGTCAATGTGGGTGTGAATTTTATTCGGCTATTAAGAATGAATCCGCTGATTATGTCTACTACAATATCCCTGAAGATCTGTCAACCCTTCTCCCTGTCCTTGAATTTGCCTATAACAAACATACCGGCAATTGATTCTAATTTCCACACACCTTATGTCAACCCACCAAAATTTGTAGACATCATTTATAACAATTCTGTTATACTATCCTCACAAATCAACATAGGAGGAACTCGCTATGAAACTGGTGAAGTTGTTCGTACTGGCTGCATTTTTCTGTGCCGTCAGTCTTTTTTCAACAGGAATTGCGACAGCGTTAGATGAGTGGATACATGTTGACATAGAACCCTATTCAAACACGAAACTGGTTAAACACCAATGGTGGACATTAGCCCCTGGGGACAGCACGCTCTCCCTACTACCTATTGGTGAGGTAGGTGAATTTGAGGGACCCGACGGTAAGGTAGAATTCCAGATTATTGACGGTGCCATTGTCGTTTTCGGGACGAATGCAGCGAGATGGCCCAAAGCCGTTGAGGACATTGCCATCGAAGGTCAGGCGAAGTTCATCTATTTCTTCCACGCAACCGGATGGGAACAGAACGGCGTGCCGAGTTACAAATTCATCATGAACTACCGAGATGGCAAAAAGGAAGAACTTGAACTGGTTTCCGGTGTCAATTCCGATGACTGGTGTCACGATGGTGCCAATCTTGAAGACGATAACTCCGTCTGGGGTTGGATCAAAAAAGAAGGCGGCCCCTGTGGACACGCCGGACTAATTACCACGAAATGGAAAAATCCGCGCCCCGATATCTGGATTTCTACCATAGACATCGTCTCTTTGGAATTAGGTTCAGTCCCTATAATTCCAGCGATTACGTTAGGCGAAGCAACACTCGCAGTTGACCCCGCACAAAAGTTGGCGGTTACATGGGGAAGCCTAAAGGATTCCGGTGGGTTATAGACATTCCATAATTAACTGAGGGTGGTTCATAAATAA
>JAAXHL010000071.1 GCA_012270865.1 Candidatus Poribacteria bacterium | reverse complement strand
AGATATTACCGAAGCTCGAGAACGCATCGGTCATTTTATCACACAAGTGTATAATCAGAGACGCCCACATTCGGCGTTAGGGTATCTGACACCTATGGAATTTCAACGAAAAACCTTCTCTTAACTTTGCTAATTTTTGGTCTAAATAAACGGTGGCACTTCATCCTCTAAAAACATTATCACATTTGGTTGACAATTGTAATAAAACATGGTAAAATTAAAATAACAAATTTCAAAAAGGTGGTGATATGAAATGGCAACACCAAAACAGAAGGAAATCGCATGGGATCAAGCCGATACAATACCAGGTGAAAACCCAAATCTCTGGCGACGGGACCAATATGGTAACAAAATCTACAAACCTGCGTATGGCAAAGCCGGTGAACAAGGTTGGCAAGTAGACCATAAACACCCGAAATCAAAAGGTGGAACTGATAACCCTCGTAATCTTCAGGCAATCCAAACAGAGGAAAATCGCCAAAAAGGGGCAAAGTATCCTTATAAAAATAAAAAGTAAGTTGATTGTTCATAAGGGCGATGAGAGCAAACTCATCGCCCTTTTATCTTTTCATTCAAAATTCTACCTCACCACATTATACCATCTTCTCTAAAATCTCCGCAACATTCTCTGCAATACGCTCTTCAAACTGGTGCGCCTCGGCATTTAGGATGGCTAATTCCTCGTTGAGCTGCGTAAATCGTTCGGTGAAGTCAAAATCGTCGGTTGTCTGTTCGTCAACTCCGACATAGCGTCCGGGGTTCAGACTCCAACCTTGTGTCTCAATCTCGGCAATCGTAGCGACCTTGCAAAGCCCAGGAACATCAACGTATGCTGTATCGGGG
Source organism: Candidatus Poribacteria bacterium (assembly GCA_012270865.1). Classification (GTDB taxonomy): domain Bacteria; phylum Poribacteria; class WGA-4E; order WGA-4E; family WGA-3G; genus WGA-3G. Next base: position 4,066 of record JAAXHL010000071.1, on the reverse strand, counting down.
AATTTTGAGGCGAGAAAATCTGCGCTGTCGTGTTGATTCTCTGGTGCTTCTCCGCGATAAAGTCTGACGATGTTTGCAAGGAATTCAAGTTGCAAGGGTGTGAATTCCCGATGTGCGCGGCTCACTTGTTGATAGAGATGGCGCGCGTCAATGAACAAGACTTTATCGTGTCTATCGCCGTTCCGTTTGGACTTATCGAAAAAATAGAGCGTACAGGGTAAAGTAACAGTATAAAAGAAATTTGAGGCGATGCTGACGATGACATCAACTGCCCCCGATTCAATAATTTGGCGACGGATGTCGAGTTCAGAGGCGCGGGCATCGGCGGCGGAGTTCGCCATGACGAAACCTGCGCGCCCAGATTCAGAGAGCGAAGTGTAGAACAGTTGTATCCAAAGGTAGTTGGCATTATCAACGCGAGGCATACCGAACGGAAATCGCGGATCGTCTTTGATGCGTTCTCTATCTACGCGATCGACATTGAAGGGCGGATTTGCCATCACAAAATCAAACCTACCGAAGCAGTCATGTGGATCCTCATAGTAACTATTGGCTTGCTTGATATCGCCTTCAAGCGCGTGAACGGCGAGATTCATCTTACACAACCTGATCGTTTCGGCGACGCGTTCAACGCCGTAAATACTGATGTCTCCGGGGTTACCATTTTTCTTGTGGTTGCTAATGAACGCTGCACTCTGGACGAACATGCCACCGGAGCCACACGCAGGATCAAGGATGCGCCCGTGAAAGGGTTGTATAATCTCAACGATGAGTTTGACGAGCGAAGTCGGCGTGAAGAATTGACCGCCGCGTTGCCCCTCGCTCATGGCGAAATTGCCGAGGAAGTACTCATACACCTTCCCGAAAGCATCTCCTTCAATGTCCATAGGGATCTGTTCCATGATACGGAGGAGCTCAAGGAGCGTATTCTTTTCAAGTCGATTGTAAGTTTTGGGGAGGACACCCTCTATTTGTGAATTTTCCGCTTCTATTGCCTTCATGGCATCAGTGACGGCTTGCCCGATATTTTCACCTTCTGGCAAATTTAGTAGGTATTGAAACCGTGAATGCTCTGGCAGATAAAGTACACCGCGGGCTTGACATTCCATTCTCAGGTCGGGATGCCTGCGGCTGTTTGGATCGGCTTCGCTGCTGATTTCTTGTTCAGCCTGTGTAAATTTGTGATCGGCGTATCGCAAGAAGATAAGCCCAAGCACAGGTGTTGAGTACTCTGACCCTCGAAGAGAGGAGTTGGCTCTGAGTTCATCGGCAGCACTCCAGAGCCTATTTTCGATGTCGGTGAGATTGGTGTTCATAATGTCTGTTTCCTTGTCTGGAAGGGAAATTGTTCGGCGACGACGAATCTGTCATCCGTTTCAGGTGAACGGTAGATGAGGCTGAGGTTTGTGGTTTCGTATCGTATCGGTTGCCATTCGGTTTGGAGACGGTGCTGTTCGGCTTGCAGGGAACGGTGCTGGAATTGTCCAACGGAGAGGTGTGGGTGGAATCCACCCGTGAACCGTGCCGTGTCGTCGTAGTCGGGAAGGTGTTGCAGCAGGACGCTGTGTAAGCGTACGATTTCGGCTTCGGGTTCAGGAATAAGGAACATTGTACACGATTTTCGGTGTCGAAAGGTGTCAAAGCGTGTGAGTTCAACGGAAAAAGGGGTCATTTGTTGCGCGGCTTTTGCGAGTGCTGGCGTAATCTGTGCGAAATCGGGTCGTGCTGCGAAGGGATAGAGCAGCGTGATGTGGGGCATCCAACGCTCGAAGTTTCGGTCGTGGATTTGACGAATGGCTTGGATCGGGGGTTGCACTGTTTCCGGCGGGATGAGCACAACGGCTGTGGTGTGGGTTTTGCTTGGCATAAATGAAATAATGGTTGTCGGCTGTTAGCAGTTAGCGACCGACAGACATTCCCCACCGTCCGCCATCAACGTGCAGTGTCTGACCTGTGATGTAAGAGGCATCGTCGCTGAGGAGGAACGCGATCACAGATGCTATCTCTTCGGGTCCGGCGCGACGTCCCATGATGCAAGAGGTGATTGGCGATTCTTCCAACGCCTTTTTACGCGCGGCAGGGTCGGGTGCTTGACCGAAGTGCATTTCTGTAACAACCCAACCCGGTGCGATGGCGTTGACCCGAATGCCGTACTCGACGAACTCGGATGCCATTGTTTTGGTGAGAGAGACCAATCCGGCTTTAACGGCATCGTAGACCCACTGTCCGGGTCTGCCAAGAAACCCACCCTCTGATGAGAGGTTGACGATCGCGGCACCCTCTTTTTTGAGCAATGGCAACAGATGTTGCGTTATCAGTGCCCAACCCCGGAGACCGATGGCGGTTTCGGGTTCCCAATTCGGTAGCCACGCGCCGTCTTCAATTTTACCTGTTCTCAAGATAGCAGCATTATTGACGAGGGCATGAAGTGTGGAAAATTTTTCGGCGACAGTTTGCGCGGCGACGGTAACGCTTTCATCATCGGCAAGATCGACTTCTATGTAGGTGGCTTTACCACCTGTTTCTTGGATTTGGGAAACCGTCTGATGTGCCATTTCGGTGTTGTTGTCGGCGATGATGACGTGCGCGCCTTCTGCTGCGAGTCGGTTCGCTGTTGCTCTACCGATGCCGGAGGCACCGCCAGTTATCAATGTTACTTTATCTGTAAAACGGATTGTTCCCCATGGGTTTGTTTGCATGTGTTGTTGTTCCTTTAACTGGCTGTCAGTGATCAGCCATCGGCTGTCAGAAATCGCGAGCGACAAGAAATCCCCAAGCAAAAACACTCGCTCCTACAAAAGATATAAGACTTTTTTATACGCCTGCGGCGAATCCGCCATCAACGAGGAGGGAGGCACCGGTGATCCATTCCGCATCGTCGGAGGCGAGGAAGACCGCGGCGCGTCCGATGTCTCTCGGCAGACCAAAACGCGGCAAGGCGGTTTTTTCCAACGCCTCTTCGATCTGATCTGGAGTGAGGTAATCCTGAATCGCTGTCTCAATGTACCCCGGACAAATGGCGTTGACGGTTATGCCGAATTGTCCGATTTCTAAGGCGGTATCTCGAACCATGTTGACGATAGCGGCTTTCGCGGGGGCATACGCAGGTCCCGCGCCGCCGCCATAGGCGTGGACGGAGGCGATCTGGATAATTCGTCCAAATTCTGACTGTTTCAGGTGTGGGATTGCGAGTTTTGTGGCGACGAAAACGCCGCGGAGGTTAACGCCAATAACATTATCCCAATCGGCGATTGAGATTTCTTGTGAACCACCGGGGATATGGATACCGGCGTTGTTGACGAGAATATCGAGTCCGCCGAAGTGTTCGACGGTTTGCTGAATTGTGTTTGCAATCTCGGATTCATCGGCGACATCGGTTTGGAGGAATATCCCTTGCGCGCCGAGTTTTTCGATCTCTGCGACGGTTGTGGTTGTGACATCGGTCTCGTGATATTTGCCGCGAAGGGGTGCCTCTCGTTTATCTACGATGGCGATACGCGCACCTTCACGCGCAAATTCAAGTGCTATGCCGCGCCCGATACCTGAACTCCCGCCGGTTACAATGCAAACACGATCCTTGAGTAGCATCAGCGTCTTTCTCCCCAAAGCAAACGGACATCGCTACGTAACAAAAACTCGCTGGTGGCTGACCGTTTTATCCGAAGGCTTAATATGAATTTCAACGTTGCGGTTTAGCCGCTTCAGAATCATTAGCAGCCGCTCTATAGTAAAATCTGTAAAATCCATTTTCTTCAGACGGGATACATCAGATGGGTCGAGTCCAAAGCGTGCTTCTGCTTTTGCTGATGTTAACTTTTGCTCATCAAGAAGACGGTGGATTGCAAAGGCAAGGTCTACCTTTAACTGCTGATATTCCGCTTCTTCCTCAGGGAAACCGATGTCCAGAAACACATTGCCAGAACTTTCCTCAATTTTGACCTTTTCACTCATTTTTTTCCTCCATCTGACATTATACCGTATCTTCCAAAATCCTTGCAACATTTTCAGCGATGCGTTAGGGTCATTTATAGTAAAACCTACAATTAATTGGGCACTCTCAAACAGT
>JAAXHL010000057.1 GCA_012270865.1 Candidatus Poribacteria bacterium | reverse complement strand
CCAAAATATTGACCGAGACAGCGACATAAAGATAATCCTCGGACACCACCAAAGCACTAACAGACACAATGTCATCTACCGGCAATTGTAAGTGTTCCCAAGTTCCAGCGTTAAGTTGATAGACCCCAAGGGAGGTTCCCGCGAATAACCTATTGTGCCACACCTGTAATGTCCGAATTCCAGAACGTTCTATTACATCACTGTCCAACCCGCGACTTATGTCCGTCCATGAATTGCCAGCGTCATCGGACCGGAAAATGCCAATATCAAGACAGAGATAAAAGGTTTCTTCGATTATCATCAGTTCTCGGATATAGCCTTCTGGACAAGGACCGATTGAATGCCATGTCGCACCGCTATCAGTTGATGCAAACAATTCATGAGATGAAACAGTATAGAGCGTGTCATTGTGCGCCACTATGGGACCGTTGTTATGGCTGCCTTGACGCGGAAAATCGGCGTTGACCAGCTGCCACGCTTCCTCACCCGCTGGCAATTTGTAGATACTCTCATCTCCTATAACGGCATAAAGCGTTCTTTCTCCAGTCGCAAATAGGGTATTTACTGGATGTCGTCCGCCGGGTTCGTTTGTCTGAATCCAATTCATAATATCCTCCATGAGATCGTCTGAGTGCTGGATACCGCCCAAAGTTTCGCGAACTACGGTCTCTTCCTTTTTCAGCCGCTTCCGTGCGCGATGCAGCCTACTTTTAATAGTACTCGGCGATATATCCAGAAAATCACCAATTTCTTCGCAGGTCATTTCACTCAGGTAGTGAAGTGCCACCGCTGTCCGCTCGTGTGCAGGTAGTTTTTGAAGGAGATATTGGACGACCCCGCGTTGCTTTTCTGTCGCCAATTTCTCAGTCTGTTCTAACATATACTGGGTATAGAAGAGTGCTTCGACTTCTGCATCACTCATCGCTTCCAAGGACTGCATCGGAATTCTTTTCTCACCGAACCATGTAAGAAACCGGCGGGTGGCAATCATATAAAGCCAACCAGAAAACCGGTTTGGGTCTCTCAGTGTGCTAAGTTTTTCGTAAGCCCTAAGAAACGTATCCTGCGTAATCTCCTCAGCGGCGTGGTAGTCTCTAACCCGCCGCCATACGAAGGCGTGCACCTGTTTTTCGTATTTTTTCACGAGCGCAGTGAAGGCATTTTCGTCGCCTGCCAAGATGCGTTCGACCCATTTCGCATCGTCGTTTTTCATGTGTATCCTCCGATTAACAATATTGGCTTGTGACTCGTGACAGATATTATAAACGAAAGGGTTGCAAATTCGTAATTTTTTGTTTCAAATGTCTTGGAAAGTGCCTTCAGTTCCATAATAAAAACGAAGGAAAGGTAGGGAATCACCGCCGAATGCGCGCGTTGCATTCGGCGGGTTGCGTGGTCAATCGCTAAATCTCAACACGGACAAACGC
>JAAXHL010000038.1:3776-4620 GCA_012270865.1 Candidatus Poribacteria bacterium | reverse complement strand
CGCTCCTTCACAACATCCATGGATTCTTGGGGTTCGTTTTTAGAATCATAATGGAAGGCTGCCATACCGGTTTGCGCGATGTACTCCATCCTATCAACGGTACGTCCGCAGATGTGCAGTATTAAGGGGATCGGGATACGGTCAACGAATTCGATGTGGAGATCGCGGAGATAGCGTTGGTAGTATTCACCGCTGACGAGATCACCTGTGGCGTGGTCAGGCAGGGTGAGTGCATCGGCACCTGCTTCAATCTGTGCAACGCCGAATTGCACGGTGGCTTCCTTCATCCGATCCAGTGCAAGTTTCGTCTTACCCGGGTCATCAAGCGACAGCAACAGGAAAGGTTCAACACCGAAGCAGTGATAGCCGAGCGACCAAGGTCCCATTGTTTTACCAATAACAGCAACCTCATCACCGTATTCTTTCTTCAGGATTTTAATCGCTTCGAGTACGCATTGGGTATCTGGATGTGTCAGGAAATCATTGGGGATCGTGATGTCATCGACATCTTCCCAGATCGGTTCACGCATCTGAACGGTCGGCCAATTATCCTTCTGTTCCCACTGAATTTTGCATCCGAGTGCGCTGGATTCTTGGATAATCGTGAAGACGGGCATGATGCTATCAAATCCGAGTTCTGTATATCCTGTCGCGGCGAGGCGCGCCATGAGTTCCGGTTCTCGATTCGCCTGTGGGAAGGGCGCGTCCATTAGATCCATCAGTTCGACAGTAGCAACGGAGGTCGGATTGCAGACAGGCGTACGGTCCGTCGGTTCATTGCGGAGCGCGGCGAGCACACGTTCACGGCTTGTCATGGCATTTTGCATTTTCAGTTTCCTTTACA
>JAAXHL010000038.1:0-3744 GCA_012270865.1 Candidatus Poribacteria bacterium | reverse complement strand
GCATCGTGAGATGTCCCACAGTCAAAAGCGACAGTAGAACCGAGAACTCGCGCCTTATCAAAAGTATCGGTAGACGAGTTCTCGGTTCTTTTCGCATCAGTTTCAATGCTACGCATTTCACCTAATTTCATCAAGCCACCTGCAATCGCAGAGACCCGCCGTGCTGCGCCTCTACCTTCGCCTTCTGCCCTGACTCGGTAGACACCTTTTCCAATGGAATCAACTTTAATAGTGAGTTGCGATTTCCTATCAAGTATGTTGAGCGGACGGGGTTCGGCGCGGGTATTCGGACCGAGTTTACACGCCTCTAAAAAGACCCGACGACACGCGGCTTCATGTCCATCTTTACAAGGGAAATAGAGCAAACCGTCGGGGGTTCTCAGCATTCCACCGAGGATTTGCATTGCTTGTCTGATGGCTTCGATTCTATTGACAGCACCCGAAATATGACTGTAGGTATGTACCGAAAAGACGGGGAACTGTTGCCCCGTCGTTGCATCAACAGTTTGCTGACGATAGAGTCCTATAGTGATGTCGTGGAAGTGTGGGTCAATTGGTACGAGCTCAATGCGTCTGCCGATGTCAACGATGCGTCGCATAGCATTCCCCTTCCAACGATTAGCGGCGTGCGAGTCTACCGCCGTAGTGATTTTCATAGATGTATTTATAAGCCTGTTCAGAAAGTCTTCGCAAGATATAGGAGCGCCGGTTCTTCCAATTATAAAAGGATTGCCACCGATTTTTCGTGTTTGTTTTCGACTTGTCCTCAATCATTCCGATGAAAATGTAGGGTCTCGGTATACCCTTCGGATCTCGGAAAACTAATACACCACCGTCACCGACGAGTCCATAGACGGTTCCGGTTTTGTTGTAAACCCTTACCGAAGCCGGGATGTAGGTTTTCTTAAAGATATAGTCCCCATTTTTGAGATTGAAGTACCACTTCATTTTTTCCGAAAAGGGAAGTTTTCCTTGCCACAATTTGAGGAAGAAGGTGCTTAGATCGCGTGTAGAAGTCATATTCTTATAGGTACGTCCGCCGTACGGAATGCGTTCCACAATCCGAGTCTGCTTAAAATAGGGATAATTGTTTCGCAATATCCGATCCACCTTCGCCGGTCCACCAAGCAACCGAATAAAATAGTTGGTTTCGGCATTTGAACTCCACTGAATCATTGCGCGGAGTTTACCTTTGTTGGCAGTGGTGTGTTTTTGGCGTCCATATTTAACCTCGTGGAAATAGGCGAGCATAACAAAGTTCTTAATGAGCGAGGCTGCCATCATCTGCTGATTTTCGTTGATTGATACCAATTTTGTGTTTTTTGAAATATCGTAGACGACGAAGCTGGTCCGATCTGTTGTTGCCAAGACGCGCCGATTCCTCCGGCGTTTGACATAGTCTTCAAAATTAGCCTCTAAAGGCGAATCAATTGTACTATCCCCGTATGCCGCCGCTGGCGATATCAATATCGGAAGCGATAATGAGAGGCTACAACAGACTAAAAGTGCGACTAACTTCGTTGTACGTCTAAGCATTCTACTGTCCTTTTCCTTTCTTGTTTTACCCTCACTGCGTGTGAGAAAATGTGATCTTAGTAGCACAGAGTGGCGAATCATTTCGTGTTAGCGTCTACGTTTGTGTCCATCACGGGTAATTGGTAGCACGCCGCCTCCCGGTCGTTCCGTACGAGTAGATAATGTCCAGCGAGTGCTGGTGTGTTCCACGTGAGACCCTTTAGTGCTGCGAAACGTGCGTGTTCTGTATGGCCCTCAGGGTCAGGTTCTACAAGCACAACTTCACCTGATTCGGTAAGCACGAGTAGGACATCCGAAATTAATAACGTCTGCCCGTGTCCGTATCTGCCGCGTTTCCATTGACGTTTACCATCAACCGGATTTACACAAGCAAAGATCCCATCATCAAGTCCATACAGATAATTTTCGTGATAGATAATATTGGTGAATTTTGCTTTCAGGTATATCGTTTCCCATATAACTGAAACGTTGAATTCACCGGCAGGGTTACGTGAGATCTGGTAAAGTTTAGCACCGACACCATAGCCGGTTGAGACAAGAAGTTTGTCATCGGGAAGTGGTACCGGCTGTGCGACACATTCCGCGTATCTTTCCGACCAGGGTTGCTTCCACAATAGTTCACCTGTTAAAGGTTCATGTGCGGTGATCAAGCTTTTATTAAAGATAACAATCTGTTCAGTGCCTGCTAAGGTTGTCAGAAGTGGCGAACTATAACCGCTGGGTGTCCGATAACCTGTCCACGCAATTGCGCCTGTTTCGCGGTGGTATGCCATAGCACCACCGGCACTGACAACAACAAGTTCACCGAAAACAAGTGGTGAAATACTGACACCCCAAGGGGGTGGCTCGGTTTTGTTATCTTCAAAAATATGGGTCGTCCAGACCCGTTCACCGGTTTCAAAATCCAGACAGTTGAGAATCCCAGTTGAGCCGACCGTGTAGACCCGATTCCCTGAGATCGTCGGTGTAGCACGCGGCCCAAGTCCCGCAGGCGAACCGTAGAAACGTGCCTGATCTCGGTGGCTCCACTTTATTTCGCCAGTGTCCAATTCATAACAGACCACCTTCTCCCAATCGCCTTCTTGTTCTTGTGTGACTGCTGAATTTCCAACGATTGCAAAGCCTGACCAACCCGCACCAACAGGTCGCCGCCACACTAACTTCGGTGGATGTGTCTCCCAATCAAGATTTAACTTGATACCCGTAACGACACCGTTTCGATTTTGTCCGAGGAACTGTGGATAATCCATGACAGACATTTCGGTGTTGAAGGTGCTGCCTGGATCTTGCCGAAAAGTTGAAGGTTCTTCTTTCCATCGCCATTCAAGGATAGGTGTAAGGTCGCCACTGAATCCTTTGAATTGAAATAGAATCGCGATGAGACCCCCTCCCAAAATGGCTGTCGCGAAGGTGATTAACCTAATCCGCCATCTTAGACGCGAGAAACCTAATAGCCATAGGAGACCGAGAAAGGTCGTCAGGATAACGACCAGAGATGTCTGTAAGATTTTGTCTTGGCGATGCCCTGCATCTGAGACCCAGATGACCACGGTGGCTAAAATGGCAAGGGCAATGACAACAAACAGGAGCCACCAGCGAACCGGTTTTTGCGAACGCGCCACTATGAGAATTCCTTTTTCTTTATGAAATGATGAAATGAAAAATTACACGTAAATAAATTCCAGCAGTTTACGCTACTGTACTAACTATGATACGGGTTTCAACAAGAGTTTGTCAAGTTAAAATTATAAATACTCGCCTTGAAAGACTTTGAGAGCCGCGATCCCCTACATCAGACCGATCGTCAATTTTTATCAATCACCTGAATTACCGTTGGATCTACCAAAAATTTCAATGAAGATTTTTAAGTCAAAAGACATCTAATAACGCGAGTGCGATAACAAAAATAGAAACGGAACCGTTGGAAATCAACGACTCCTATTCTTCATATAAGAAGGGTTTTCAACGCAAATATATAAGCAACGGTTTGATAGGAGGTCTTAAAATCCCTCTACAAGCAAATTAAATGCTCCTACCCGAAATCTGAAACCTTGAAAAATAATAGGCGTTATGATAAAATAGTAAAATATAGAAGGACAGAAATTAATCAGAAATCTGTCGTATGGAGGACCGAATGCGTTTTGAAAATCGGGTGGCATTTGTAACAGGTGGCGGAGGCCCCTTAGGTATCGGAAGAGCTGCGTGTTT
>JAAXHL010000022.1 GCA_012270865.1 Candidatus Poribacteria bacterium | reverse complement strand
ACCAATTTTGATGGTCTGGCAGAGGTATCAGAAAACACAACCGATTATGTAGATACAACCGTCCGAAACGGAGAAACCTACTATTACGCCGTTTCCGCTTATGACACTGACGGAAACGAGAGCGAACTGAGTCCCGAAGACGCTTGGGACACACCGCGGCCAGAAGGGCAAAATATCACCCTTGAGGACTACACTATTTTACCGGGAAGAAGTGGATTCGATTTCTCGCGACCGGAGAAGGGAAGCATCCCGTGGGACGATCCCGAGACTGATATCTATTTTGGACTTGATACCGAAATCGGGGTTACCTATCTCTATTCGGACAATGAAACGTTCATGCAGGATTTGGGGTATCACGAACATTTTGACGCAGTTGATTTTGCGCCAGATATGGGGTATACCACGCTATTTGTTGAACTCATTGAGGGACATATCTATGCCATCAATACCCCCGATAACAACTACGCAAAGATTCATGTACGCAAACTTTATGATGATGCTGTTGTTTTCGATTGGGCATATCAGACTGATTCGGAAAACGTACAATTAGCACCATCGCTCAAGCGTCCTTGATAAGGAGTTGACTCCATGCAAAAAAGCAAAGAGGTGGCGCAAATGCCGCCTCTGTTTTACATATTTCTTACGTTTATACTCTTTCTCAGCATTGGGTTCGTTGACGTAACCGCCGAAACCGAAACGGATGAAACGAATACAGCGACTGATACGGAATCTGATACTGCGACTCAGAAACCCCAGCCGTATGTTTCCCGTTATACGGAACCTGATACTGTCAATCAGAGCATCCGACCCTTCGTTCCCGGTTATACGGATGAACCTGAGACGCAACCGAATTACCCACTATTTCGGTCACATCCAGAGCGGTACTACCCGGAACTCGATATCCAAAAAGCACAGCGTTTATCGACTTTCATGCCCGGATTGGGACAGGCTTATGCCGGTCATTATACAAAAGCCACGCTTTTCCTCACCATCGAATTGGGAACTTTCGCGCTCGCTGGGTATAACATCGCTCGCGCACTCCACTACAACGAACAAAAGGTGTTTGAGACAGGTTTCCAAGATCCCCGAACTGATGAATTCTTGACCTATGACCAAGGGCAGACTCGCATGAAAAATCACGCCTTTTTTAGTGGGCTTTTTCTCGTGACGGGCATCGGCATCCATATCTGGAATATCCTTGATGCACCCAAAACAGCCGAGGCGTATAATAACCGAAGATTTTCTGTGCAAATGCAACAAACAGAGAGTGGTCTTCGATCCCTGATTTTTACACATAGATTCTGAGACCTACTGCAGATCGACTTTTCAACCTCAATGACAATCACGAGGACTAAAAAGTGCATTATGCAAAATATCTAATCTGTACCTTGTTTTTGTTCGGAAACATTGCCTTAAACGGTAGCCCTATGTCGCTCGTTGATGCAGAAAATGTTGATCCAAACCCGCTACAGGTCGGTGAAAAATTAACCTATGATATTCGTTGGAAAAAATTGCCAGCCGGAAAACGGACAGACTGGATTGTCAAAGAAGATGTCGTGAATGGCGCGAATGTTTATCGTATCCAGTCTGAAATGAAGACCCGTGCCCTTTTCAGACTCTATAGTTTCCAAAATCAGCAAGAAACGTATTTAGACCCGAAGGTCCTTTCGCCTGTTCGGTTTCAGAATCGGGTGAAGGATCGAAAATATCGAGGGACCGTCAAAGTGGAGTTCCGTGAGGGTAAAGCGGAATATGAAAAGACCTCTCGTCCGAAGCCGCAATTACCTCAAAAACGCGAGACGAAAGTTTTAGAAATACCGCCTGGCACACAAGATGAATTATCAACGATCTACTTCCTACGTTCTAAACAACTTACGCTCGGTGAAACCTATTTCTTCCCGCTGCTCGTTAGAGGAAAGGTGCTGAAAGCGACACTCACTGTTGAACGCAGAGAGTTCGTTAAAAATAAAAAATTGGGCAATGTTAGAACGCTTGTGTTACGAACATCAGAAGGCGGCCGCTTCTGGATTACAGATGATGACCGACGGTTACCTGTTAAAATTGAGACAGAGAGCAAAATAGGCGCGATAAAAGCCACTTTAACCGACGTTGAGATGGCGAATTAGGATTTAGGAACAAACATTTGGTAGCCGCGATACCCCCAGTGGCTTGTCAAGGAAATAGCAGTGATAGAACTTTTACGCAAAACCGAAAATTACCAAACACTGGTGGCACGCCTCAAGGACGGCAAAAAGTTACCGTGGCTCAGAGGGTTGGCAAACGCATCGACTGCGTATCTCCTTGCAACGCTAATTGATGATTTTCCAAAGAAATCCTTTCTAATTGTGCTTCCCTCACAACGTGAAGCCGAACAGGTGATGGCGGAACTCTGTACATACCAAGCGTACCCAACTATAGAAACTACACCTACCGCCGACTCACAGTCCGGTATTAATCTATTCCCCAGTTGGAATCGCAAAATTTTTGACGGCATCGCGCCTCTTAAAAGCATTGTCGGGGATCGGATTCGGTGTCTGGAACATCTACTGCGCGGAGAACGAAGTGTTGTTGTAACCACAACCCAGGCAATACTTTACAAACTTCCGTTGCGCCAGCATTTTGCGGATGCTTGTTGTAGACTCAATCTCGGTGATGAGGTTGACCCAGACGCTGTCGCTGCGATGCTTATCCGTGGCGGGTACCAAAACGTCGAGTTGGTGGAAGTTAAAGGCGAATTCGCACGCAGAGGGGACATCCTTGATGTCTATCCCATCACGGCTGATGTCCCGATACGGGTCGAATTTTTCGGAGATGAAATTGATGCGATCCGCGCTTTTGATCCGATATCGCAACGCTCAACAGAACCGCTGGAATCCGTCACCTTTACACCGCTGCGAGAAGTCCTTGTTGACGATATATGTGTTGAATATTGGCAGGCACAGGTAGACGCGCTGATTCAGGAACACGCAACACCGCAACTTGTGAGCACTGTGCGGGAAATAACGGATAATTTAACAAAAGCAGCGACCTCCGAATCCCTATTTCAAGAATCCCAGTTCAACGACGTAATAGAGGCATTTTTGCCAATGCTCGTTCCTGAAACAGGGACACTTACTGACTATCTCTCAGAAGATACAATCGTCTGTTTAATAGAGCCACAATGGCAAAGACGAGAAGCATCGCAAATGCACGAACGGACGCGGGAGCTGCATGAAAAGAAACTCGCAGAATCGGTGCTTATGGTGCCACCAGACCAACTCTTAACATCGTTCGAGACCCTTAGCGCACAGTTAGAGAGGTATCCAGTCGTATCACTGTCTTTGGCACCGCCGCGTGAAGTCGTAGACAGTCAATTGATGCTACTGGATTTTGAGATGAAACCGCTTGCGCTACCATCTGGGAACTATCAAACTGTCATCGATCAGGTTAAAAAATGGACTGAGAAAGGGAATTGGGTTCATCTTTTCTGTGAAACGCCACAGCAAGCGAAGCGTGTGACTGAGATTTTAGCTGAGCGCGAATTATTTCCCGAAGATATCGAAATCAGCGTCGGTGCAGTCAGTAGCGGGTTTCACAACGAAGCGTTAAACCTTATCGTTATTTCTGAAGATGAACTCTTCGGGAATCGTCAGCAGCGTCCAATCCGGCGGCCTCCACCTACAGACGGGACACCGATTCTGAGCCTGATTGATCTGAAAGTTGGGGACTATGTCGTCCACGTTTCTCACGGGATCGCTGTCTATGACGGGATACGCCGATTGGCAATTGATGGCAAATCCCAAGATTTTCTTATCCTCAAATACAGCGATGACAATATCCTCTATGTGCCTACGTATCAAGTAGACCTCGTTCAGAAATATGTCGGCAGCAAAGACAACGCATATAAACCTCGCGTAGATCGGCTCGGTGGTGCATCGTGGAGTCGGCGGAAGGAGCGGGTCAAGCAATCCGTTGAGCAGATGGCAGATGAACTCCTTAATTTGTATGCGCTTCGGCAAGCGCAGAAAGGATACAGCTTTCCGCCGGAGGTGCCGTGGCAAACCGAATTTGAGGCACTCTTCCCTTATCAGGAAACCGATGACCAACGCCAAGCGATTGAGGACGTTAAGGCTGATATGGAGGGTGAACGTCCAATGGATAGGCTCATCTGTGGAGATGTCGGCTACGGAAAAACAGAGGTAGCGTTGCGTGCCGCGTTCAAAGCCGTTATGTCCGAAAAGCAGGTAGCCGTGCTTGTCCCTACAACGATTCTCGCACTCCAGCATTACGACACCTTTGAAAAACGCTTCCAATCTTTTCCTGTCCATGTTGAGATGTTGAACCGATTCCGGACACCGAAAGAGATAAAACAGATTAAGGAAGGATTGGCGGACGGCACTATTGATGTCGTTATCGGAACGCATAGCCTGCTTTCTAAAACTGTGAAATTTGACAATCTTGGGCTTCTGGTTGTTGATGAGGAGCATCGCTTCGGCGTTAAGCATAAGGAGAAGATTAAGCAATTCAAAGAGACGATTGACGTGCTTACATTGACTGCTACGCCGATTCCACGGACACTCCACATGTCGCTTGTCGGTATCCGAGACTTTAGTATCATCAATACGCCACCAGCAGATCGATTGCCGATTCAGACCTATGTAATGCCTTATGATGTGGAAGTCATTCGGGAGGCGATCACAACAGAATTAGCCCGCGATGGACAAGTGTTTTTCGTCCATAACCGTGTTGAAAATATTCAGAATATCGCATTAACGCTTCAACAACTCCTACCCGACGCGCGTATCGCTGTCGCGCACGGGCAGATGCCGGAACGAGAATTAGAGTCCGTTATGTTGGAGTTCGTCCGCCATAAGCACGATATCCTCGTTTGTACGATGATTATTGAATCCGGATTGGATATTCCCAACGTTAATACGATTCTGATTAACCGAGCAGACGCACTCGGTTTAGCACAACTTTATCAGCTGCGCGGGCGCGTCGGACGCGCAACGACACAGGCTTACGGTTATCTATTCTATCCGAAAGACCGCGCGATTACTGAAGGCGCACAAAAACGGCTTCGGGTTATTGAAGAATTCACGGATCTCGGTTCCGGTTTTAAAATAGCGCTCCGGGATCTGGAAATCCGTGGCACCGGGAATATACTCGGTGCCGAACAGCATGGGCATATTGTTACTGTCGGTTATGAACTTTACTGCCAACTCCTTGAGGAAGCAGTCATGGCACTAAAAGGCGAAAAAGTTGAAGAGACCGTTGAAACCCGGATCAGTCTACCCGTTGAAGCCTATCTCCCTGACGACTATGTGCCTGATAGCCGCCAGAAGGTGTCTATCTATAAGAAAATTGCTGGCTTGAAGGATAACGCTGCGCTCAAGGAACTCCGTGAAGAACTTCAGGACCGATATGGTGCGATTCCCGAACCCGCTGAAATGTTACTCGAAATCGCCAGTATAAAGCAACTCAGCCAAAACCTCGGCATAATTGCTATTGTTGCTGGCAAGGAGCAAGTAAAAGTTACCTTTGACGAGCAGAAACCTCGAATTAATGTGAAGAAATTCGTTGATATAATCCACCAAAACGATGACCTCCAACTCCAACCGCCGGCACAACTTAAAATTCGGATGCCGGGAATGACGGGCGTGAATGTATTAACCGAATTGCAACAAACCCTCAAATTGTTTGTTGAGTCATCTTAGAATCGAAAGTTTAGCGAAAAGGAACATGCTACGCGTCTTGTTGAAAGCGCGTAAGCCTAACCAACGGGCAGGAAACCGGATATACGGAAAGGTGCTTCATTTCCCAAACCGACCTGACCGAACCGCAAGGAACATGCTACGCGTCTTGTTGAAAGCGCGTAAGCCTAACCAACGGGCAGGCTGGATATACGGAAATGCACTTCATTTCCCAAACCGACCTGACCGAACCGCAAGGAACTTTAAAAGTATGAGAAAAACGATTACTATTTTTGTAGTTATCGCCATGACCTGTTTATTAACTTGGAAATTCGTTCAGTCTGACAGTCATGAGCAGCCCGCGCCTGCTATGGACGAGAGCCAGGTAATTATAGCAGAGTATAAATGGAACGGCGAATTACATCAGATCTCGTTAGCGGATCTGAACGCTGCAATTGCAGAATTACCTATTTACCGCCAGCAGAATTATAAAAGCCGTGCGGACAAAGCCGAGTATCTTGAAGAATTCATAGACGAGCGACTCAAAATCCTTCGCGCAACTGAGGAAGGATTTGATAAACTCCCCGAGCACCTCAAGAAACTCGAAGACTATACGCACCAACTCATGGTTGAGAAATTGACTGAAGCGGAAGTTGATGCCAAAGTGATCTATTCAGATGGCGACCTCATGGCACACTATCAGGCGAACCTGAGTGAGTACATTGAGGACGAAAAGGTTCGGGCAACCTGTATCACGCTCGACGATGAAGACCTTGCCAACGAGACTCTCGACGCTATTATAGCCGGGAAAGACATCGTTGAGATGGCGAAAGAACTCACTGAAGCAGGAAAATTCGTGAACGGACCCGGCGTTAATCAAGAAGATCCAGGCAATACCGGTTTCTTCTCAAAGGCTACCTCAGCACGTTGGGCGGAGTTCATTGAGGCTGTTTTCGCACAAGAAGTCGGCGAAATGACCGATGCCGTCTTTGAAACCGATGTCAACGACGAAACCTTCTATCTCATCTTCCGTAAGGAAGAGCATCAGCCGGAACGACAGCGGGAATTCGATGAAGTCAAAGACGATATCGAAAGAACAGTTGAGCGGGCAAAGAAACGTGAACGTATCAATGATTGGGTTACCGAAATCACTGAAAAAGGCAAACTGAAAACCTATCCTGGGAATATTCCTGAGCCGCCACAACCCGAAGAAGCGGAAACCGAGGAATCAGAACAGTAGCAATTAGCAGTCAGTCATCAGTGATCAGCAGTCAGTGAAGAAGCAGGCCTGTAACAATAGACCCTTTCTTAGCGGACTCGTAGAGCACTGTAAATTGTTACAGAGAATCCGTTTTGCTGATTGCTGATAGCCACAAGAAAAGGAGTTAGAATTGAAAATGTTTAAAAGAATTGCCTTATTCATGGGCAAAATGGACGGCAAGTACCGACTTCCCGGTATCTCTTTACTTTTACTCGGGATCCTTGCCACACACCCCGTCTTTTATAGTTGTAGCGACAAGGCAATCGGTGCTGACGGGACTGTTATCGCTGAATTTGAGTGGAACGGTAAACACCACATCACCCTTGAGGAAATGTTGCAAGAGATTAGCGAACTCCCCGAATATAAGCAACGGCAATATCAGGACAGATCGGGACTCGAAACTTACATGCTCCTTATGGCGGAGAGTCGCTTAATTCTCAATCTCGCTCGCGACCAAAAACTCAACGAAGATGTCGAAATCCTCAAGAAAGTTCAGGACTATCTTCATGAGTTGATGGTTAAGAAAATTACCACGCAAGAAGTTGATGACAAACTCGTCTTGACTGAAGATGACTATCTGGCATACTATGAGGCAAACAAAGCGGACTTCGTCCGACCGGCACAAGTACGGCTTTTATGTATTACACTTATAGATGGAGAACGTGCCGATGAAGTTTCCGCAGAGCTCAAAGCCGGTAAAGACATCGCCGAAATGGCACAAGAACTCTCTGACCGAGGCGAACTCGTCGGGCCCGGCGCAAATGCATCCTCTCCTGGCGATACCGACTATTTCGGTCGAGATGCCTATCCACCCGGAACGGAACCGTTCTTAGACGCAGCGTTTGCTGCTGAAATCGGTACACTTCACGATGATGTTATCGAGGTTGAAGTCCAAGGACAGAAATACTACATGATGTTCCGTAAGGACGAGGCTCGCGATGAATATCAAAAACCCTTTGAAGACGAGGATGTCCGTAAGACTATAGAACGCAAGGTTGAACGCGAAAAACGGGAAGCACTTCTGATGGCGTGGGTTCAACAACTCCGTGAGCGCGCCGAGGTCAAAACCTATATCGATCGGATTCCGGAAGCGGAACCTGAAGCAGAGCCGCCAGCGGAAACAGACTCAGAAGAGCCAGAACCAGAGGAATAGTTTTATACCCTAAGTGTGGCGCGGTTACC
>JAAXHL010000069.1 GCA_012270865.1 Candidatus Poribacteria bacterium | reverse complement strand
TTGGTCATGTTCCAATCACCGTGCCCGACTGAGGAACTCTACGATGTGGAAAATGACAAGTATGAACTCAACAACTTAGCAGAGGATACAGCGCATGCAAATGTGCTTAAACGGATGCGAGGAGCATTGGCAGCATGGCAGTCGGAATTCGGGGATATGGGGAATATATCTGAAGAACAGATGGTGGCGAACTGGTATCCTAACGGCATACAACCACAAACGGCATCACCACTTTTCATTCCGATTAACGCGTCTAACCCGGGCAGGGACCCTGCTCATGAAGATGGCGAATGGAATGCACCGCTGCTTTTGCAACTCCACTGTTCAACACAAGGTGCCTCAATTGCGTATACAACCGAACAAGGTGAAGATGTCCGATGGCAGTTGTATACGGAACCTTTGCGTTTACCGAAAGGTGAAACCGTTATAAGAGCAAAGGCAATTCGGATCGGTTACAAAGAGAGCGATGAAAAATCTCTAAAATTCACAGTTTCATAAATATATGACTCTGAATGATTCTGACGATCCTATTGACTTAAACTGCTGTCTGGGGTACAATCTTGGTCAAAAACAGGAGTCAGCATGAATACAACAGATCGTCCGAATATTTTATGGCTATCCATAGAGGATACAACACCGCGTTTCGGTTGCTACGGGGATACGCTTGCGCGTACTCCAAATATTGACCGTCTCGCTGCAGGTGGATGTCGGTTTCCAAACGCCTTTTCAACTGCCGGGGTCTGTGCTCCGAGTCGTTCTGCTATCATCACGAGTATGTACCAGACTTCCATCGGTACACACCACATGCGGACGCGGCATACGAACCCAAACACACCTGACATGCCGACACCCTATTCCGCAGTGCCGCCGCCTTATGTCAAGACTTTCACTGAATATCTCCGAGGCGCGGGTTATTACTGTACGAACAATAGCAAAACCGACTACCAGTTCACACCACCAATCACAGCGTGGGATGAATCCGACAACACCGCACACTGGCGGAACCGCGACGCAGGACAACCCTTCTTTTCCGTCTTTAACCCGACTGTCACGCATGAGAGCGGTATGTGGGAACGCGAGGATCGTCCGTTGACAACAACCACGAATCCCGATGATGTCCAGTTACCGCCCTACCTACCAGATACACCGAAAGCACGGCAAGCATTAGCACGACAATACGATAACCTCGCGACTGCCGATACCCGCGTCGGTAAGTTGTTAGATCAA
>JAAXHL010000115.1 GCA_012270865.1 Candidatus Poribacteria bacterium | reverse complement strand
ATCCCCCTTATCAGGGGGACTTTAAGTGCTATTTTTGTTGTGCTTTCATTTTGAGGTAGTTCTCGATGAACGGGTCTAACGCGCCATCCAGGACGGCGTTAACGTTACCGGTTTCGACATCTGTCCGCAGATCCTTGACGCGTTGGTAAGGGTGTAGCACATACGAACGAATTTGGCTCCCGAAGTTAATCTCTAAGCGTTCACTGCGTTGTTTGGCGATTTCGGCTTCCCGTTCAGCACGATGCTTTTCATGAAGTCGCGAGCGAAGGAGTTTCATGGCGATTTCTCGGTTCTTGTGCTGAGAGCGTTCATTCTGACACTGCACAATAATCCCGGTCGGTTTATGTGTAATCCGGATTGCGGAGTCTGTGACATTGACGTGTTGTCCACCGGCACCACTCGCCCGATAACTGTCTATGCGGAGATCATCGGGTTGGATGTCTACTTCTACGGTATCATCAATTTCGGGGGTCACATCAACGGCGGCGAAAGAGGTGTGGCGGCGTTTGTTAAAGTCGAAAGGCGACAAACGGACGAGCCTATGCACACCGGTCTCGGACTGAAGGTATCCGTAAGCGAGCGCGCCTGTAACGAGAATAGTTGTGCCTTTGATACCGGCTTCGTCTCCGAGCGTGATGTCAACGATTTGCGTTTCGTACCCGCGTTGATCGCACCATCGGAGATACATCCGCATCAGCATCCCTGCCCAATCTTGTGCATCAATGCCACCTGCGCCGGGGTGGATATTGAGAATGGCGTTGTTCTCATCGAATTCACCGTTCAACATCAACCGGAGTTCGAGTTGTTCGAGGGAACTGGCGACAGTCTCCAGTCCGTCTGCAATTTCGGTCTGTAGACTGGTATCGTTCTCTTCGGTTGCGAGTTCAATAAGCGTCTGGATGTCTTCGATGTTGCGGTTGAGTGCCTCGTATTCGCTGACTTCATCTCGGAGGACAGAGATACGTTGATTGGTTTTTTGGACGCGTTGCGTATTACTCCAAAAATCTGGGGCAGTCGTCGCTGCTTCGAGTTCCTCTAATTCTTTCTGTTTTTCAGCCAGGTCAAAGATAACCTCCGATTTCTAAGAGTCGGGTTTGCTGTTCTTCAGCCTGGTTTTTTAGATCTACAAGCATGTTGTTCCTCGTCAATCAATATTTATAGTAAAGTTTAGAATTATAATCCAAGTTGCCAGTTTTTTATTTACATAGCACCCCTACGGGGTGCAGTGCCTTGAATCTCCAATTTTCTATAGACATAATACCCCTACGGGGTATAAAAAGAGAATTTTCCTTGAAAAACCTATGTTTAAACGTCCAAGAGCTATTGGGTAGCAACTTGGGTAATTATAGTAAAACCTATAATTAATCT
>JAAXHL010000204.1 GCA_012270865.1 Candidatus Poribacteria bacterium | reverse complement strand
AAACTAATTGTGACAGACTACTAGGGGTGTTTTTGTTTTTTTCTTCCACTGGATCGGGCCGCACAATTTTTGTAATGCAAACACCCCGCTGGATATCCCACACTTTGATAACACCATCCCAGTCGCCAGTAGCAGCCAATCGCCCATCAGGAGAAATCGCAACGGCACAAAGCATCCCCCGTTCTGTTCCCCATAACGCTACAGGTTGCATTGTCGCGAGTTCATACCACCATAACCCAATTTTGGTTGCAACTGCAAGGCATGCCCCATCCGGCGATACTGCCATCGCCATCAAAGAACCATGCCCGAACCGAGAAATCGCACCCTCCGGTAAAACCCAACTCATCGGATGACCTTTGTCAGCGACAATGGATATGGACCCTGTTTTTTCTGACATTTCTTATGTTCCTCCTAAAAACTATCCGTTCTCATACCGTTTCTGAATAACGACTTCTCATTTCATAAACCTCTTATGCGTTTCAAAATCGCTTAAATGCGAATAAACATGCCTCCAACACTATCTTATATAGACCTGTTTTCTAAACTCCTTGCGTGCAAAAAAAACGCAGTCTGCTATCATATACACATTCGCGGATGCACTTTGCACGAGGTTTTTGGGAAAAATGGTTCTGGGTCTATGGAGAGAAAAAATTGACAAAAAAGTGTGAACGTTTTACAATGGATAAAAACATAAAGGTAGGGGACAGAATGCGAATTGCGATATGCAACGAAATGTTTGGAGATTGGAAAATAGAAGATGTTTTCACTTACGCCGCTGAACTCGGATACGATGCGGTTGAGATTGCACCGTTTACCTTGGCAGATTCGGTTTTAGACATCAGTGAGACCGAACGGTCGCGTATCCGTAAAGCGGCGGAAGACGCGAAGATAGAAATTGCGGGGCTGCACTGGCTGCTCGTCTCGCCACCTGGGTTGTACGTTAATCATCCGGATGCCGAGATTCGCGAGGAGACACGCGACTATTTCTTGGCACTGGTGAACCTTTGTGCGGATTTGGGCGGCGAGGTGATGGTCATCGGTTCACCGCAACAACGGAACGTGATGGACCCACTCAGTTTTGAGGAGGCGTGGGAGTACGCACGGTCGACTTTCTCTGAAAGTGCTGCACTGGCAGGCGAGAGAGATGTGATGCTGTGCATGGAACCGCTATCGAGCGATCAGACGAACTTCATTACGCACCCGGATCAAGCGGTTGAGATGGTGAATGCCGTCAATCACCCGAATTTCCAAATAATTCTGGATGTATGTAGTACCGCGAAAGAGGGGATAGATATGCCGACGCAGATCCGTAAACACGCACCACACGTCGCGCATTTTCACTCCAACGACGATAACGGATACTTACCGGGTTCCGGCAATGTTGATTATCCACCGATTATTGAGGCACTCAAAGAGATTGACTATAAGGGTTATGTCTCGACAGAGGTTTTTGATTTCAAGCCGGATCCGAAGACAATCGCGAAACGGAGCATTGAATTTGTGAAGTCGCTGTTGTAGGAGAGATTGATGGACAAGACGATCCACGACTGCTATACCGGTTATACGACACTTAGAAACGAGATGGGACGCTGGCTGAAACAGAGTATGCTGCTGGATCCGCCGGGCCCGAACGATGGTGGCGAAGACGAAGCGAACTACGCCCTGGCATGGTTTCCACACTATCTCATCACGGGTGATGCGGCTGTTCTGCAGCATTTCGATATGTTGAAGTCGGCACTGCTCGGTTGGGTGAAACGTGATTGCGTCCACGGCTATGAACCGAAAGCGGAGGCACATCACGGACCGGAACCGTTCCTGCTTTTTCTACCACGTTACATCGGGTTGGTGCCTGAAGATGCGGAAGCTGTTCACCTGTTGACAGACGCTGCAGAACACATCGGCAATTGGGTGCCAGAAATCCCATCGTGGTATGATTACGATCGGGACACGTTTATCGGCTACAATATCGGTAGCCGCGATGTGGTGAACAATGAAAAGGACAGGTATGAGTTGGCGGAGCATTTTCGGTTTATCCACATCGCGCTTGCGGCGTACCGTGTGACGGGTGAGGAACGCTATCTGACGTGGGCGTTGCGGTATGGGGCGAAACGTGCGGAACGACTTATCGCGGCACCGGATCCGATGCCGCTGCTCTGGACACTTGATGGCGAAGGTCTTGATGAAGCTGCGGTCAACGCAAAGAATTTACATCGGTTGGTGGCGAGTTCGCACCACATTCCGGGTGATCCGCTTGCTGGCATTGAGGTACTATTGGCTTCTGGTGCCATCTATGCGTTAGGTGATCTCTATCTGTTGTCTGGCGACGCTGTATTTAAGACGGCGGCGAAACGGATTGTAGAACCGCTTGTAACATCGCTGAGCGATCCATTTAGTGATCCGGCGGCGGCTGCGTTGAGTTATTATCGTTGGACGTTTGAGGACACCTGCTTTGACGAAGCAATCCGATCAGGGTTAGCGGATGTGCCTGATGAATCGCCTGAGCTGCTGGCGTTGGTTTTTCCGCAAGAGAACCGTCGTCGGGAACCGGGTGTCGGTAAACGCGCGGATATGGCGTACTGGGGTGAATGGTCTGATGATGGCTCAGTGAAACCGATTCGCGAGCCGTCAACGGCTACGCTGACGCTTGCGTATCAGGTGACAGGTGAGATAACGTATGCGATGCGTGCGTTACGCGGTGCGGGGACACGTTTGGGTATGGCGCGACGGGTGCTGCGTGGTGGACGGGAACATGCGGATATGGGCGGCGCTGTCTGCTCGGTCGCGGCGGGACACGGACGGAATTGGGGACAAGGTGCGGTTACGGCGTGCTACGGTCCACTGCTTCTTGGGACGCGTGAGGTGCAGGGTGAGGTAACGCAACTTTTAGAGGTTCAACGCGGCGATGGAAACAGTCATCCGCCGCAGCTGCTCTCTCTTGTGCGTCCTATTTTAGGGAAGCAAAGCGGGCAGGCAGAAGTGGTTTTCTATAACGGTGGTGACGCGTTGCTTACTTTCTCGTGGCGGTTCCGAAACGGAGACGAGGCATCTGTGTGGCATGAGGAGACGCTTGCGGCACACGAGACTCAAAAGCGGGTATCCTAACATATCCTAACCGCCAAAATTCTGGGCAACGAGTACTAAATCGAGAATGTTAACCATGCCGTCGTCGTTCACATCAGCCTCTGGGTTTGTGCTACCAAAATGTGAAGCGACAAGGGTCAGGTCTAAGATGTTGATGACACCGTCTGCATTCACATCGTAAGGTTTTTCGGGTGTGACCAGCGTGAAACTGGTTAATTCAAAGACGATATCTTGACCCGTTTCAAATTTGACGGGTCCAATGTCCGGCGCGAGCCATTGGTAAGAGGTGGAGCGACTTGACCCCAGCGCAGCGGTGGTTTTCGTGCGTATCCGAATTTTCAAGCAGTTTTCAAATGTGCCTGCCGGTGTAACTACATCTTCGACCGCGACGACTTCGTTCTCGCTGGAGATCTCGACGTTACCTATCAGATAGACATCCGCTTCTCCGAGTGTTTCCCATATTTCTCCGAGTTGGAGGGTCGCTGGAAAAAAGATAGCAGCAGGTGAGAATTCCATACGCACTGTCCCGAAAATAGGTCCGAGTTCTGCGACAATTTTATGGAGTTTCATTCCGTCCTCGCCTATCTCCACAAGGAACGTATTCGTATCCATCGCAGTTGTCCCTAATACTTCTGTTACAATTTTGAGGGTACGGAATTTTTCGCTACTAACCTCTTCGTCTGGTGTCTCAAGCGTGTAAGTCGCGCGTTCAGCACCGTCCTTGCTCTCTAAAACCCAAGTATTCCCAATCTCCGTGGGATAGTAATTCTGTGCGAATGCCGCACACGTGCTGAGACAAAGCAGTGTAAGGATCAATGTAGTGTTCCGGGTCATTTTATTTTCCTCGTTCAGGCGAGGCGTGATTGAAGAAAACGCCTGCAGTTTTGCTAAAAAAACGCCTTGATGGTGACATCAAGGCGTTTTTTATTTAAATCGTGTCGGTATTCGTATCTCCTACTTGAGGATAACCATGCGTCGCGTTGCAGTAAACTCAGCCGTCTGGAGCGTGTAGAAGTAGATACCACTCGATACGCGCTCACCAACAGCGTTCTTACCATCCCAATACGCCGCAGTTCCAGGGGTCATGTAAGAACCGATAGGCTGTAAGCCTAAGTCTAACGTCCGAACCAATTGACCCGCAATGTTGTGGATACTGATCGAAACTTCAGCCGGTTGACTCAGCTGATACGGAATCCACGTTTCGGGGTTGAACGGATTCGGGAAGTTCTGTGCAAGGATGGTGTCCTTCGGCTGCACATCGCCGACATTCAGTTGCAGGCTCAAGAAAGCGTTGCGGATGTCAGCAGTTGTAACGGTGCGTTGGAAGGGACCGGAGACGATGTTACCGCGTTCGTCGTAGAGTGCGATTTCGAGTTTATCGCCGGCTTCAACGACGCTCTTACGGTTCAGGTCTGCCCAGACAGCGGAGGAGCGTTTGACATCGCTGGTGATGTTTTCAGTTGCGATGGTGCCGGTGCGGAGGTTTTCAGCGACGAGTGTGTAGGCTGTGCCTGCTTGCATCCCGCGAACATCGCTGGTAACGATGAATGCCCAAGCACTCTTGAAGGTAGAAAGTGCTGGTGCGGCGGCAACTTCTTCCTCAGTTGCGGGTTCTTCAGCAACCTCTTCTGCCGTCATCTCTTCCTCATCCATCATTTCCTCTTCAACCATTTCTTCTTCAGCCATCTCTTCTTCAGCGGCGGGTTCTTCAACCATTTCTTCTTCAGCCATCTCTTCTTCAGCGGCAGGCTCTTCAGCCATTGGCTCTGCGTCCATCGGTTCTTCCATTTCAGGTTGGTTATCCCACGCCTTACCGGTAAACGTCGCCATACCACCAGCAGGCGTATTGACGATATACCCCATGCCACCATCAATACCGAAGCCGTCACTTTCATCGGTTATCGTGTAACCAACAAATTTCTGGGTTATCGTGTCGAATTGGATAACCATGGTTGCATTCAACATTTCTGCCAGTGACTTTGCCGTGTAGGGTTTTTCTGGCATCAATGGGATAGAAATCATGTTCAGACCCGATTCAAGTGAGAGATCGAAACTGAAAGTTTTGGGAGCCGTTGGTTCCTCAACCGTTGGTTCTTCAACCGTTGGTTCCTC
>JAAXHL010000085.1:7308-7987 GCA_012270865.1 Candidatus Poribacteria bacterium | reverse complement strand
TGGGTCGCCAACTGGCTTGACGTTAACATAGCGGGTTCAATGGCCTTTGTGTGCGGGCTGTTTTTTCTTGCGGTTTTTCTTTTTGCTCCTCGAAGGGGACTTCTCGGCATAATGAGAGAAAAAAGGAGGCAGAGAATGGATTTTGCCGAGGCTTCGCTTCTCGTGAGTCTTTACAATCAGGAAAAAGGGGAGGCGGTAAAAAACCATCCCGACAGCAGAGGTATGTTTCGGTCAGCTGACTTTGCCTCGAAAGTGGTCGGATTTCTGAAACGGAAGGGGGAAATAGCGGTTACGGGGGGAGAACTCTTTCTTACGGAGAAGGGAAGAGATAGGGCGCGGATGACTATGGAAAGAAGATACTGACTTCGACACATTCGTATCGTGAGTATCTGAAATTACCCATCTGGGTATGCGTAGATACGCTACAACTCTTGTTTTCAAACGATTTGCAACAACTCCGGGAGTCCAGTATTTTTTATCAAGCTTTGATTCAGCGGAAAGTTAAAAAATCAAGTTGAATTAGACTCACGGGCCGTTTGACCGGGAGCTGCCTTTTCCCCCTCTGTGCCTCTGAGCACCTGTTATTGGGGACACGCGCCCCGGTCGAGCGCCCTTATGAATGCCCAGTGGAGAATCTGCGCCGTAGAGCACCGACCTTGCACTGGTACAGGCAACCCCC
>JAAXHL010000085.1:0-7135 GCA_012270865.1 Candidatus Poribacteria bacterium | reverse complement strand
TTTTCCCTTCCTCCGCCACGCCCTCGGGGAAACGCCGTTTTCGGTTTCCACTCCCCGCATTCGATACAGTTTACACAACCACAATCTCAACTGATATCTCCTTGGAAGGAAGATAGTTTACGCTGATGGACGGATACAAGCCCGGCTCACAGTATTTCAACTAGATCCGCATCTACGGTCTCGCCTATGTCCAGTTTTCCGTCTACCCTGACTTTGCGTCCATCGACTATTTCTTCACATGGAAGTTCCTCTTCGTCTCCTTTTTCAATATCGGTTCTTGATGTCAGATTGACTGTTACTTCCGTTTCGCTGCCTTCAGATGATATTTTTACCCTAATGGTTCCCCCTGATGAGGTGTCGTTGACACAGTTTTTCGAGTCCACCTGCCCCTCGAAACTTATATTGATGTAATCCCACCTTGGGACTCTATCTTCGATTGTAATATCCTGAATATCGATCGTCGCTCCCGGGAAAACGGGAATTCTTATTGTGCCAAGCGATGAGTCTCCGTTCTCGAGAATTTCAAGTTCAACTTTCGGGTCGAGATTGCCTTCTATGTGAAAATCGTCCCTTACAGATGTTGTATCTTCGCAACAGGCCACTGTCTCGTCTTTTACTACGCTTGCCTTCACAACAAGGCTTGAACCTTCGCCTATATCGGGAATTATCTCCTCAATAAAACCCGTGATCACCTCATTTTCTTCCACATCGTCATTTCCGTTTCCGGGGCCGAAATCGATATCAAGACCGCATCCCGAAACTGCGAGTAAGGAAATAAAAAGGAAAAACAGGTAGATTTTCACGGCGCTTGAAGAGGTTTTGGCGTACATTATGATTCCCTGATTGTTAATTGGATTACGGTAAATGATAACATGAAATTGATATTGGTTTATTTTTCTTTTCCGCTTTAATCCTCCAAGGATTTTACCCCAATATCCGCCGACATGAAAAAAACAAACGTGCTTTTTATCAACCACTCGGTAAGGGACGGGGGACCGGGGAGGAGTCTCCTCTACATACTGAAGTATATCGACCGGGAAAAAATAAATCCGTTTGTCCTCGTTCCGAAACACGACATATTCTCCGAGAGCCTGAAATCCGAGGGTATCTTTGAGAATGTCATAGTTGACCCCAGATTTCCCGAGAACATACAGAAATCGGCAATGGTAGCGGACACTACGCGGGCACCTGGTTTGCTAAGAGTTTTCTCCATAATCGTAAACATAGTGAATATGATCCGTCTGCTCTTCGGTTCCCCAAAGATAGTCAGGGAAGGCGGAATCGACATTATCTACTGCAACGGAACCCTTGCCAAAATTGTGGGCACCCTTATCGGGAGAAAAAATAAAAAACCCGTTATTTGGCACGTAAGAAACATACAGCAGACATGGTTTATGAAGTCTCTTATGGAGGCGCTCTCAAGGTTTCGGTGCGTGAAAAAGATAATATGCGTTTCCAAGGCTACGGCTAGACCGTTTGAGAGAGCAAAAAGCAAGGTCCATGTCGTCTATAACGGTATCGACCCCGCGGATTTCGACAGGGACTCCATACGGGGTTCTCTTATAGAGGAGTTCTCTATACCACCCGATACCGTGCTTGTCGGAAACACCGGGAGGGTTGTTCCGCGGAAGGGCTACGTGGAGTTTATAGACACTGTAAGCCGGCTTGCTTCAAACGGCAATACGAAGGAGAAAATAAAGTTCGTTATAGTCGGAGATACCCCGTGGTTTTTTCCGAAAAACCATCTGCGGGAACTTGAGGATTACGCGGATAGCCTGGGGGTGCGGGACAGCTTTATCTTTACCGGATACAGAAAAGACGTAAGGCCGTATCTTAAGGATTTCGATCTCTTCGTAATACCCTCCAATTATCCGGATCCTTTTCCGAGGTCCGTAATAGAGGCGATGGCGTTCGGCCTGCCTGTTGTGGGTTTTTCAATAGGCGGCATAGCGGAGGCCATTGAGGACGGGAAAACCGGTTTTCTCTGCGACCCGGGGGATTTTGAGAAGATCGGGGAGAGCATCTCGATTCTCGCACGGAATGCGGAAACCCGGAATGAGATGGGCCAAAACGCGAGGCGCAGGGTGAAGGAGATGTGCTCTGCGGCCGAGCGGACCGCGGACATACAGAAGATAATACTTGAGGTCCGGTGACTTAAACCTCCTTTCCTTCCCTGTCCCGAAACAGGAGTCTCAGGGGAACTCCCTCGAAGTCTGAATACCGCCTTAACTGGTTCTCAAGAAACCTCCTGTAGTTCTCCGGGATGCCCTTTGCCGAATTCGTGAAGATTGTGAATGTCGGTGGTGCGGTGAAAGGCTGCGATATATAGAAAAGCTTGATTTCCTTTCTCCTGTATACCGGGGGAGGGTGGCGTTTTGTCAGCTCTTCAAGAAACCTGTTAAGCTTTCCCGTGGATAGTCTTTTTCTGAAGTTTTCCTCCACCCGCTCAACAGCATCAAAAATTTTCCCGACCTTCTTACCGGTAAGTGCCGAGATTGTGAGCACGGGAGCATAATCAACTCCGATTAGCCTCTCTTTTACTACCTCTTCCACCTCTTCGGGGTCCGCTATGTCCTCGGGGGCGAGATCCCATTTGTTAAGCAGTATTATGAGGGCCCTGTTTCTGTCTTTTACCAGTTCCGCGAGGCGCGAGTCATGATGGGTCGGGCCCGTCTGTCCGTCTATCATCAGCAGCACTATATGGGCTCTTTCGATGGACCTTATGGCCCGAAAGACGCTGTGTTTTTCAACGGGGGCGTCTATTTTCGACTTTCTTCTTATCCCGGCGGTATCGATAAAGACGTATTTTTTCCCGTCTTTTTCATAGACGGAGTCTACGGAGTCACGGGTAGTGCCGGGAGTGGGGCTTGTTATAAGTCTGTGCTCTCCGAGTATCCTGTTCACCAGGGTGGACTTTCCCACGTTTGGTTTGCCGATAACGGCGATTCTCGTTTCCTCTGATTCCTCTGAAGTTTCCGGCTGTCCGGAAGCCTCTACGCAGGAAGCGATCTGCTCCACCAGTTCGTAGATATTCTTGTTGTGAAGCGCCGAAATCGCCATGAACTCATCCGTTCCCGTACCGTAGAATTCATAGGTTTTGAGTAACTGTTTTACGTTTCCATGATCGATTTTGTTTACCGCGTAGATGACTTTTTTTTCGGTTTTTCTAAGATGGCGCACTATCTCTGAGTCTTGGGGCAAAACCCCGTCCTTGCCGTCAAAAAGCATCACCACGAGATCCGCTTCCGAAATAGCGACGTCTATCTGCTCTTTTATAAGCGAGTAGTCTTGGTCGTCCCAGTCGAGGGAGAGACCTCCGGTGTCGACAAGAGTAAACTCCTTTTCCTTCCATCGGGTGTCTTCATAAACTCTGTCTCTTGTGACGCCCGGAATGTCCTCTACTATCGTTTTGTTCCACCCTATTATTCTGTTAAAAAGGGTGGACTTGCCGACATTTGGTCTTCCAACTATGGCTACGATCGGTTTTTCGCTCATTGCGTTTCTCCGCTACCGGCCCTGGAATGAATTTCCCTAAAGTTTAGTGTTTCAGAAATTGAAATTGTAGAAAAAGTCAACTCCGGGATTTTCTCCCCCCATCTGACTTTCTATAGAGAATCTTCTGTTTAGCTTTAATTCAAGATTAAGCTTGTTGCGCATCTGCACCGTCTGGTCAAGGGAAGTGGTAGAGGGCGACCTCTCGTAACCGACGAAAATATCTTTTGTCACGTAGGAACCAACCTTGAGGGTGCTGTCCTCAAACCCTCGTTCTCCTTCCTGAATGCTCAGAAGGTCAAGACCGATCTCTGAGCTTAGAAGCTCCGAAATTCCGCCGGCGGCAACCGCCGTCGCGAATTTCCCCACAAAGGCCCTCTGGCGGCTCTGAAGCCTGTTGCTTGAAGCTCCGAAGACTATATAGGATATTATGTCAATTTCTTCAAGATCGGGGTTGCTTGACAGGGAGAGAACCGGTTCCCTTAGGTCTCCCGTAACGTTTACATGCACGTCAACATCACCGGCGTCGTAATATGCCTTAACGTTAAGATCGGGGTTGTTTGATGGCCCCATGAAGTTAAGAGTGGCGTCCTCTATGTCGAAAAGTTTCCCGAAAACCGAGTAATGTCCCTCAGATGACACTATGTTTCCCTGAAGGTCAAGATCCGTGCCCGGTTTTTTCTTAAGTCTTAGTTTTCCGCTTGTGTTAAAGTTGACTTCCTTGGTTTTTATCCATGTACCGGAAGAGATGTCAACTGAAATATCCAGGGAGGTTTTGTCTCTATAAAAACCGGACTGGCTCTGTTCTTCGAGTGAAAACTCGGCGGTGAAATCCTCGGTTTTGTCTATGAAACTGATATCTTTTACGCTCTTCAGTCTGCCGGGGTACAAGCGAATCCTCCCCGCCGTTACCTTAGTGTTTCCCTTTACGCTCAGAAATTCGTCTTTCTTTTCTATCTTTAGATCACCTGACAGGTCCGTTTTTATGGAGCGGGGGTTAAAACGGATCTTTTCCATCTCGAGATCAGCTCGGTACGTGAAATCAGCGAGATTCATTTTGCCTTCCAGGTAGCCCTTGCCCCCTTTTGAACGAAGTTCCATTCTGGGCAAGGTCATTTTGGTACCGTTAAACGAAAGCTTAGCGTGTTGCGTGAAGAGGCTGTTTCTGAGTTGGCTAAGAGAGAGCTTCACGTCGTTTACTTCGAGATCTCCTTTTATCCTCGGTCTGGAGAGAGTGCCGTTGAGAGAAAGGCCGCCGGATGAGAAGTTCCCTTCGATTTTTTCTATTGAATTTGAAAAAACTTTCAGGAAGTCGAGACCGTATCCCTCCGACATCAATTCAAGGTTCATCGAAGCTTCCATTATCGCCTCGACAGGGTTCTGGGCATTTTCTGAAACCAGCAGATCTCCCCGTAGACCGAGTCTGTTTCCCTGATCCGTTGAGGATGCGAAATCGAGAGAAAGTCTTCCTTTTTTCCCATGAAGCCTGATTTTCATTTCTCCGGCCTCAGGGACTTCGTAGAAAAAGCCGTCCGACTTTACCTCAGCCTGCACGGAAGGAGCGGTAAAAGGACCACTGATTTCAACTTTTCCGTTAAACTTTCCTTCCAGATCGTGTTTGAAATTGAGAACCTTTGATATGATCAGCGGATTGAAGTCCATCATGTCCGCCCGAAGTTCGACTGTCTTTTCCTTCCTGTCTATTTCTCCAAGAAAATCGGTGAGTTTTCCCTCTCCGTAGAGAAATTCATCTCCCCGCAGTTTTGTTCTGTCAGAAGATATATCAAGGTAGATATCTCCTTTGTTCTTAAACCGCTTTCCGCCCAGAAGACCCTCAAGATATGTCACTCTTAATTTTCTCTCGTGGCCCAAGGGGCCGTTAACGCTGAATTCTGAAGAGGCGAAGGAACCGTTTTTCTTGCTCAAAATGGCACTCACTTCAATATGAGTTTCCGTTCCCCGAAGCTTTGCCTCGATCGTGTCCGAGGAATTGCCGAAAACGCGTACTCGCTGCCCGTGGAGATCTATATCAAGCGCCACCTTGGGCGTGTTTTTAAAATCGATTTGCGCACTGGACCGAACGGACATGTCCTTAGCTATGAAATCTTTTTTATAGACGAAATTCTCTACGCGCGAGGTTGCCTTGATAAACGGAGTGAAAACGCTTCCGCTGATTCTTCCGCTGGAGTTTATTTTTCCTAAAAGCGGAGGGATATTTTCGTCAATCTCGGAGAGAAAACCCAGGTCCTGCGTTGCAAACTCAAAAGCGCAGTCAAGACCCTTTTGTGTTTCTTTCGTTTTTTCCGCGGATAAGGAAAATTCATCCGATACGATGTCGAGTTTGTTTATCGTAAAAGTTCCTTTTTCAATGGCGCCGTCAATTTGGGAGCTTATGTTCGTTATTCCGTAGAATCCGTTTGTTTTAAGGTCGGCGTTTACGCGCAAATCAGCGTCTTTGAAGAGTTTGCCTTTCTTTGGTACTGCTCCCTGAAAAGTCGCGTTTCCATCAACGTAGTTATCAAGCGACATGTTCGGGAATACAAACTTCAGCTTGAACTCTTTTGCTTTTGAGGTCAGGTCAAAATTCGCACCGTCGTTTCTCAACGTCAGATAACCTCCGATCCGAAGGTGGCTCTTCTCGCCATCGGTTACGTCGAGATAATCGGGTTCAATCCGAAGAGAATAGATTTCCCTGTTCGTCCAGTTGCCGCTTATCCTCAGATTTGAGTTCAGTCTGGAGTCGGTCCCGAATTTCAGCAAGTAGGGAGAGAGGTTAAGTATGTCGGTGAGTTCATCTGTGTCTGCCTCTTTTAGCTCCACCAAGAAGTCAAACCAGTTTTTTTCTCCTTCCGCGAGCCATTTCTTGAAGTCAACGTTCCCTTTTAGTCGGGACTCTCCGAACCCTGCGCCTACCGTGCCTTCTATAAGGGTTTTTGTCCCCTTAATCCTGACCGGTTCAAGATCTGTCCAAAGCCGGTTCCCGTTGAGGAACGAATCTCGAGTGGAAACCTCCACCGTGCCGACCATGTTGTCGAGGGAGTGCATCTTGACCTTCGTTTTTGCCTGCAGGTTAAGCTTGTCCTTGCCGTTTGTTCCAAGCGCGTCAAGATATACGGTCATGTCAAATTCAGGTTTTCTTAGGTTTCTTACGATACCGCTTCCCCTAAGCGGTATGTTTTCAACCTTAAATCCTGCGTCTTTGAATACGCAGTTCCAGGAGGCTATGTCGATTTCTCCCCTGAGATTTCTTATCCTGATTCTGGGAGACACGTAGTCGAAATTTATATCCTTGGCCGAAAGCTCGATTTTTTTCGTCAGTTCCACGATGTTTATGGAAAAAAACGACTCCTCCACCAGGTCAAACTCCCAAACCTTGTTTTTTGTGTGGTCGCTGATCGAAACGCGAGAATCGCGGATTCTGTTATTCGCGAAAACTAGGCTTATTCTCTGCTGCGGACTCTCGGCGGTTTTGTCTTTGTTCTTGAGTTTTTTGAAATTCCATACTCCGCGTCTGTCCTTTTCAAGCAGGAGCTTGAGACCGTGTATCTGTGTGTTTGATAAATAGAGTTTTTTTCTCGAGATTATTGAGTACAGAAGGGGAATTGACCAGTTCGTTGAGAGTTTTTCGATCTCTATGAAATTT
>JAAXHL010000139.1 GCA_012270865.1 Candidatus Poribacteria bacterium | reverse complement strand
GTAGCATAGGCTTTTAGCCTGTGTCTCCAAACGCCTCTGTTTTTTGAGAGTTTACCCGCTAACGAAGCACCATATCGTCAAAATTGCGTAAGTCCTGATAGACATAAATTGGTGCTTAATGGACAGTTTTTGCCCATTAAAACGGCATAATTTGGGTTTGGCATCATTTTTGCTAAATCACTGACGACTGAAGGTTTCCAATGGCTAACCATTGACCGCGCATCAACTTCGGAGGCGAATGACAATGAAAAAATGGATAAGCATTTTACTATTGGTAACGTCGCTGGTAGTCGGCAACGGATGGACAGCACCCGAAAACACCGAACCGCAAGAAGAACCCGCCACAACACCCTCGGACGAGAACGTGCCATCTGTTCCGAAGGCATTTATATCCGAAGTTCTCACCGACATCGGCCGCCGCGCAACACGCCACGCCGACGAACCGGACGTAGACATCGTTTTTGTTGTAGACGGTTCAATGAAAATGATGGCACAGGTCAGGGCAATCGAGAGACAGTTCGTCCACCTCCTCACCGCGCTTGAAGAAAAAACGTTGAATTACCGATTCGCAATCCTCGGATACCGATTAGTCCACGGGCAACCGAACACGAAGGTCATACAGTGGACTTACGACACCGCCGCAATGGAAAAACATCTCAGCTACATACGACGCGTCTGGAAAGGCGATGTCGAGCACGGATACGGATTGGATGCACTTATGTTAGCACTCAACCGATTCAATATAAATCCCAGTGCCGTCACACAGTTCATTGTCCTTACCAACTCACCACTGAGAACCGTCCGCACCCAAGAAGATGCCAAAAAACAGGTCATTCGGGACATTATCAACAGATGCAGGATAGACAACGTTCAAATTAACTTTATCGGGATACCTGAAGATACACAGATTGAACTCGCCTATCGGACCGGGGGCGAATGGTATCCGGTCAATACCAATATCCAAGAAACCCTCGCTTATGACGCGCATACGTATCGCGAGGCACTCCTGAAATTGGGGGCGATCGGTATCTTAGCAAACTTGAGTCGCGATTACAGACGACTGAACATGAAAATAGACAAAATCTTTGAAGACATTTCCGAACATCTTATCGAAAACTTCTCCGACGAAGACGAAATAGATATTGTTTTCCTTTTTGATAACAGCCTCAGCATGGAACGACGCGTTGATGCCATCTGTAACGGACTCGATCGGATGACGGAGATGTTGGACGCGTCGGCACTAAATTATCGGCTCGGTATTATCCGCTTCTACGCACAAATCGGGATCCAAGGACAGAGTACCGTCTTGGTCACCAAACCGCCGCTAACACCGAGACAAGTGAAGATCATAATGCGTCGTCCGAAAATAGGCACCGAGCATCTACTTGATGCCATTGTGAACGGCGTACGGCGACTCAACACGCCAGACGGACGCAACTTAGTCCTCGTTATCATCACCGACGAACCAACAACGGGAACCATCAGGCAGCACGGAACCGTGACTGAGGCGATTAAGATCTGTCTAAAAGCGCGCGCCCGCATTTACGTACTCGGAGGCTTGCGGATGTCAGGATTGGTCTTAGACGCAGATAGATTCCAATACCGACTCACCGTGCTAACCAGAGGGTTACACTACCTATTGCGCGGCGCACCGATGTTTGAATTAGATTTCGAGTAACCACTGTTCCAAAACCAAATTGGATTTACACAACCCCAATGCAGGCGGGGTTTGTAACCCCGTCCTCTATAAATCTATAGAGAATTATACGCCTATATTCGCCTACATCTTGGATTATTTCCGAAACCGTGCTATTATTAACACGACTTTCAACGCATCATCTTTATAATGGAGGCAACGCCTCATGAAAATAAGAAAATGCTATCCCCTTCTCGTCTCTATATTAACAATCGTCGCGTTCATAGCGCACGCGCAGAGTGCCGACGATAACGAGGCAGGCGAAACATCAGACTATTTCGACCACGTTACGCTCTTTTCAGGGGGCAGGATCACGCGCTTCACACAGATGCCGATTCGCGTACATATCTCACCGACCCTCAGACCGCTCCCGTACCTACCGGCGATACGCTACGCCATGAACACATGGGAATCCGCCACCCGTGGCAAAATCCGGTTCCAAGAAACCGAAACCCCAGAACAGGCACACATCCGTGTTAACCCAACCTACAGCGGTCGTTTAGCGTTCTTAGACACACGGCTCGGTAGCGCAAAATTAACGCGGCTTTCACAAAGCACAGCCGCCCCCTCAGGTACCAATGCCCAAAAGAGCAACACCGATCAATCTTCAAACACCGTAGGGAGCGGGTTCCCCGCCCCATCCATCGACTTCACCGTAGAAGTCGTCCTTGTATTAGAGGGTGACGGCACCATCGGTGATCTCTCAGAAGAAGAGATGCGAACCGTCTGCCTCCACGAATTCGGACACGCCATCGGGTTATGGGGACACAGTCCAAACACAGATGATGTCTGTCACGCAACGGCGATAGCGCAGCACCCGACCCCGCGCGATGTCAACACACTCCTGAAAGTTTACGACACACCGCTCCATACCTCGCAGCACGACACCGCCATCGACCTCTTGAAAAAAGAAATCCAAATGGCTCCGAGACTCCCGCGTCCGCACTACCTCCTCGGTGCCGTCTACTTCGACAAAGGCGATATGACATCAGCGATTACCCGTTTTCAGGACTGCCTCAAGGTCGATCCTAATTATGAGCCAGCGAAAGAGAAACTGATTCAAGCTTACCAAAAAACAGGGCAATCGAACCAAGCAACCCGTCTCAT
Organism: Candidatus Poribacteria bacterium; assembly: GCA_012270865.1. Lineage (GTDB taxonomy): Bacteria > Poribacteria > WGA-4E > WGA-4E > WGA-3G > WGA-3G. Next base: position 6,454 of record JAAXHL010000139.1, on the reverse strand, counting down.
TGAACAGCGCGTGAAAAACCTCGGCGGCACCCGATCCTTCCATGAAAGTGCTGATTCCTATAACCGCCTCGGCACGCTCTATTACCAGGAAGGCGATATGGACAAAGCGATAGAAGCGTTCGAGAAGGCACTTAAACGCTCACCGCACCATAAAACCGCTAAACAGAACCTAAATCAACTCTACCGTCAAAAAGCGTTCAACGCCTTGAAACGCCGCGCTTTTAACGAAGCAACCGCGTACTTTCAGAAAGCCATCCGGCTCAACCCTACAGACGCGATCACTTATCGCGTTATGGGAGACGGATACGCACTCGCCTCCGAATTTGCCCAAGCGATTACACACTACCAAAAGGCACTCGAACTCGCCCCAGACGACGCAGAAGTGCAAAAGAACCTCGCACTCACCTATACGAATCACGGTGTGACACTCCGGAACAAAGGCGACTGGGACGCAGCGATTCGCGCCTATCGCAACGCTTTGGAATTGCAACCGACCTATCAAATCGCCAAGACAAACTTGATTGACGCACTCACACAAAAGGCGAACACCCAGCGGCAAGCCGGACACACCGATACGGCTATCGAGACCTACCTCGAATTGCAAAAACTGCAGCCAGACGATACCACTATCGCCAGTCTCCTCGGTGAGCTATACCTGAAAGTCCGAGACTACCCATCGGCGATTTCGGCGTTCCAGCAGGTCCACACCGCACAACCCACGGATCAACAGGCACAGCGTAACCTCAGTGCCGCGTATCAGCAGCATGCACAGGCATTAAGAAACCAGAGGGATTACAATACCTCTGCAACGCAGCTCCAGAAAGCAGTAGACCTCTTTCCGAACGACATCAACCTCCGTCTGAGCCTATCACAAGCATATCAACACCTTGGCAAATACGAAAAAGCAACAAGCGAATTAAAACAGATTTTAGCACAGGATCCGAACAACAAGAACGCAAAGACAGAACTCGTGAACATCCAGATCCGACGTGGAAACGCCTTGATGAACCGGAGGAAATACGCCGAAGCAGCGGCTATCTTTGAATCGATCCCGGCATCCGAAAAAACTTTAGATATGCACAACACCATCGGCTATCTCTATCTCATGCAGGGTGAACACCTCAAGGCGTTAGCGACCTTTGAGACCGTCCTCACCAAACAGTCGAGGAATGCTGTCGCGTATCAAAATCTGCTCTCACTTGAATCGCAACTTGATGTCAAGTTGAGTGAAGCGAGAGCAGCAGCCGCACCGATACCCGGCACCAGCGAGGCACCTTCAACCCCGGATCCTGTGCCAGACACCCCCGACCCGACTGCAGAGAAATTATCGCGTGTACAGTGTGTCATCGCACGTTGTCTAATGAACCGTAAGCAGCCGAAAGATGCGATAGAGAAATATGAACAAGCGTTAAAAGCGAAACCCTACACGCCAGAATTGCGAACCGTGTTGATAGACACCGGCAAGCAGCTCGCAAACCGGTTCCAGAAACAAAACGATACCGAACGTTATGACACAATCACACGTTGGATAACAGAATTGGACAACAAACCCAAAAACAACAAAGGAGCATCCCAATGAATCTTTTTAAAAAATCAACCCAAATAGGTCTGGTCGTTCTGTTCATTCTCCAAACCGTTGTCCTCATCGGATGCGCGCAGTATGAAAAATTCACCAACGATCCACCTGAAATAACCACTTTCACCGTCCCAACTGAAGTCGAATACGGTGAAACCGTCGAACTGAAAGTTAGGGTCTTTGATCCCGAAAACGACCCGTTGACGTATACGTGGGAGGTAACCGCCGGGACTTTGTCCGGAGAAGCCGGGCCCCAAGTCCAATGGACTGCTCCCGAACTGCCATCGGAGCAAGTCGTCCCACCGCAAACCGTGACCGTCTATGTCTACGTACGCGATGACGGCGAGGAAGATGTCCACAAAACGGCAACCATTACCGTCTTCTCCAAACCCTATAAAACCGCCCAACACTTCACCGGCACCTATACGCTCATCTCCAAACAGGTCCAGGACGACCCAATCGAAGAGACAAGTATTCTGCGACTTACACCGACGACATTTACACGCGAAATACAGACGGCACCTGAAGTAGACGAATCAGGACCCACGCAGTTCATCACCGGCTCCTATAGATTCATTGAACCGTTTGATAATAGCACCGGAACGATCCATTGGTTCCCCACCGGCAGCCTGAACCCCGAAATCAGTACATATACATGGGACGGCAGACTCTTCGTCATCTTCTACCCCGAAACCGACACCACTTATATTTATGAAAGGTAGCACGGACCGTAGGTTGGGTTGAACGGATACCTCCGAAAAAGCCGCCATAGCAAGCAACTTCGGAGGGCTTCGGGATTTCTGAACGTTCAAAAACCGAGAGAAACCCAACGAGGTTTTCTATTGACCTTTAAATTGTATAGGACTTACGCATTTTCTCTTAAAGTCCCCCTGATAAGGGGGATTTAGGGGGTTAAATCAGCAAAATATACCGTTTCCTCATTCAATTTGCGTAAGTCCTGTTGTAAATAGGTTGGTTCGTAGTCGTGCGATTTATCGCACCTCCTTTCACGCTTGCACTCCCACTTTAAACTATGATATAATACCAATTACAGCAAAATTGAATGTTTCCGCTAAATACTGAGGACTCTCCCGTGAAAATACTACTGAAAACTTGCACCTTACTGATCATCGGTTTAGCCACTATCCACACTATCGGCTGCGGCGACGTTACCACGGAACTGGAACCCGAAGATCCCGAATTCGTTGATGAAACAGTTGTCACCGATCAAGATAAAGCACGAATCCAGACCGATGGGAAACCCATCACAATCACCGATGCAACGTTTGAAACCGTTGTGTTGAACGCCGAAACGCCTGTCGTCGTTGAACTGTGGGCGGAGTGGTGAGGCTTCTGTCGGGCAATGAGACCCATCGTCGATGCAGTTGCATCCGAATACCGCGATAGCTTCACCGTTGCGAGATTAGATATTGACGCAAACCGTGAAACCAACAAAGAATACGGCGGAAATGGGATCCCAGCATACATTGTATTCCGAAACGGCGAAGTCATCGGCAGCCTCTTAGGCGCAATGCCTAAACAGGCATTTGAACAACGAATCCTTGATATATTGGAATAGCAATCAACTGTCAGCCATCGGTAGGCGGTGTTACAAGGAGATTCTCTCATGGCGTATAGCAATTTTACCTTAGATACAGCAGTGGAAGCGTTTGATTTAGAAGAAGTTAACGCCGCCGGTATCTTTGCTGACAATAAACCTATGGCACCAAGTGAACTGCTCACCTCCGTATTGGCGCGAAATATACCACTAGCCCTCGCTGTTGGCACAGAAAAAGTCAAATCAGAGTTAATTGTCGCTAATGTACTCGTTGAACTCCGCGAGCAGCTGGAGCACCGTATCAGTTTTTTTTCAGGGATTGAGTTCAATGTTGATGCCGATGCTAGTCTGACGGGTGTGTGTGATTTTGTCGTCAGCCTCTCGCCACGGCAATTTTCTTTGAAAGCCCCTATCATTCTCCTCGTTGAAGCAAAAAAGGATGACTTGCTGGTAGGGCTTGGACAGTGTGTCGCAGAAATGGTCGCCGCCCAACGCTTTAACGCCGAAGAAGAGAATGATATCGCTTGCATTTATGGAGCCGTCACATCTGGAATAGATTGGCTCTTCCTCAAATTGGAAAAAAAGAAACTCTACATTGACATGGCTGCCTATCAAATTTCACAGTGTGATACAATCTTGGGAATCCTCGCAAGTATGGTAGCACAAAAAGCGTGAGAAAATAGAGAACTATCATGAAGCAAAACATAACACTCCAAAAAATCGATGAATACCGTTGGCGCATCCCGAAAACCTACATGAAAGGCATGCGCGTTGATGGCATCATCTACGCCAACGAGAAACTCCTTGAACAAACGAAAAGCCACGAGGCGTTACAACAGGTAGCGAACGTCGCGCATCTCCCCGGTATCGTCAAATATTCACTCGCAATGCCCGATCTGCACTGGGGCTACGGCTTCGTCATCGGCGGTGTCGCTGCGACCGACCCAAAAGCAGACGGTGTCGTCTCTCCCGGCGGCATCGGATACGACATCAACTGCGGTGTCCGGCTCATTCGGACGAACCTCGACATCTCGCAACTTCAAGGGAAAGCGAAAGACCTCATCGGCAAACTTTTCGAGAACGTACCGTGCGGTGTCGGCTCCAGTGGCAAAATTCGGCTCACCCTCCAAGAGGAACGGCAGATGCTCGAAAAAGGCGCACGCTGGTCCATCGAACGCGACTACGGACACCCACACGACCTCGATTTTACCGAGGCAGCAGGTCTCCTCCAAAACGCAAACGCCGACGCTGCGAGCCAACGCGCCTTAGAACGCGGAAAAAACCAACTCGGAACACTCGGCTCCGGCAACCACTTCCTCGAAGTACAAACCGTCGATCGCATCTTCTACCGAGAAGCCGCCGATGCTATGGGATTAAGCGAAGGCAATATATGTGTCATGATCCATACCGGTTCACGCGGCTTCGGCTACCAAATCTGCGATGAACACGTCAAAAGTTGGGTCAAAGTCGCTGAAAGATACGGCATCAGACTCCCCGACCGACAACTCGCCTCCGCACCTATCAACTCACCGGAGGGGCAAGACTACATCACCGCAATGGCGTGTAGTGCCAACTACGCATGGAACAATCGCCAGTGTATCATGCACCGCGTCCGCCAGACCTTTATGCAGTTTTTTGACACAACGGAAGACGAACTCGGCTTAGAACTCGTCTACGATGTCGCACACAACATCGGAAAATTCGAGAAGCACACCGTTGATGGCAAAGAACGTGAACTCTTCATCCACCGCAAAGGTGCGACACGTGCGTTCCCCGCAGGACACCCCGAAATCCCCGATAAGTACCAGAAAGTCGGACAACCTGTGCTAATTCCCGGCGATATGGGAACCGCCTCTTATGTCCTCGTCGGCGACCCGGGCGCGATGGCAGAGACATGGGGAACAACCTGCCACGGTGCCGGCAGAGTACTCTCACGCCGAAAAGCGATCGCTTTAACCAAGGGACGTTCCATCCAGAAAGATTTGGAAGCGCAAGGTATCTACGTCCGCGCAGAAGGGAGGCGCACCCTCCAAGAGGAAGTCTCTGAGGCATACAAAGATGTTGATGAAGTCGTCCGCGTCGTTGACAAAGCCGGACTCTCACGACGCGTCGCACGCCTCCGACCCATCGGGGTTGTAAAAGGTTAAACAGGACTTACGCATGCTGCTCTTTTGTAGCATAAACTGTTAGTTTGTGATACGAAAACGCTGTGTGTTACAAAAAAATTCATCGTAACAGAACGGGCTGCAGTCAAAATTGCGTAAGTCCTATTAAATATAACCGTCCCTGCTAATCGACAACCAACAACCAACCAATAACTATGGAGAATAACATGCAAAACTTAACACTTTCCCTATTCGTATCCGCAGGTGTGATCGCGATCCTATCCTTTACGTTGACATCCTGCAACACCGGAGTCGAAGCACAAGATGTCTTCAATCCCGCGACACTCACCCCAGACGACTTGTCCATGATCCTTGAGACGATGCCACTCACCGACGTAAAAACAGCAATCTCACAGATAGATCCAGAAGTCCGAGGATCCATCGGAGTCCACGCTTTAAACAGCCTCCCCGATGATGAAACCGCTTTTGACACAGGCAAATTATTAGAAGGAGAAGTCCGAGACGGTGCCGCCTCAGCAGTACTTGATGAGCTTGTCAACGAATGCTTGACAGAAATCCCTATCCTCGCATCCGGGAACCTGACCGATGAACAGACAGAGGAATTCGTCAACACCCACTGCTTCACAAATATGCGACGCAAATTCAGAGACCTAAACGAAGTCTACTCTGTCCTATTAGAGGAAGTCTTGGCTAACCAGTACACACTTCCACCATTATTAAATTAGGAACCACACTGTCTCAACCCGTTCCTCATCGCCGGACAGCAGAAAAATTTAAATCCGTTCCTGCAAAGGAACATGTACTGAGTACTGATAACTATTCTAATTGTCTACTTTTTTACCATACATGTCCAAAAAATAGGCAAAATTCCAACATTTATCGCCGAAAACAGACGCTTTTCGATTGGCACGAAAATTGCTTATGTACAAATAAGCCTCCTTGGGTAAGCCGGAACCGTAACGCCTAAAAAGCACGGTCTGCAAAAACCTATACAACACACATTAGGTTAGTATCCCTGAAATTTTGCAACCGCTTAGGAATACGGCTCCGGCTCCTTTTTTGCTTCCTCCGTCGCTCCCCCGACAAAATTTTCTTTGCATCCCTCTCCGAACACCTGTATAATATCAATTCCGAATTGTACATTTTTAGTTTGTGCCCTAATTGTTACACTGATATTTCTCAGAAGTTATTGTA
>JAAXHL010000094.1 GCA_012270865.1 Candidatus Poribacteria bacterium | reverse complement strand
ATTTCAATCGCCGTATACGGGCTAAACCTACCGTGCATCTCAACCAGAATTTCGACATCAGGTCCAACAGCGTCACGCACCGCCTCAACGAGTCCAACGGACTTCAATTTCTCTTCATAAGAGAGTTCATAGTAGCCTGCACCGAATGGATCGAACTTCAATGCCCGATAGCCTTTTTCAAGCACCTTTTTCGCAGCGGCATGAAATTCTTCGGTGGAGCGTTCAACGCGATACCAACCGTTGGCGTATGCCTTGATCTTATCTCGGCAAGCCCCGCCAAGCAAGCGATAAACTGGCTGATTCAAGGCTTTGCCGATAATATCCCAACAGGCAATCTCAATAACACTAATACCCGTAGCAACGATTTCACCGGCGCGACCGTAGTCATCGCGAAATAGGCGTTGATAGAGATCCTCTGTATTAAACGGATCACTGCCGATGACATGCCGTTTCTTTGCACCGTCAATATAGGCGACAAGTGCATCTGTGCGGTTGTTCATCCGCACCTCGCTGACACCGGTCAAGCCTTCATCAGTTTCGACTTTGACGAAGGTTAAGTTCCGCCAACTCGTCCCCATAACCAAGGTTTTAACATCTGTAATCTTCATTTTTTTAAATATGGCCCTCTGACTTTTTTTAACTTCTTGCTTCTGTCTCAGACACACTGCGTTGTCCGCTCCGTTGTGTAGGTGCCGGTTCGACCGTTGGTGCCTCTTCGCCTGCCTCCAGCATCCGTCTAACGAGGCGTTCTCGCATCACCTCTGTAACAGGTTCGTGCGATTGAAGTCCGATGAGATTCCGCAGTTCATACGGATCAGCCTCAAGATCGTAGAGGTATTGCTCCACATACCGATCTGATCCAGCATCTTTACCACCACTCTTATTCGGGGCATCAACACCGTATTTCCAACGTTGTGTCCGCACCGCGCGTCCTACCTGTGCCTCGCTAATTTGAACGAAGACCTCTTCTGGCCAAGCGTCTGTTTCTCCACCTACCAACGGCATAATAGACCTACCTTGCATCTCAGGAGGTACTTCCAAACCTGCTGCATCAAGAAGCGTCGGCGGGAGATCAACAAGACTAACAAGTTCTTGAATCTGCCCACCGCCGATGAACTCAGCCCCATGAAACGCTGTCGGTACACGGATAGAACTCTCGTGGCATGAGCGTTTGTATTCACCGTTACGGGTTTTGAAATGACACCCATGATCAGAAGTAAAGAGGATGATCGTATTATCAAGCAGATGGAGGCTCTTAAGTGCATCTAAAAGCCTACCGAGTGCTTCGTCCAACCTTTTCACCATACCGTAATAGCCGCCTAAATGCTGATGTGTTGAGCCACCCAGCGCGGCAAGATCCGGCGGTATCCATTTCCCCGTATATCGCTCCCGATACCCGTCTGGTGGCGGATAATCGTCTAAATGGTTCTGGTGATGCGGTTCGATGTATGACGTAAAGAGATAAAACGGTTCGTTTTTGTGTCCGTCAACATAGCGTATCACCGCATCAGTAAGCGCGTCCACACGATAGCCGGGGAGGTCAACGGGTTGATTATCGTTATCGTAAAGCGTTGTCTGATACGCATCAGAGGTGAACTCAAGGACATTGGATGCTAACCAGTAATCATATCCACCGCGATGCTCCGCTGGCACAGGTCCCGGTCCCGTACCACCGCTATAGAGGTGCCACTTACCGACGTATCCGGTGGCATAGCCTGCTTCACCGAAGTGGTGCGCGAGGGTTTTGAGGTTCGGAGACAGCGGAATACCATTTCGGAAGCATCCCGTCCGAGTCGCATATAACCCCGTTTGGAGACATGAGCGTGCGGGACCACAGACAGGCTGACACGTAAACGAGCGATGGACATGCGTACCGCGCTGTGCCATCCGATCGAAATTCGGTGTTAAGTCGAGCGGATTCCCGTGCAAGCCGGACGTATCCCATCGCTGCTGGTCAGTAAAAAAGACGATAACATTCGGTTGATTTGAATCTTGTGGCATATCTCTATTTTCCTCTCTCTTAAGATTTGGCTGTTCTCATTTTAGAGGATTTACGGATAGATGTCAAGCAGAAATTATGACCTCGTCCGCAATTGAGACAGATTTGGAATTCTTGATCAACACGTGATTATCTCCACCTTTAAATTCCATCGCGTTGCCATACTTCCCTTTGCCTTTGGCAACGGATGCCTTCATAATCGTGCCTTTCAATGTATAACTTATAGTTAAATCTCCAAAAGTAATACCAAGCCAATTCTGTATATTTTTTTTTCATAATTTAATGAGGGTGTTTCATAAATCGTTATTTTTATCGAAAGAGGGTTTTGATGTAGGTAACATTTCGCGTCGGTAACCCGCATCGGACATTCATTAACATTGAAAGTTGGAGCAACACGATGCCAATGCCCAAAAAGGTGGAAA
>JAAXHL010000104.1 GCA_012270865.1 Candidatus Poribacteria bacterium | reverse complement strand
TTTTTGCTCAATTTGCGTCCACCTCGGAAACCTCTAATATTTTTTTCAAACTCGCGTTAATTAATTGTGGGCTTTACTATAACAGTCAGCCATCGGTTTCCGACAGCAAAAAAGTGTTTGATTTAATCAGAAACCTCTTAAATGCTGATGGTTTCCGATAGCCAAAAGCCAAAAGCCATTACCGCCAATGTAGATCAAAATAGTCGTGCGTCGTTGAGGTCATCTGTTGCATTTTGCCGGTTTCGACATCTAAAACAAAGATTTCGCTGGTGCTCCGTCCGTCGGAATCTTTACCGATAAAAGCAACCTTGCTGCCATCAGGGCTCCACGTTGCGTCTCGCCCCGGATAAAGACTCAGGTTCAGATAGTTCTCAAAACGTCCCTGCTCTATAGTAGCAACGCAGATCTCGCCTGAGGTATAAAACAGTACCTGTTTGCCATCTGGTGACCACTCTTCGATGCTTCCGCACGGCGGTTCGTCGAGTTGCATGAACCATGTCCGCCCCATGCTAACGACATCCGGTTCCGCAATCGCGAGGAGACCTTCCGTCTTAAACGCGATCCATTTACCGTCTGGCGACCATTCGGGCCATTGTATTCCCTTCGGCAACACTTCAAGTATCCTTCTGTTCGGTTCTTTAACCTTTTCGCCTTTTGCGTCCCAATGTAGCCATCCCTTTGCCCACCGCTCGGTCCGCCACCGCTTTATTTTTCCGTCAATCGGGACCTCCCAATTTTCCAACGGGTCTTTCGGACGGTCAAGTTCGACGACAACCAAAACCGCTTCACTTGACGGCGACCACCAGAAATCGTGGATGCCATATTCTCTCTTGACGAGTTGTTTCTTCTCACTACCATCTGCCCGCATCACATAGAGCGATTTCGCACGCTCCACACCAGATATGTAAGCGATCCATTTCCGATCTGGCGACCATCGCGGATGGCGAGAGACCGCATCATCGGTGAGTCGCTGAAAGTCTGTACCGTCTGGGTTCATCGTACAGATATTATACTGGTAGAATTCCCACCAACTTGTTGTATCTCGTCCACGCTCCAGCGTCCGCGTCGTGATTCGGAAACCGTCTTCATTCAGGAGCGGCTCACGGATAGCAAAAACCAATTTACCGGCACCGCTATCTGCAAACACTACGCCACCAACCGTGAAAACCAATATCAAAACACTTATTGCTTGTCCGATACGCATACATTCACCTTTTTGATAGTATCCAGTTGCCAGTTAGAGGAAATTAACAGTTTTCAGTACGATTTTTTCTACGAAAAAATCTTCCAGTGGTCAGTTAAGAGACTTTGGGACTATCGAAAACCTCTTGTAACTGATAACTGGTAACTGGTAACTGGTAACTGTTAAACAACAATATTAATCAGACGGTTCGGTACGACGATAACCTTCCGAACCGGTTTCCCTTCAATAAATCGTTGAACCCGTTCATCTGCGAGTGCGGCTTCTTCAATCTCTTTGTCAGTCGCATCCGCAGGCAATTCAAGCCGATTGCGGAGTTTCCCGTTGACCTGCGCAATGATCGTTACGGTAGCACTTGTGAGGACCGATTCGTCGTGTGTGGGCCACTGTGCCTGCGCGATGAAACCGGTTTCACCGAGACGATGCCACAACTCCTGCGCAATATGCGGCGCATAAGGCGAGAGCAGATGCAGGAAAATCTTCAATATCTCCCTCGGTAGCGTTTTAGACTGTGTAGCCGTGTTAACAAAGATCATCATCTGACTGATCGCAGTGTTCATCTTATCAATAGATTCGGTGTCCTCCGTCACCTGCTTGATGGTTTTGTGGAGTTCTCGCCAGAGTTCGGACGCTGTTGTTCCCGCAGCGTCGGTCAACTTCTCGCTGAGTTCTCCGCTATCTTCATCAATAACCAGTCGCCAGACGCGTTGCAGGAACCGATAGACACCCTCTACACCCGCATCCTGCCACGGCGTACTTGCCGTAACGGGACCGATGAACAGCAGATAGAGACGAAGCGCGTCCGCACCGTAGTTGTCGATAACGTCGTTCGGGTTGATGACATTAAATCGGGATTTGGACATCTTCTCCATCTGTGTCTGCAGCCGTACGCCAGAGGTCTTCGCAACGGGTTTGCTATCATGCTGTTCAACTTCGTGCGGATAGTAGTATTTACCCGCAGCGTCTTGATAAGATTCGGCGAGAATCGTGCCTTGGTTGAGCAGCCCTTGAAACGGCTCTTTTGTCGAGACCAGACCGGAATCGTAAAGCACTTTATGCCAGAAACGCGCATAGAGCAGGTGCAGAACGGCATGCTCAGCACCCCCCATATAGAGGTCTACCGGCATCCAGTAGCGTTCGAGTTCCGTATCAAAGGGCACCTCGGTGTTGTGTGCATCAAGGAACCGCAGATAATACCAGCAGGAGCCTGCCCATTGTGGCATGATGTTCGTCTCACGCGTCGCAATTCTGCCGTCAGGAAGCACCACCTTCAACCATTCTTTATCGGCGCGAGCGAGTGGCGGTTTGCCGTCTTCTGTCGGTTTATAGGCATCAATCGGCGGCAGTTTAACAGGCAACGCCGTATCCGGCAACTGGACAATGGTTCCGTCCTCAAGATGCGCAAGCGGAAAAGGTTCACCCCAATACCGTTGCCGCGAGAAAAGCCAGTCCCGGAGACGGTATTGCACTTGACCCGTACCTCTACCTTCGCTTTCCAGCCAAGCGATCATCTTCTTTTTCGCTTCCGTAACCTGCAAACCGTTGATGAACCCGGAATTAACACAGACACCGTCCCCTTCAAAGGGTGCCTCTTCAATCGGTTTCTCACCACCCTTTATAACCTCAACGATAGGGATACCAAAGGCTGAAGCGAATTCGTGGTCGCGTTCGTCGTGTCCCGGCACAGCCATGATTGCACCCGTGCCGTACGTCATCAGCACATAATCCGCAACCCAGATCGGGACCGGTTGCTCGTTACACGGATTGATCGCATAAGCACCTGTAAAGACCCCTGTCTTCTCTGTCGCGAGGTCGGTACGTTGGAGATCGGATTTGTTCGCAGATGCCTTAACATAAGCACTAACTTCGGAGGCTGCATCCGGGTGCGTTATCTCGGAGACAAGTGGATGCTCCGGCGCAAGGACGCAATACGTCGCACCGAAAAGCGTATCCGGACGCGTCGTGAAAACGGTGAATGTCTCGTCATTATCTCTGATATTAAAGGTAATCTCTGCACCTTCGGATTTGCCGATCCAGTGCCGTTGCATCTCTTTAAGTCCATCCGGCCAATCCAATAGATCCAAATCGTCCAACAACCGTTCCGCATAGGCGGTAATTTTCAGCATCCATTGATGCATAAGGCGACGTTCAACCGGGTCGCCAGTCTCAACATATTTGCCGTCCTTTACCTCTTCGTTTGAGAGGACGGTCCCCAACGCTGGGCACCAGTTGACAGGCACATCGGCAAGATACGCTAAACCTTTTTCATAGAGTCGAAGGAAGATCCACTGTGTCCATCTGTAATATTCAGGTAGGGAGGTATCAATTTTGCGGGACCAGTCGTAAGAGAGACCGATACGTTGGATCTGCTGTTGAAAGATTTCAGTGTTCCGTTTTGTAACGTCCACTGGATGTTCATTTTCGCGAACCGCGTACCGTTCTGTCGGAAGTCCGAAGGCATCCCATCCCATCGGGTGCATCACATAGTAGCCTTGCATCCGCCGGAAGTTGGCGAGTACGTCTGTCGGCACGTAGTTCTTTGCGTGTCCCATGTGCAGTCCGGCACCTGAGGTATAAGGGAACATTCCGAGCACATAGAATTTCGGCTTCGTTTTCAGTGTTTCGATATCGTTTGGAATCTTGAAGGCTTCTTTTTTGTGCCACTCGGCTTGCCAATAGGGTTCTATTTCTGCCGGGGCGTAAGGATGGTTCTCCATATCGCGTGCGTCTCCTATGTATATTGACTTTACAAGAATAAATTTTAACACAACCCCGCCCCATTGTCAAGGTTACTTTCTGTATGAGCCAGGACGATTTAGTTTTCGACTTTTTAATCCAATTTTAGACCCCCAGGCCCGGTAGGTAAGAGAAATCCAAAAATTGAGACAACCCGACAATTTGTTTTAACGTGAGTTTGATAAATACTTGAGGCAACGTGAGTTTGAAAATAAAAGTTGAAGCGTCTTGTAGGTTGGGTTGAACGGAGACCTACTAAAAATCGCACATAGCACAGCGTTTTCAAGGGAACAGAGAAATCTGAAATCACTAAAAACCGAGTGAAACCCAACGCACTATGATATCGACACGGTTTGGAATGTTGGGTTTCGCTAAACCTATTTACGTGAAGGGCTCATTGAAGAACCGAACGCCGTGTATAGTGAAAATGCGTTTGTGCCTTCATCGCTCAACCCAACCTACGTCCATATTTGTATTCTATGCTTCAATCCACGTTTAATTATCAAACTCACGTTGAGGCAGACACATTTGCTCTTAAAGT
>JAAXHL010000067.1 GCA_012270865.1 Candidatus Poribacteria bacterium | reverse complement strand
TTTCTGTGTAAAATCCGGTTCGGTTGGAAACCGAACCTACCGGGCCTGGGGACCGTATATTCACAAATAATTAAAAAATGAAAAGCGGTGGACAGGGAATCCACCGCTTTTCTGTCGGTTAGTTCGTCGGTTATAGACTTCTCCCTGAATAACCGAGTTGTTGCTTATTGCAACGCTTTTAGTTCACCCCATGTCGTTGTGAGTTTACCATCTGCGGACACGTTACCACGGAGGTGCGTTATCCGTAAGGTTGTGACATCACCGTCGAAGGAGACATCTTGAATCTGATAGTAGTAGACGACATTGGGTTTCGCAGATGTATCGGCGAATTCGTAAGCGGTACGCTCACTCGTTGTGCCTTGACCTGCGATCAATTTGATGTTAAGTTTCGTGAATTCACCGTCACGGGTTTCGCTACGGAGGATGTTAAATCCAGCGTTGTTGGTTTCGGATTCGGTGACCCAACGGACAACGATTTCGCCGCTTTCGAGACGTTCCGGACGGAACTTCGACAACGAGACTGGAAGTGCGCCACCGATAACGTGTCCTGGGGAACCGATATCGCCGGCTGTACCGTAGTGCGTCGCCGGACGCGTGTCGTTCAAACGTGTATCCATATCGGAACGGATCCAATTACCTGGCATCGTTCCACTTGAATCCATAATCTTATCAGAAGTTTTCCGAGCGATAGAGACACAGTCACCATCTTCGGTCACACCACTTGGCCATTCCCACATGATATCCGCGAAGGACTGTGCGTCGGAACGACGGGACGGTAGACCTGAAGGATCCGCGAGGTTCCCGACAGTATCACCGAACTGATGATTAGCGGCATTACCGTCGTTGGCTTTCGCGACGAGCCTCAAATAGAAACCGTACGGATTCAGAAGCTTCGGACCGACTCCCTTACGGAGATTCAGGATACGTCCATTCGGCAGGTTAGTCGTATCGTTCCGAGTACCGGTAGAGACGATCAACATCGTCTGTCTCGGTGGCAGTTGGAACGAATTGTTCGGGTTATCATGCTCCCAGAACTTGATTCGGGTATGCAACGGAGCATCGTCAAAATCAGTACCGTCAGCGTTTTGCGCGTGGTTGGTGACATCAATCGCCCAGTTGGTCAAGTTCACACCCACTGTCGTTGACGTGTTCATGATTTCGATCCACTGCGGTAGACGCCGGCTGGTATCATACATAATCTCGCTGATAATAACGGGATCCGTCGCTGCAGCACCGGCACTCTTAGAAGCACCGTTATCGTAACCGGGGGTTCCACCGTTTAGGTTACCCACTGCGGCACTCCGTTTATAGCCGACACCTGTGTAACCAACATTCCGCCATGCGGTATCATCGTGGTGGTTACCATTGTTTCTGCCGTAGTTCGTAGAACTCGTACCCCAGATGTTATCCTTCTGGCGACGATGCACTTCACCGACTGCCAACTTATTGTTGCCCAGTTGCGCATCCCGGACACCACCTTTCAGGGGCCAGAGGTTTGTGTACCCAGCATCGTTGGCTGAAACTTTCAAATTCGTGTCATAACCCGCGATATCAATAAGGTGCTCAGCTGTACCGCGTTTATTATTGTGATTCCGCAGGATTAGGACGAATTCGCCATTATCCGGCAGTCCGTCACCCGCAAAATTAGCGACAAGATAACGCGGTGAACTTGAATTCACACCGTTCACCTGATTGGCTGCGTTTTTGGCAACATTCCAACCCGCAGCTAACGGATGACTCGGATCGCCACTCGGATCGGTTTTCACTAAGAGGAGAACTTTACCTGCGCCGACAACCGCATTATCGTTATTCGGGAAAGTAAAGAAGGCGGTATCCGAACCGACAGCCGTCACAATGCTAATCTGCCAGTTTTTCGGGTTGATATTGCCACCAGACTTGTTGCGGAGCTCAATCCATTCATGAGCCTTATCCGCATTGCTTCTGTTAGAAATCTCGTTGAAGATGAGACCCCCGACATTGAACGAAGTCGCAGTAACAGTACCCACCTGACTACGCTTTTTAGCACCCGGTGTGCCCCTATGATTGGCGAGATAGACTTCTGTGGACTGTCCCCAGTGGCCCTTGACATGACCATCTTTACCGCGTTCTTTTCTATACATAGAAATGAAGTCGGTCTTTGCAGTATCATCACCGGCATCATAACCGTTCTGTCCGACACCGCTGAGTTGCCAACGAGCACCAACAACATTACTCAGACGGTCTAAAAGGATTTCACCGCTACCGGCACCAAGTGCTGGCTGCCCCTGCTTCGTGCTGAGCTTGGCAGTCACGGGTACCTTCAAATTGTTGTAGACTTCAATCCATTGGTGATCGAGTTCTCCGTCTGCACCAACTTTAGCGAGGTTACGCGCCCACATAACTTCAGTGATGACCAGATTACGAGTACCCGGTTTCACCATATCAGTAGTAGCGTCACCGTCATGATCAATATTCGCATCCGCCGTTGTTAGAGCGATGGTACCGCCTCTGTAGAGAAGGTCCTCTAAATCCGGCATATTCGCCCACACCATCGGTGTTACACCAGATGGAATTCCATAAGCCATCGTCATACCACGTGCAATAACTGTATGGCTCTCGGCGGGGAATGTGAACTGACCATCTACCGGCGTTGGCGGTGCTGGTGTCGAGGTGACTGTGAACGTCATACTTGCTGCGGCACTCGGATTATTAGATGTATCCATCACTGCGCCTGCTGCAACTGAGACTGTTACTGAAGTCGTATCGTAGTTGATTGTGATTGTGCCAGAGTAGACATTATTGGATGAACTGAGCGTACCAAGCGTACCACCCGTGACCGTAACTTCGCTTGCTGCAATAGCTGCGCCCGCTGCGAGTCCGGTTTCATCAGCAACAGTAATCGTTATTGGAAGCATACGACCAGTTTGCGTGCCCATTGCAATCGTTACCGTCGGTGCTGTGGTATCCGCTGGCGGCGGCGTAATTGTCATCGTCTTCGCTGCCAATGTAATAGTGCCGACAGGAAGTGTAACTTCATTGCCAGAATTATCACTCACTGTTGCGAGGACTGTGACGACAGTGCCTGCCACTATATCAACATTAAGCGTTGAAACCGTAGCAGCGTACTGATTCGCTGTAGTCGTTCTGCCGAGATTGCTAAAGGATAAGACGTGCGGGGTCTGATTATCCGCAAGAGTGATACTTGAGGCTCTTACGCCACTACCATCCGCCTCATCCACGAGCGTGAAAAGAAAATCAAAATCGTCAGGTCCCCACTGACCATTATCAGGCGGTGCGGGTTTCCTGTTGTTTACAAGAAGTGTATCTGGACCATCGTTAGCCGTTGTACCTCTGGTCGGTGCTGTCGTATCATAGACGCTCGACGACGTACCATCATCACTCACCGCTGCTGCCTGGTGAGGGAATGCAGCCGCAAGGCTTATAACAACTGGAGTAGCCCCAGCAGAAGTAGGATTGATAACCGCGGTATACACCATCGGACCGCCAGTGAGACTTAGAACTTCACCATTAGCCACCGTTATATCGCCCGTTCTGAGTCCATCCGAAGGACCTATTTCAGGGACTGCTGGCGGACCTGTGACTGCATCTGCTGGCATTTCAAACGTAATGACAGCGTTGAAGAACTGATTTACATGCATAGGTGCGGTAATGCTCTTCAACTTCGGCTGAGCGAGGCGTGTTGTTGCCAAACTCACCCCATTCATGAGCATGATTCTGCGGGAAGTCCCAACTGTTATATCCACATTTTCGCCAGCAGTAGAAGGCGTTACAGGATAAACAAACGAAGTTGCCGTGCCATCACCATCAGCAGGGTCGGAAGTAGCGGCAGTGCCTCCGGTTACTGTAACAGTAGCTAAGGCACCAGCTGCGGGTGCTGCATCATACGTAACCGTGACACGCCACCCTGCGTCATCAGCCGTTCCATCCGCATTCACGTCTCCCGTCCACGCTGCAGTCAACGTCTCCTGTGCCATCGCTGGCATCGCAACGAATGCGAACATTAGAATTAAAAAACTTGCTAAGGAAAATGTCAATCGATTTGACATAGGTTATTTTCCTCCAAATGTAAATAGAAAAAAAATAGTGTTAAGTCTTGCTTTTACGCTCGACTTCCATTCAACAATCGAATGGATTCAGGGAAGTAAACCCATTCTTTTATGGGTTGTTGGTTGTTGGTTGTTAGTTGTTGGTAAGAGGATGCTGATTGCCCGATGTCCTCTTAACTTATAACCATTAACCAATCACCATTAACCACTAAATAAACTAACCTTTTTTGCGCGGGTGGAGTGTCTGTCCCGCGCTTTTGTGTCAATTTTACGGAGGCGTGGCACTGTCGAGGCTTAAGACTTGCTGTTTGTAGGCATCTATGAGTTCCGCCTCGAATTCCTGCCAGATCTCCAACTTGCGCCAATTCGATACAGTCGTCTCGGTGAATCCGAGTTCGTTGGCAATTTCGCGGTTGCTTTTTCCATCAAATGACATCTGGCAAGCCATCAGTACATATTTCATACTTACTCGTTTGGGCATGCGAAATTCCCCTTATTGTAAAGATTAGCGTCTCTAATGACCGCTAACCCGAGATGCTGCTAAACAAACATCCCGAATTATCTCAACCATATATTAAGACGTTTTATTTTATCGTAAGTTACAACAAATTTGCCTTAATATGCTAATATTATACAAAATATATAGAATTAAGTCAAATTAATTTTTATTTTTTTGAAAAATGTTCGTTATACAGAACTTTTTACCCATAAAAACATTTTTCGATGTACTAACGGAAAAAATATACTTAATACTAAACGCTAATCAGTTTAAGGCAATTTTCCCATATAATCGGAAATTTAACTTATATTTGCCTTAGTATTCTAATATTATACACATAAAAAATAATTAAGTCAAGTTAATTTCACTTTTTTTGATATTATTTGAAATTAATCGGTTTTTTATCCAGTTTTTTATCTCTAAAGAACATTTTTGCGGTTCCTACAGAAAAAATGTCAACCGCTGGAGACCAAGCCGAAATTCCAAATTATCAATAAGACAACTTATATATAATTCGTCATAGTGATATATATAATGTCTTAATACTTATATTATACTGATATTTCTCAAATCTATCAAG
>JAAXHL010000144.1 GCA_012270865.1 Candidatus Poribacteria bacterium | reverse complement strand
GATGGCGGTTGGCCCATGACATCTCCAAACCCGAATGCCAGAAATATGGATACTGCAAAGAAATTAGTCGATCTAAGCTACAAATTGGTTGGATTAACCTAAGTACAGTAGGACTTACGCATTCCGTCTTAAAGTCCCCCTGATAAGGGGGATTTAGGGGGTTAATTCCTACTTTTTGCGTCTAAATGTCCAATATTTTCTCAATTTGCGTAAGTCCTGTAGTGAATATTCACGACTAATCACAAAAGATAGAGGGAGGCGTGCAAGATGAACAAACCCACATTGCAACTTACCGATGAACAGATGCGGGATTTCATTACCAACGGCTACGTCAAGGTGAATACCGATCTCCCGCCGAGTTTTCATGAGAATGTTTGCCAGCAATTGGACACAATGTTTGAGGAAACCGGGAATTTAGGGAACAATCTCCTGCCAGCCATCCCCGAAATTCAGGAAGTCTTTGACCATCCGGTTACTCACGGTGCGATGCAAGGCGTACTCGGCTCAGACTATGTGATGCACCCACACCGATACTGCCATTTCAACCAGCAGGGCAGCGAAGGTCAGAACTTTCATAAAGATAGCTACGCAGGGGACGAACAGATCCGTCGGCATCGGTGTCGTTGGACGATGGCGTTCTACTATCCACAGGATGTCACAGAAGATATGGGACCCACCGCCGTGCTACCCGGTTCCCAGTATTACGAGACCGGCGACAGCGCACACGAGCAACCCGAAATCGTTCTCTGTGGTGAAGCAGGCACCGTGACGATTGTCCACTACGATTTGTGGCACCGCGCAACCCCGAATCGGAGCGACAAAAAACGGTATATGCTGAAATTTCTCTTTCTTCGACTTGATGAACCACAAACACCTTTATGGCAAAGTAATACCGACGACTGGCATACCCACAGCAATGGTGAAGAACACAATCACCCAGAACTATGGGAATCGATATGGGATTGGTACTACGGGAAACAGAACGGAAACCCTGTCAACGGTGTTCCGCACGCTGAAGTGGATACCCTCATTGAAACCTTGGAGGGTGAGAATGAAAAAGAGAGGCTAAATGCTGCGTATCGGTTGGGGCGCGTCGGTGCGGATGCCGTGCCTACCCTGAAGCAGATGTTACACAGTGAATCCAACGCCATCCGCGAGTATGCCGGATACGCCTTAAGCCTCACAGGTGCCCCCGCGGTGCCGACGCTCATTGACGCATTGCAAGCGACAGATGATTCAGTACGTATAAGTGCAGCATTTACGTTAGCGGATATGGGAAAAGCCGCCCAAGAAGCACTCCCTGCATTGATGCGTGCCGCACAAGACCCCAACGAATCGGTGCGACGACACGCCACAGAGGGACTCGGACTCATCGGGCAACTGGTGTCTGACGAGATGGATGTGTCCGAGACCGTGCAAGTCTTAGCAACCGGGTTGAGCGATGCCTACTTTCCTGTTCGCGATAACGCTGCCCGCGCCTTAGCGAAGTTAGGAGTGCTTGCCGAACCGGCGATGCCAGCGCTTATCATCCAGTTAGAAGATGAAGACCGATATGTCCGTTTCCATGCTGCGGTAGCACTAAAACAGATTCAAACGCCGGAAGCGCAGGACGCGCTCTTTAATCACCTATTTACTTCGCGCTGGTGTGCCTTAACAACGCGCGGAACACCGTTTTAGAGGATACCCATCGCTCCAAGCACTAACCATCGCTGGCGAGGTTTGTAACCTCGCCTTCTGTTTAGATAGACTGATCATCGCTGGCGAGGTTTGTAACCTCGCCTTCTATAATGGATTTCGTATCCCAAAGAAGGATAGTACCGTCACCGCCTGCACTCGCTAAGAGGGAGCCATCTGGTGAAAAGGCAAGCGAAAGGATAAGGGTGAGGTGTCCCTCGAATGTGGCAACGTTCTCACCTGTAGTCGTGTTCCACAGTTTGATGGGCGCACTTGCCATCCCTTCCACTCGCTCTAAGCCGGTAGCGAGATAAAGCCCACACGGGGAAAATACGATACCGCCCTGCCACCAATATGCGTATTCTTCTGGTTTTGGTATTGTGACCAAGGTTTTAGAACTTTCGATATCCCACAAAATAAACGCTTTTTCCATCTCCCCAGCAATAACATTTCCGCACGGGGCAAAGGCGACGTGCTCTATCTGATGCCTATGAAACGCCTGTATCTCTTCGTCACACGGAATATCCCATAGGCGATAGTACCCCATCTCTTGCCCGCTCGCGAGATATTTACCGTTCGGACTGAACGCCATGAACGCAACGTTGCTTTCAGGCACCGTGAAGGTATTAATGATCTTTTCACGCGCTATATCCCATACATATAGATTTTTCTCGGAATCCCCGTACGCGATCAATTGGGCTGTGTCCGAAAACGCTACAGCCAAGTATCGCGGACGTTCCTTAATACCGCACTCAGCAATAGGTGTGTCGTTACCGAATTCCCGCACTTTTATACTGTTTCCTTCAACGCTCGTAGTGTGCAGTTGTCCTGAAGCAGACGTATAAAGGCAATGTTTTTCCCCCGTTAACTTAAAAATGGATGGGGTTTGTGAATGCGTAACGACATCCCAGCAGCGGAATATTCCCTCGGGAAACGGATACTCAGTTACAAGGGTTTCCCCATCCGCCGAAAATGCTAATGATAATATATAATCGGGATGCGAATTATAAGAGACGGTGCGCCGATCGGGATCACCAATTGTCCACACATTTAGTTCATAAGTCGTTGCAAGA
Source organism: Candidatus Poribacteria bacterium (assembly GCA_012270865.1). GTDB lineage: Bacteria > Poribacteria > WGA-4E > WGA-4E > WGA-3G > WGA-3G. The sequence goes on along the minus strand of JAAXHL010000144.1, from coordinate 21,665 downwards.
GCAAACTGGGTCCCGCTAAGAGACCATCTTCGTGTTTCGCCTCCGTATCGTGTGTGGTAAGTATTAAGTTTTTCATGGCAAGTCGTATCCCATACGCTGACATCGGTATCAGAAACCGCTACAACCTGCATCTCACCCGTTGTAGAATAGGTGGGTATCAACTGATTACCGCCATAAATCCGTTCCTCTTTTTCGACCTGCCAATTTTCCGTGTCCCATACTGTCAAGATACGGAACTCTCCTCCATCACTACTGGCAACAAGTAAGTTCCCACACGGTGAAAAAGAGAGAGCATACAAAAATTCCGTGTATTCTGTGAGGTGTGCGACGCGTTTTCCGTTGACAACATCCCACACAGATATAACGTCTCTTTCAGGCGCGATAGACCAAAAACCTGCTCTCAACCGCTTAGCGTCGTCCGGAGGACTCGCACAAGCAATCAGTTGACTATCTTGTGAAAAAGCAATAGGATGCTTCTCCCAACATGCCTGAAATCTAAGTTCAATATCACCAAACTTTGCGACTTGAACACCGGTTTCTGGATTCCAAACATCAACCATATAATCAAAATGTCCATTTGCAGCCAAGTGCTTGCTGTCTGGAGAAAAAATCAGTTGATTAATCTTTTTACAAAGTCGGTGCGCTTGCCTCTCCACTTCGGTAAAACAATTCGCCTGTCGCACATCCCATACCTTGACACTTCCATCCTCGTGTCCCGTCGCAACCCACTCGCCGGATGCAGAGAAAGCAATCGCCGAAATTCGCTCACAGTCGGTACGCCACAGCGCAATAGGCGACAAATTGGCGACTTCATACCACCACAACCCTATGTCGGTTCCGAGAGCGAGATGTTTTCCATCTGGGGACAATGCCATAGTGTTGATTGCCCCGCGCCCAAATCGGGCACGGGCATCTTCTGGGAGCATCCACAGGGCTGCTTCCCGATCACTTTCCACCTGCCCCATTGCTGGTATGCAGGTCATATTGTCTGACATGTCAGACCTGTTCTGTAAATCAGTAGACTTTGATGACATAATTCCTTTCCTTTCAGGTTCCACACCAAATTCCTGACGCAAAAGTTCCCGTGTTTCCCTGAGTTTCGTCTTGACAGTGCCTATCGGCAGGTCAAGTTCTTTCGCGATTTCTTTGATGCTCCACGATCCTAAGTAGTAGAGGACCGCGACACGGCGTACCCGCTGCGGAAGGTGTTGCACTGCCTCCCTTACATCCGCGTTGAGTTGTGCGTCCCGATAACGCGAGGCTGCGTTCTGATCAATGTGCGCGACTAACTCTGGGGTACTCTCGGCGGTTTCGCGTTGTGCACGACGGTTGGAGGCGTAGTATCTGCTGCAAGCGTTATAAGCGATCCGCCGCAACCATCCACCAAAACTGTCTATTTTTCGGAGCCCGTCGATGTTTTCCCACACCGCCATCCAAGTGTCCATCAGAATCTCTTCAGCATCACGATGCTGCCTCGAATTCGCGATAACGACGCACCAAATACGGGGACTATAGCGCGACATCAACTCCGCAAATGCCGCTTCATCTCGGTCTTGTACCAATCGTACAAGTTTTTCGTCCGTTAGACGCTTGAGACTCTCAATATCGTATTGCATAAGCCATACTCCAATTAGGTTTTAATATAAAGAGAAGCGTTTTTGGAGGAAAGGTTTAAATAGGTGGAGGGCACCTACAAAATAGGTGCTAATCGTTCTTGGTGCGGATTTGCGTCAAATCCCATAATATTACCGTGCAGTCATCACTGCCGCTGACGAGTATCTTGCCATCAGGACTAAACGCTACAGATCGAACCGGACTCCTATGCCCAGTAAACGTTGCGATGTGCTTGCTTGTCGCTACATCTAAGATATGGACATCCCGCGTAGTTCCACTCGCAATTCTCTGCCCATCAAGACTGAAGGCGATGGACATAATCGTGCCTGACTGTGCTGGAAAAGTAGACACTAATTCGCCAGAAGCAGCATCCCATAACCGGATTTTACTGTCCCAACCACCACTCGCAAGCACCAATCCGTTGGGTGAATACGCGACAGCATCTACACCCCGCTCATGACCGATCAGCTCCGTTTTAACTTCGCCTGTGCGGATATCCCAGAGTCGTATAACTTCTTCCTCGGTTGCAACAGCAAGCGTCTGCCCATCAGGGTGAAACGAAATATCCATTTCACTGTAGTTCCCTTGTGGTATGGTCATGTTTCCAGTGATGGTTTGTAGTATATGACCCGTTGGTACATACCACAAATGGATCGTATTATCCCAACCGCCGCTTGCAAGGATTGTCCCGTCCATTGAAAAAGACAGAGAAGGAATCCCTCTCTCATGCCCAACGAGGGTCTTCAGGCGTTCACCGGTCTGCGCATTCCACAACCGAATTTCTCCATCCCAACTCCCGCTCGCTATAGTCTTCCCATCCGGTGAATACACCGCGGAGCTGAGATAGTCTGTATGCCCAGCGAGTGTTTTTAAAACCGCTCCCGTCTGAGCATCCCGCAGTGCAACAGCGTTGTCCGCCCTCTCAGTACTCATAAGTGTGCCGCCATCCGGTGAAAACTTCACCGATCTTGCCATAAACGTATATCCGCTGATCGTTTTTAGGAGTTCTTCGGTATCAGTATCCCAAAATCGGATTGTTTCGTCGTCGCTTTCACTAATAAGCGTTTTACCATCAGGCGCATACGCCAGAGAATCAACGCGGTCAATAGGTCCAGTAAGCGTTTTTAAAAGTTCACCCGTGTGAACATCCCACAAATAGATGTTGCCACTATACCGACTTCCGCTGGCAAGCGTCCCACCATCCGATGAATACGCAACTGAAGTAACGTACTTCATCTCAGTGGGAATACTGTTTTTGAGTTTACCGGTACGGACATCCCAAAAACGAATCTCGGAGTCGCGACCACCACTGGCAAGCGTCAGGCTATCAGCGGAGTAGGCAACACTATAAACTCTACCCGAATTTTCGGTAATCGTTTGCAGAAGTTGTCCCGTTTGCACGTCCCATATACAGATCGTATTATCTTCTCCACTTCCGGAAGTCGCAAGCGTTTTTCCATCAGGTGAATATATTACAGACATGACGCTATCTGTATGTCCTATGAGCGTTCGCACCAATTCACCGGTTCGGACGTTCCACAATCTAACTGTGGTATCACGACCACCACTGGCGAGTGTCTCTCCAGTCGGACTAAATGCCAATGTATAAACAGTAAACGTGTGTCCCGCGAGAACATCTCTCTGATTTCTTGTGTCCGGGTCCAACAGACGGATGTGACTGCCACTTGCGACAGCAAATATGTTCCCATCAGGACTAAACGCCGTACGACCAACGCTCCACATATCATTCGTGAGTAGATCAATTTCTTGTCCCGTGTTCACATCGTATAGCCAGGTACCGATTGAACTCCTAACAGCAAGCCGGTTTCCATCTGGAGAAATTGTGAATCCAGAGACCCTCCCTTTTCCATAGCGCACAATAGCACCTTCAGGAAGATGCCATCGCGTGTATTCTTGCGCAGAACCCTTCGAGAATGACAAGAAAAAGATAAAGATCATCAGAATGACAAACAAATTCAGTTTTTTCATCAGTTCTCCTATAATAACCCAAGTTGCTACTAACAGATGTTAGCGTTTTTCAAGTCCTTTCCGCACTCCGTAGGAGTGCTATGTCTATAGAAAAAGCGTATCTAAGCGACCGCACTCCGTAGGAGTGCTATGTCTAAATGGCAACTTTCGTTATAATATTGATTATCGGATCGCGGGCTTTCTCCTTCAGGAACGATCCCCACTGATGGCTGACAACCGACGGCTGATGGCTGACTTTAATCACTTTTAGATTGGAACCGTGTCATATCCCATAAAAGCACTGTCCCATCGGTGCTACCGCTTGCAAGCGTCCGTCCATCCGGTGAAAACGCAACCGACAAAACATAACCTGTATGCCCAACAAAGCCGGACTTAGGTCTCCCGGTTTCGGGGTCCCACAAGCGGATTAGCATGTCCCAACTTGCACTCGCAACCGTCTTGCCATCCGGCGAATACGCAACGCCTAAAACGTATATCGTATGACCTTTGAGCGTCCGTAGGTTCTGTAAATTCTGTCCGCTGTCCATATCCCATAAACCCACTGTCCTATCATCAGAGGCACTGGCGAGTATACTGCCGTCCGGGCTGAAGGCGAGTCCTGTAACATCTCTCTGATGTCCGACAAGTGTTAATGTGTGATCGCCAAAGTGTCCATCCCATAAACGTATCTCGTTATCATTTCCATCTCCACTTGCGAGCGTTCCACTGTCGGGTGAAAACGCGACGGCTCTAACATCACCGGTATGCCCTTGGAGAATTTCGAGTTCGGCACCGGTCTTCGCGTCCCACAAACGGACGGTATCATCATTACTCCCACTCGCGAGCCTGTCGCCATCCGGCGAATAAGCCAACGCCACAACATAATCCAAATGTTCACTCAGCGTCTGCTTGTGTTGTCCTGTTTCCGGGTCCCACAAACGGATAGTATTATCCTCACTACCGCTCGCAAGTGTACCACCATCAGGACTAAAAACAACAGCAGTAACCGTCCCGGCATGTCCAGTGAGTGTGTTTTTGCGGACACCAGTCTCGGCATCCCATAAATGGATTGTGTCTCTCGTATTCCCACTCGCAAGCGTCTTGCCATCCCGCGAATACGCAACTGCCTTGACATCTGCCGTATGTCCATCAACGGTATTTTTCACTGCCCCCGTCTGTGTATCCCACAAGCGGATCGTACCATCATGACTCCCACTCACGAGTGTTTCTCCTTGAGGCGAGAATGCCACCGAGACGACAGGTCCCGTGTGCGCCTTCAGTTCTCGCAAAAGTTCGCCAGTGTCTGGATTCCACAGACGGATGGCGTTATCCCAACTTGCACTCGCGATCGTCTCGCTGTCCGGCGAAAAGGCAACCGATACGGTATACGTTGTGTGTCCGGTGAGGTGTTGGAGCAGTTCTCCAGAACGGACATCCCATACGCCAACTGTGCCGTCATCACAACCACTCACAAGCGTCTGCCCATCAGGACTGAAGGCGATAGAGGTTACGTTAAGGTTGTGATCTGTCAAGACCTTCAAAGACTCTCCAGTTTCGGCATCCGACATCTGGATTGTCCCGTCATCACTCGCACTTGCAAGTATCTTGCCATCCGGACTGAACACAACCGCCCGCCCCATATCTGTATGTCCGGTAAGCGTTTTCTTGAGGCTTTTGGTGCGAAGGTCCCACAAACGAACTGTGTTATCCTCACTCGTACTTGCGAGGGTGTTCCCATCCGGGCTGAAGGCGACAGCTCTCACCCGGTATGTGTGTCCTACAAGCGTCGCCTTCCGTTTTCGCGTCTGTCCGTCCCACAATCGAATCGTGTTGTCTCTACTCCCGCTTGCCAATAATTGTCCATCCGGACTGAAGGCGACACAGTAGACATAGCGTGTATGTCCTGTTATCAATGCTAATTCTACACCCGTGTGTGCGTCGTAGAGCCATATCCCGATGCTACTTGCCACTGCGATTGTCCCGCCATCGGGTGAATATTTGACCTCATGAATCTCGCCTTTCCCCAAACGCGCGACGGCTCCCGGCGGCAAATTCCACCGCGTATATTCCTGCGCAGAACTCTTCGAGAATGACAAAAAAGAAACAAAAATTATCAGAAAGAAATACAGATTCAGATTTTTCATCAGTTCTCCTGATATAGTGAATCCTAAAAGTAAATATACACATTCGTAGCATAAACTTCCAGTTTGTGCTTCCAGTCTGAATGCCTATTATAGGTATTCAGACTGTTTGAGAGCACCCAATTATATAGGACTTACGCATTCCGTTTTAAAGTCCCCCTGATAAGGGGGATTTAGGGGGTTAATTCCTACTTTTTAGGACTTACGCATTCCGTTTTATAGTAAAACCCAAAAATATGTTTACACTCTGACAGGAAATATCTCCCTATCCTCCACTGCAGGCGGGGTTTGTAACCCCGCCGTTGTAAAGTTAATTATAGAATTTACTATAAAATCCCCCTGATAAGGGGGATTTAGGGGGTTAATTCCTACTTTTTGCGTCTAAACGTCCAATATTTTCTCAATTTGCGTAAGTCCTGTATAATTCTAAACTTTACTATAACTTCAAGTTATAGATTCTGAAAATTAACGGTAAGTTTCAAGAAGGTCGCTCGGAAAAGACAATTTTGGAGCAGATAACTAAAAACTTCGAGTCTCCGCAGATGAATTCAAATTCCCATTGGATATCGGGGCCATCAGGTGTAGGTTCAGGCGTTGTGTATGTGTTTAAGGTGCCCCATGTCGGACCCGCCTTTGGACCATGGTCCTCCAGCGTTGATAAAATCTCGAAGGACTTGACCTCTTTAAATTCAACCTGAACGAGCTGATTATGTGTTTTGTGATAAGGGGCAGGGTTGACGGTGAGAATAATCGTCTTATCAGCGTTTTTGATGCCTGTAGACGCGCCCTCGTCATTTAAGGCTTTGTAATTTTCAAACTTAATTTCGATACCCGCAACGTGATCGTCATGAAAATCATTAAAATGCTTTAGCACTTCATCAACTTCTTCAATATTGGTAGGTTCAAATCTTTCAGGCATCATACACCTCTTAATTGTTCAGGATTTACGCAACCCCCCTTGCGGGATTTTGCTTGGATATTTCTTTAGCATCTGTATAGAAAATTTGGATTAGCAGGATACTTCGTGCCTCTTTTTTTAACCTTATCTTCACATATTAATTCAAAAAACATCTAAAGTTTAGCAGACATGCAGGCGGGGTTTGATGAAGATTAATTTATTAATTCGGTAATGCATCAGAAACCTCTTGGTAGGAGCGAGCTGTGCTCGCGATCCCTAACAATTACCCATTTATTTTCTGAAACTTCATGTAACCCCGCCATTGTAAAATTAATTACGGATTTTACTATAATCGAGAGTGGTTTATTCTTCGCAGCGTTTTCGGCTCAACCGAGTGCCCTTGTACAGGTCAGTAAATTACAGATAAGGGGTCAAATCCCAAAGGAGGATGGAACCGTCATAACTCGCGCTCGCTAAAAGTGTGTTGTCTGGCGAAAAGGCAAGCGCATGTACATCGGTTGGATGTCCTCTAAATGTAACAATCTGTTTACCGGTTTCAACTTCCCATAAACAGATGACCATTTTCTCCATACCTTCTCGCCACCATGTCCCAGCCGCAAAATATTTCCCACACATAGAAAATTCAGCAACCCAAAACATATCTTCTAACCCCTGCGGCAGGGAAAACCGAGAAAGATAGTCGTCCTGTTTCACATCATACAAGTATGAGTCATCTCCAATGGAAGATAAATACTTTCCATCATGAGAAATGTGGACGACTTCACGAGATTTAGGTTTCAATTTTCTCAAAACGAGCCATCCGAGGATACTTGTGTAAGTATTGCTTGGAGAAGTCTCTATCTCTTCACCAAGTTCCACGTCCCACAAAATAACCTGCGGAGAATTTGATCGTGATTCACTTGCAAGTATTTTTCCATCAAAACTGAATTGCAAATCACAAAGTGCTTCATCATCATCTTCGTCATCACTTAGTTCAAGCGGATGGGTCAATTCATAAAGTTTCTTCCCATGTTGTACATCCCACACTTGTAAGTTTCCATCTTTACCAGCATAAGCAAATAACTTACCTGTTGGTGATAATGCAGGAAACGCACTCCAATACTCGCGTCCCGTTCCTTCAATAAGTGGGGGACCATTCCCATCAGCTTCCCAAAGCGTAACGTTATCATCTTTGATGCTGGCAACATAGAATTTTCCATTGTCGGTTTTATATAAGAACTGATTTTTACCTGCCGACTCCACTTTAACTGCAGGACGTGAACGTCTACTTGCAATATCCCATAACACAACACCTTCATGATGATATTTTACTGCTAATGTTTCGCCATCATCTGAAAACATAGCAGTAGGAAACGAAACAGATGTCCGTTCATAAACAGGAAACGAAATAGGCGAATGTATAAACTGCCGCTTATATGGATATTCAGGAGTCCACACGTTGATAAATTCGTGTCTACATTCGTAAGCCAGCTGCGAACCGTTTGAAAATGCGACAGTGTTCCCCCAACCCCTTTCACCAGCGAATTGAACAGTATTGCCCCAAAATTGATCGTTATAAAGTTGTTCCCCGCTTTCGAGGTCACGGACAGTGATGGTAGCGGGACCGGTATCGTCATAATTGACTATCGCTGCACGAAGGATTCCCTCTGGTGAATAGGATGGCATAATACGATACACGTCACCGAAATCAGTATACGATTGCACCTGTTGCCAAGTGCTAACATCCCAAACGTACACAGTGCCGTCTTCACCGCCGGAGGTGAGGAACTTCCCACACGGTGAAAAGCAGAGCGTCGATATCCAATAGGTGTGTGCCGTGAGGGATGCGATTTGCTGACCGCTTTCCATATCCCATACGACTATTGCCTCCGCATCGTCAGTTGTGTCGGAGGGACTTGTGGACGCTATCAGGCGAGTATCAGGTGAAAAACAGATAGGACTATTGAAACTTGCTTCTTCAGTGTCTGTGGTGAGTTGTGCAACCGATTTGCAGGTTTCCGCATGCCAGACTTCAACAGTCCCAGACCGGGCATAAGCGGCGGCAAGATATTGATTGTTATATGAAAAGGTCAGCCCTTCAATATAATCATCTACTTTTCTTTCTGCTAAGCAGGCACCATTCTGGATGTCCAATACCTTTAAAACTTTGTCTGAATTGCCGGCTGCAATCCATTTTCCATTCGGTGAAAAGGCAATCTGAAATACCATACCGCGTTCTGTCTCCCATAGCGCGATAGGAGATAGCGTTTCTAAATCATACAACCAGAGTCCCATCGCAGTTCCGATAGCGAGGAACTGTCCATCCGCGGAGAACGTCATACCGGGTTCACAGCCCCGCCCTAATCGAGCAATCGCACCTTCCGGAAGTGCCCAAGTCGTTACATCGTCTCCATTAGCACTTACTGGCGCAAGATTTTGGGAGTGTCTGTTTTCCATCAAAATATCTCCTTCTTTAACGCAAGTTGTTCCTCAACCGCTAATTCAAGCAGTTTCCAAATCTTTAGATGGTCCTCGCGCGTGCGCGGCTCCCACTGCGGCGTTAACAGATGCGGCAGCGGCCCCTTAAGAATCAATGAACGGTTTCAAATCCCAGAGCAAGATGGTGCCGGTAGAACAAGCACCCGCCAGAAGTGTGTTATCAGGCGAAAATGTGAGACACTGAAGACGCTCTGTCAACTTAAACGTGACAATCGGCTCGCTGCCTTGGCGGATATCCCAGACACACACGCTCTCTTCATCCGTCCATGTATACGGGCTACAAGCAAGATATTGCCCACAGGCAGATAACGCAAATGCGTTAATATCTTTTTCCTGCCACCATTTTGGTTTGGGGAGTGATAGCACTTCTTCATCCCGTTGAAAATCCCATAAATCTATCGTCTCATTATCCCATGCTGGGAAATCGCACCATATCCGCAACGGATCCTGAGAAAAGGCTAAAAAATTAAAACCGTCATCACTGGAAAACGGATCCACTGTTTTATGTTGCGATACATCATAGAGTTGGAAAGGTGCACAGACAAGAAACGCCCCGTCTGGACTAAATGTGAGGTCCGGCGTGTTGTGTGTTTCTTCACCTATATAGGTGTCATAAATGTTTCCAGCGGTAATATCCCATATATGAATCCTGTTCGTTTCATCTCGGCAGGCGAGTAAATTGGCTGTGGGTGAGAATGCCGCAGTCCGCGGTTCATCTTGTAAAGAAAAAGTTACCATCGGTACATCCGATCCCAATTCCCAAAGTCGGATGTTCCTTTCATCGCCAGAGGTGACAAAGTGTTTCCCTTCAGCGGAGGCATCTATAGACAAATAACGTTCTCCCCATTCATCCGTATCCGGTTTCATACCGATCGGTTTGAAAATGTGCGGAGGATCGTCGGGGTGTGTCACATCCCAACTTAAAATGCCACCGTATCCACTTTTTGCAAGAAGCCTCTTACCATCTGATGAAAACTGCAGAGACTGCGGGAAAATGCCGGTCGTATGTTCCAAAGAGATGGGTCGGTTTTCACCCGCAACCCAAAGGTGTACATCGTATTCACTCTCATAAGCGAGACGCACACCCTTTGAAAAGTCGGGATGATAGAAACCCGTCTCCTTGGGGTGTTTATAGAGTATTTCACTGTTTTCTAAGTCTCGCACTGAAAAAGTGTCGTCTCTATACGCATACACGGTGGTTAAAAGCCTGCTCTCCGGTGTCCAACTGATATAGTGATTACCGTTGTCATCCAATTCTTGATAAACCTTGTGAAGGTTCCACGAATGTGTCTCTGGGGACAGTTGCTCGGGGACCTCCCAGACATGAGTTGTCCCTTTCCAATCGCATGCAGCCAAAAACTTACCAGACGGTGAGAAGGAAATTGAGCCGACATCGTTGAATCCATCCAGCGTAACGAGATGTTGACCCGTTGCCATCTCATACACGACAACGCTGTTTGAAGCCAATATCCATCTACCATCAATGACCGGATAGCCATTGGTGTGGAACGGTTCAGGGATGCCATCGGGAGAAGCAAAAGCAAGTAAACGATTGTCCGGTGAAAAGGCGACCGGGTTCGTTCCGACGTAAATGGCTTCACGCTCAGGACGGGCAGTCGCAGTGCCGTCTTGCAGATTTTCTGGCAGTCGCCAGACCTCAACACTACAATAGAGTCTCTTTTCGGGGTTAGAATGTCTGGTGCTTCCCCCAACGACGAGGCGTTTGCGGTCCGATGAAAAGGCAATATCGGTAGCATAACCGCTTTTATCGCGTGCCAACTCCGCCAAGCAATCCCCGCTCTTTACATCCCTTATGTTGACTGGAGCACCCCAGCCGCCTGTAGCGACCCATTCGCCGCACGCTGAAAAAGCGACGGTTGTTATCGTTTTTCCTGCCTCCCAAAGCGTTAGGAGAGAACGGTTAGGAACATCATACCACCACAAGCCGAGATAGCTGCCAATGGCGAGAAGCGTACCGTCTGGGGATAGCACCATATCCATTACATTCCCTTTTCCCAACCTCGCAATAGCACCATCAGGTAGTGCCCATCTGTTCCCCGTAGGGTCGTCTGGAACAGCATTAAACCGTGTGGGTCTTCGATCTGGCATTGTGTTTACTCCCTCTTTACGTTCAACATCAAATTCCTCACGGAGGAGGGCGCGGATTTCTCTTAACTTTGTCTTAACTGTACCCATCGGCATATCTAACGCCTCCGAAATTTCTTTCATATTCCACGATTCTAAATAGTACAACTCCGCTACAGAGCGGACCTTTTGTGGAAGATGGCGCACAACTTCTTTCACTTCAGCAATTAACTGAGTTTCTCGATACCGTGCCGTAGCATGCTGGTCAATATGTTCAACCAATACTGCCTGTGTGTGTGGAATTTCATCCCGTGATCGATGACCAGAAGCGTAGTACCGCTTACAAGCGTTATAAGCAATACGCCGCAGCCATTCACCAAAACGACTCACTTTCTGGAGTCCTTTGATGTTTTGCCACACAGCCATCCAGACATCATTATGAATTTCTTCAGCATCTCGACGTTGCCTTGAATTTCTGACAATAATAGTCCAAATCCGTGGTGTGTAACGGAACATTAACTCCGTAAACGCCGCTTCATCCCTGTTTTGGACCAGCTGAATCAGTTCTTCATCTGTGAGATCATTGAAGGCAGGTAAATTGTTGGGCATAAGTTGTGCATAGACAGATTTAGAATCGCTTTTAACTTAAAGAGGGGATTTTTACGGAAAAAAGTTTAAAAAAATAAAATGGAATATTCAGATTGCCTACTGATCGGCAACCAACTCTGTGAGGTCCCACAAGAGAATCGTGCCGTCCCGACAGCCACTCGCAATTGTGCTACCGTCCGGTGAAAACATGAGGCTGTCCACCAAATCCGTATGTCCTCTAAGCGTGTTTAGGAGTTCCCCAGTGCGTGTATCCCAAAGATGAATCGCGTCATCGTTTCCACAAGCGAGTGTATCGCCATCGGGTGAAAACGCCACAGAAGCGATATTCCGCGTATGTCCCTTGAGCGTTTGCAACAGTTCCCCAGTTTGGCTGTCCCACAAGCAGACCGTGCCATCCCAACTCCCACTGGCTATTGTGCTACCATCTGGCGAATACGCCACAGCATAAACGTTTCCCGTGTGACCGACAAGCGTCTCTAAGAGATCCCCGGTCTGAACGTCCCACAAACGGATTGTGCCATCGTGACTTCCACTCGCGAGTGTATCGCCATCGGGTGAAAACGCCACAGAAGCGACATCTTCTGTATGTCCCGCAAGGATTTGCAACAGATCACCGATGAGGTACAATTCACCCGTCCGGATCTCCCACAAGCGGACTGTATTATCGTGACTACCGCTCGCCAGCGTCCTACCGTCAGGTGAAAAAGCAACGGAAGAAACCACCTCTTTATGTCCAGAAAAGGTTCCGAGGAATCGTCCTGTTTCCACATCCCAGAGGCGAACTTTCGAGGAATCGCCGCCACTGGCGATTATACTGCCATCCGGTGAGGACGCTACCGAAAGGACGTTTTCCGACTTGAAGTGTTCCGGCTGAACTTTGATGGCTCTCACGTGTTCTCCGGTTTCCAGATTCCAGAAGTCGATTTTAGATATGCTCCCACTCACAAGCGCGTTACCATCCGGAGAATATGCAAGAGAAAAGACGTGAAACCCGTGCCCTGTAACGGTTTTTAAGCGTTCGCTGCTGGCAACATCCCAAAACTGAATCTTACCGTCTTCACTCGCGCTCGCGACCGTCTCCCCATCTGGTGAGTATGCCACGGAGATAACCGAAGCGTCATGCTCAAGCGTCTTCAGAGGCTTACCAGTGGCGACATCCCAAAAACTGACATAATCGTCACCACTCGCGCCGGCGATCGTCTTGCCGTCCGGGGCGAACACGACGGCACTGACGTCAACGCCACTATCTATCGCCCTCAAAAGTTCGCCGGTACCGAGATCCCAAAAACGGATGGTGTTATCGGTATCTCCACTAACAAGCATACTGCCATCGGGTGCGTACACGATATGTTCCACCCAATCCGTATCTTCAATCGAGATGTCTAAAGGTTTCGCCGTCCGCGGATTCCAAAACCGAATGCCAACATCCCCCCAAGCGGCACTGCTCACAAGAACTGCTCCGTCGGGAGAAAACGCTACCGAGTAAACATGCTCCGTATGCCCCTCAAGTCTTGTTATCTGTTCCCCGGTACGCGGATTCCATAGACCAACCGTGTTGTCATCGCTTCCGGTAGCGAGTATTTCGCCATCAGGACTAAACGCTACGGCATTGACATCGTCCCGATGCCCTACAAAACTTATTTTATGTTCTCTTGTGTGAGTGTCCCATAGCCACGCCGTATTATCATCGCTGCCAGTCGCAAACGTTTCACCGTCAGGACTAAACGCTATGGAGTTGACGGGACCCGTATGCCCAATAAGCAGATCAAGCGGCTTTCCTGTCTCCACATCGTAGATCCAGATGCCTATAGTACTTACAACGGCAAGTTTCGTGCCGTCTGGAAAATACTTTATCCCATCCATCCTGCCTTTCCCGATGCGGTTCATGGCACCGGGAGGCAAACCCAACACCGGATTCGCTTGGGCAAAAACATTTGATAAACAGAGTCCAGAAATCAGCGGTAAAATTATCAATAACAGATTCAGAATTTTCATTGTGTTAAATCCCATAAAATTACGGTGCTATCTCGGCACCCACTCACAAGCGTCTTGCCGTCCAGGGAAAACGCCACAGAATACACAGGACCTATATGTCCAGTGAACGTCTTCAAACGTTCGCCAGTCTCAACACTCCAAAAAGAGATTTCACCCAAATTGCCGCTCACAAGCATGTCTCCATCAGGAGAATACACCACAAAATACGCAGCCGCTTCAGCATGGCTATTAATAGTTTTTAAAAGTCCACCAGTTTCGACATCCCATAAGCGAATGTCGTCACCCGTGGTGAAGCCTGAACTGACAAGCGTTTTTCCATCTGGGGAATATGATACAGCATTAATAGAACCCATCCCAGTATCAACGGTTTTTAGGAGTTCACCGGTTTCGACATCCCAGAAACGGATTGTTCCATCATCGCCGCCACTCGCGAGCATCTTTCCATTCGGGGAGAAAACAAGCGTGAAAATACCGGAGGTCTCTCCCACAAGGGTTTTTAAGAGCTCCCCGGTGTGGACGTTCCATAGACAGATTGAATCATACCGGCTCCAACTGCCGCTCGCAAGTATTTGTCCATCGGGGCTGAAGACGACTGATGAAACCCCTTCTATATGTCCTTTAAGGGTTATTCTCTGTTTCCATCTGCGAATGTTCCATAACACGATTGTATTGTCGCGGGTTCCGCAGGCGAGTGTCTGACCATCGGGCGAATACGCTATAGAAGCGACTGAACTTTCAGGTGTGAGGGTTCGCGAGAGTTTTTCAGTTTCAACGTCCCAAAAACGGAGAATATCGTCTAAACTCACCAATGTGTTCCCATCTGGCGAGTAGATCACGGAATGAACCACCTCTGAGTAGCCAGCGATTGTTTGTAACAGTTCCCCAGTGTCCACATCCCAAAAATGCAACCCAAATTGACTGGAACCGACAAGTATCTGCCCATCGGGAGCATACCTCATGTCTCCCACACCTCCACCGGGCGTTTTGAAGGTATGTAAAAGTTTGTCAGTGTTAGCATCATAGAGTAGGATTCTCTCATCATCGTCATCACAGACATAGGTGCTGCCATCCGGGGCGTAGTATATCCCATACAGTTTTGTACCCGCATTGACCGTTTTCAGATGCTCTCCAGTATCGGTGTTCCAGAATTGGATTGTTCCATCGTAACTCGCAGTCGCAAGCGTTTCACCATCCTTTGAAAAGTCGATAGAAGAAACATCTTTTGTCCGATCGCTAAGGAGATGCAGAAATTCACCCGTCTCAGCGTTCCAAAGACAAACGTTCCCATCCAGACCTTGACTGGCAATCCTTTCCCCATCTGGGGAATAGATCAAAGCATCAACAGAATTCGCATGTGCTGCAAACGTTAGCAGAAGTTCACCTGTAGCGACATCCCAAAGGCGGATGACCTCGTCGGCACCACCACTCGCAAGCCTACTGCCATCGGAGCTGAATGCTAATACCGTAACCTTAGCCGTATGACCTGTGAGCGTCGCTTTTGGCTCGCCTGTGACACCATCCCATAAGCGGAGCGTTTTGTCATCGCTTGCACTCGCAAGCGTTTTGCCATCAGGACTCAACACTAACTTATTAACCCCATCTGTATGTCCAGAAAGCGTTGCTTTTGTTTCACCGGTCACAGTATCCCATAACTTAATCGTTGGGGCAGACGACATGAAGTCGTGACTTCCACTAACAATTGTCTTACCATCTGGACTAAAAATAACGGTCGTGACAAAACCTGTATCTCCTGTTAGCAGGTCGAGTTCTTCGCCAGTACGAGCATCATAGAGCCAGATACCGATTGTACTTGCGACAGCAAGCCGGGTGCCGTCGGGAGAATATTCAAAATTAAAGGGATAACCTTTCCCAAACCGCGCAATAGCACCTTCAGGAAGGTAGCCTGGGACGTAATGTTGAGCAAAACTAACAGACAGCCACGGTAGAAGCATAAGAATTGCCGGAACCGTGAGCAGAAACATATTTCTCATAGTTAATTTCCTTATCAACTTACATCTATAGGACTTACGCAGATTGTTCTTTTGTAGCATAACCTTTTAGGTTGTGTCAAGGAACGGTTGCAGATTGTTCTTTTGTAGCATAACCTTTTAGGTTGTGTCAAGGAACGGTTGCAGATTGCTCTTTTGTAGCATAACCTTTTAGGTTGTGTCAAGGAGCCGTCGCAGATTGCTCTTTTGTAGCATAACCTTTTAGGTTGTGTCAAGGAACCGTGTGTTTTTTCTCAGTTCATCCTCTCAAACAGCGTCCTATCGTCAAAAATGCGTAAGTCCAACATCTATTGATCATCGGGAAAAATAGACAGTTTTGGTGGCGGCAACACACCTGTCCAATGTCCATCGACCCTATCGTCTTCAACGAAATCGACTTTCGACCACCACGTATTCGCACCTATCCTATGGTGTCCTCGGTCAACGTTAATCCCGATGTCAATCGGTTCATCGGTTTCAGGATAATTCAGCATCGTCCAAGGGATTTCCATCTCGACAATCCATCCGTCATCAACAATACTTGCAGCGGCTTTCCACATGCCAGATACTTCAGCCATGCCCACAAACGGTGGCAGATGACTCACAAACTTGCTACCCAACGGGTTCGCCATAAAGAAGGTCCGATCTCTGAATTGATGCGTGTGAAACGGATCAATCGTAAGCGAGACCCAATCTTCACCGGCGGGCCGGATCTGGTCCTCTACTTGACGCGCGACGATACCATCGGGTTCGCTATCAAAAAAATACCCTGCAAAATAAATCGCATCATCCGTATAAACTAACATGATGGTAGATTGATCTTCAGCAGGCGCGCCGCCCCGCCTTCTGTCACTGAAATCTGTACCTTGTGGTGCGTTCCGCCAAGCAGCATCGTTAAGTTTACCGTCAATCATTGGTGGTTCGTCTACCTTCACCGCAGGAAGTTCTTTAGCGTTTTGCTGTTTTATCGGACGCGCTGCAGCGTCAAGTGCCTCGAAGATATTATCGAGTGTTATTAACCCTTCCGGGTGCAGAATCTCACACCCTGTGGCGAAGAATAAAATGAAGATAGCATTCAAAAAAATTATCGCTTTCATAGGCTCGTGCCTCCCATAAACCGGTGTCAGAAAACCCTCGTAAGCGCACCCAAGATTTGTATGTGCCTACGGACGCACCTACAAAGGACTAACGAAACGCTTGAAATACAACAAATTACTGATTAAACCTTAACTTTGTCAAATCCCACAAGAGAACCGTACCATCATAACTTCCACTCGCAAGCACCTTACTATCTGGCGAATACGCAATGCATCTAACATCCGACGTATGTCCGGTGAAAACATGCAAGTCTTCGCCTGTCCGCGCATCCCGGAGATAAACCCGATTGTTGCTATTCCCACTGGCGAGCACACGACTGTCGGGAGAATAGGCGAGGGAAGTAACATCTGCAGAATGCATTATCGGCGGATACAACAATTCCTGAGTTCCCACATCCCAGACACGGATCGTATTATCCCTGTTTCCACTCGCCAGCAGAGTACCATCCGGCGAATAGACCACCGCTCTGACCCAGTTTGTGTCTTCAGTAAGCGTTTTCAAGGGTTCGCCGGTACGGATATCCCACAACCGGAGCGTATTGTCATAACTCCCACTCGCAAGCGTCCTACCATCCGGCGAAAACGCAAGAGACCCCGTATATTTCGTATGCCCCACGAAAGTTTGTAGTAAATCGCCAGCGAGCAATTGTTCACCGGTGCGGACCTCCCACAACCGGATAGGACCATCATGGTCACCACTCGCAAGCATGCCACCATCCGACGAAATCGCTAAAGAAGTGGCGTGGACTGTATGACCTGCGAAACTACCCATAAATCTGCCTGTTTGGACATCCCACAGGCGTGCTTTCCTACCAAAAAACTTGTATCCGCCGACACTGGCGATTGTCTTTCCGTCCGCGAGATATACGACTGAATGAAAATCCATATTCGGAACAGCAACAGTTCTAATGCGTTCCGCAGTCCGGGGTGCCCACAATTCAAACTGATCCCCAACAGCGCAGGCGAGTGTTTTCCCATCTGGGGAATACGCTATAGAAAGAACCCTATGCGTATATCCCGCGATAGTTTCTAAGAGCTCTCCAGTACCACTATTCCAGAATCGGAGGGTCCCGTCGTAACTCGCACTGACAAGTGTTTTCCCATCTGGGGAATATGTAACACTGATAACGGAACTTTCGTGCGTGCGAGTTTTCAGAAGATTGCCAGTGTTAACGTCCCAAATGCGGAACGTTGAATCATGACTTGCACTCGTCAAGAAGCGTCCATCCGATGAGAACGCCACAGCATTGATATCACGACTGTGCCCGCTCATAGTTTTCAAGCGTTCACCTGTGTTTACATCCCAAAGATAGACTGTGCTGTCGGCTCCGTTGCTCGCGAGGATACTGCCATCTGGCGAAAATGCAATGGTTCCGATCTGGGCGTTCTCTAAAACAATAGTTTTCACGAGTACACCAGCAGATGCACTCCATAACCGGATCGTGTTATCTGAACCACCACTTGCAATGATCTCCCCATTCGGAGAATATGCCACGCAGTAAACTGATCCATTATGTCCCCAAAGCGTTTTCAGGGGTTCGCCGGTGTGTGTATCCCACAGCCGGATTGTGTCGTCATAACTGCCACTCGCAAGCACGTCACCATCGCGACTAAAGGCTACCGAAGATACCGAACCCGTGTGTTGGATGAGGGTAGCTTTCTGTTCACCCGTCTGTGCATCCCATAACAAGACGGTGTCATCAGCACTCCCTGTAGCAATCTGTGTGCCATCGAGACTAAAGGCTACTGAATAGACACGATCTGTATGCCCCGTGAGCAGATCAAGTTCCTCACCGGTTCGTGCATCGTAGATCCAGGTCCCTATAGTAGTCGCTACAGCGAGTCTGTTGCCATCGGGAAAATATTTTACAGCATTTATCCTGCCTTTCCCAAGTCGCGCTTTCGCACCCGGTGGTAAACGCCAGCGCGTGTACGCCTCGGAAAAAGCGTCTGCAAGAAAACCCAAAAACAGCACAGAAATTGACAGCAACGCGACACCTAACAGTTGCATTCTTCTCATAACGGGTTGTTTCATTGACATAGCCTCAATTGTTAAAAATTGATGGAACCAATTACTGAAAACTGATGACGCATTAGCCTTTACGGTGCTATCTCCCAAAAAAGCACTGTGCCACCGCTGCTGCCACTTGTGAGTGTTCGCCCATCCGGGGAATACGCTATAGAAGAGATGTATCCTACATGTCCCGTAAAGGTTTGCAGAAGTTCACCCGAATGCACGCGCCAAAGATGGATATTCTTCCGATCTACTATACTGGCAAGCGTACTACCATCCGGGGAGTACACTATAGAAGATAATCTATCTGACGTTGGAGTGATGGTTTTTATCGGTTCACCGGTATTGATGTTCCATATTAGGATTGTACCATCATTGTTCGTGCTTGCAAGCGTCTGTCCTGTCGGTGAGAACGCTATGTGTCCAACCCCACCCGCATGCCCATCAAGGGTTTTGATGACATCACCGGTATGAATGTCCCATAATCGGATGGTGCCATCATCACTTGTGCTTGCGAACGTCTGTCCCGTCGGTGAGAACGCTACTTGTTGAACTTTACCTGTATGTCCAATAAAAATATTTCGTAAGTCGCCTGTGACGACATTCCACAGACGGATTGTCTTGTCGGAACCGCTACTCGCGAGCAGACTTCCGTCTGGACTAAAATCTACTGATGTAATTCTGTCCGTATGCCCACTCAGCGTCGTTCTGTTGTGTTCACCGATATTTGCATCCAACAACCACACAGTATTGTAATCTCCATAAGCAAACGTCACATTGTCTGGAGAATAGGCGATACAGGACCATCTATTCACATCCAAGTTAATTGTTTTCATCAGGGTGCCGGTGTGTGGTTCCCACAATTCCATGCTGCCCACGCGCGCACAAGCCAGTATATGTCCATGTGATGCATACATCACCGACCTAACAAACCTTGCGGTGTGTCCAGTAACAACAACACGCCGAGAAATACCGGTGTCCATATCCCAAAAGCGGATTGTACCGTCGTAACTTGAACCCGCAAGCGTATCTCCGCTTGGTGAAAATACGACAGACGTAACCTGACGCATCCGCTGGTTGACAGTTTTTAAAGCCGCATCGGTTGTCGTATCAGTGTCGGGATGCCTTGTCAAGGTCGATTTGGGTTGACCCGTACGGACATCCCACAATTGGACAGTGCCATCGTGCATTCCACAGGCAAGCGTCGTACTGTCCGGAGAATATGCTATAGAATAGACCCATCGTGAATTGGACACGATGTCACCAGCCTCTCGTTCAAGCGTCTTCAGGAATTCGCCAGTTTTTGGATCCCACACGTAAGTTTTTCCATCCATACCATAACTGGCAAGCGTTCCGCCATTCGGAGCATACGCCACCGCAGAGATGTACCCCGCGTGCCCAGCGAAGATCTGAAGTTGTTCACCGGTACGCACATCCCAAACCCGAATGAGTTCGTCTCTACCGCCACTGGCGAGTGTTTGTCCATCAGGACTGAAGGCTACGGAATAGACAGGGTCGGTATGTCCTATGAGCGTCGCCTTAAGTTCACCGGTGTCGGTATCCCACAACCGGATGGTTTTGTCAAAACTACCACTGACGAGTGTTTTTCCATCAGGGCTGAAGGCTACGGAATAGACATACCCCGTGTGTCCTATGAGCGTTGCCCCGGGTTCGCCGGTATGCACATCCCACAACCGGATGGTTTTATCAGAACTACCACTGGCAAGTGTACTGCCATCGGGACTGAAGGCGACTGAATGCACACTCTCTGTATGCTCTGCGAGCAACTTAAGGTCTTCACCAGTCCGAGCATCATAAATCCAGATACCTATTGTACTCGCGACGGCGAGCCGTGTGCTATCTGGGGAGTATGCCATTTCGTAAACACCTCCTTTTCCGATACGAGCTTTTGCCCCTTCCGGCAAGTACTCTTGCACATACGTTTGCCCGAAAGCATCTGAAAAACATATCACGGCAGCAGCAAAAAACACTAAAACAGAAAACACTGTTTTCATTAAAAAAGCCTCAAAGTTAGGGAGAAGTTTGAGTGATTACACCAGCAAACGTGCGATTCTAAGTGGTAGGCGCGCCGCTGTTCCGACTAACAATAGGACTTACGCAATTCCTCTTAAAGTCCCCCTGATAAGGGGGATTTAGGGGGTTTAAAACTAAAAAATCTACCATCACGTGCTAAATTTGTGTAAGTCCTGTAACAAGATGAGTTTAGTTCATTGGATATCGACTTAGCCAAAGAAAAGTATATCACATTTTCTCTGTAATGACAAGGTTTTTTGAAAACGCAAACAGAACACGCTACCGATTAAAATCCAATGCCGTTAGATCCCACAACAGAACCGTGCCATCAATACTACAACTGGCAAGCGTGCCACCATCAGGAGAGAATGCAACATCACTAACACTAAACACATGGCCAACAAAGGTGTGTATGACTTTTCCTGTTTGTGAATCCCAAAGGTAAACGCCAGCGTCGGAACTTCCGCTCGCAAAGATGCTGCCATCTGGCGAGTACGCTAAAGCAGAAGACGTTGAAGCCGTGACATGACCGGAATGCGGAATCGGCGGAAACCGCAATTCGCCAGTCTCCGTATCCCACACTCGGATGGTGTCATCATCTCCACCACTGACAAGCCGCCTGCCGTCCGGCGAAAACACGATGTCATAAATAGGTTTTGAATGTCCAGTAAGCGTTTTCAAACGTTTGCCGGTGTTGGTGTACTGCACGCGGTTTTTTAGACC
>JAAXHL010000222.1 GCA_012270865.1 Candidatus Poribacteria bacterium | reverse complement strand
TCAAACTAATTGTGACAGACTATTAGGTTGATTTGAACTGTTTAAAAAATAAGGAGAAAAACGATGCGATACCTATTGACATTTTGGACATGTTTAATTTTAATAAGCGGTTATTGCCTTTCAGTGTCTGCACAGGAGGCAGCACAAACTGGAAAACCTGCGGCCCAGGCATCCGCGAAGAAAAAAGAGTTTGAAGACTTTTCAAAAGTAACCGAAGATAGTAAAAGTTATCAAGGTTTTTTTAGGCTTTACGAGAAAAAAGAGAATCTCTACTGCGAAATACAACCGTCCCAATTAGATAAACCTTTCCTCTGCATGATGAGCCTTTCACGCGGATTGGGGAGAGGGTACCTTATCTCTGGGATGACGTTGAATGAGTGGCTGCTCGTCTGGCAGCGCGTTGGTGACCGTGTGCACCTCGTCCGAAAGAATGTGCGCTTCCGTGCTGATAAAGGGACACCGACAGGACAAGCGGTGGACTACAGTTACAGTGATTCTGTGTTGTTCTCTCTTAAGATTGAAAGCATACATCCGCAACGGCGGAGCCTGTTGGTGAACGTCGCGCCTATTTTTATGTCTGATCTACCGCCTTTAGCGGGTAGTATCGGTGGCGGTGCTCGGTTCGACAAAACGCGTAGTACTTGGGGGACAATTAAGGGTTTCCCGAAGAATGTTGAGTTGCGGGTTAAGGCGGTATACTCGGCGAGTGGTAGTATGGACACTGTTCCAGACAGTCGCGGTATCCAGTTGACACTGCACTACAGTCTTTCCGAACTTCCGTCTAACAACTATCAACCGCGGCTCGCTGATGACCGTCTCGGACACTTTATGACTGTGGTCAAAGATTATTCGCTCGAAACGAGTGATGCGCCTTATGTCCGGTATGTCAACCGTTGGCATTTGGAGAAGGCAAATAAGAAAGCGGAACTCTCGCCGCCGAAGGATCCGATTATCTTCTATATCGAGAAGACGGTGCCGCACCGTTTCCGTCCCTACGTTCGTCAGGGTATCTTGGAATGGAATAAGGCGTTTGAGAAGGCAGGTTTTGTCGATGCGATTGAGGCACGGATTCAGCAAGATTATGAGGATTGGGACCCCGAAGACGCGCGGTATAACACGATTCGCTGGGTTGTTGATGCTGGCTTCGCGATCGGTCCGTCTCGTGTGAATCCGTTGACAGGTCAGATATTGGACGCGGATATCCTTATCAGCGACAATTTCATCAGATCGTGGCAGCGAGAATATGTGACGTATTTTGAGGAACTCGACCACGAACACGATCACCCGATAGATGATTCCTCACGGTTCCGGTGTGAGATGGCATCCGGATTGGCACGGCAGATGGGATTCATGGCGAGTGTCCTGCAGGCGCGGGGTGTCGTCGGTGAAGACGGTGAGTTGCCGGAAGAATTTATCGGTCAGGCACTGAAATCACTGACGATGCACGAAGTCGGTCATACGTTAGGACTACGCCACAACTTTAAGGCGAGTA
This sequence comes from Candidatus Poribacteria bacterium, assembly GCA_012270865.1. GTDB lineage: Bacteria > Poribacteria > WGA-4E > WGA-4E > WGA-3G > WGA-3G. The sequence goes on along the minus strand of JAAXHL010000222.1, from coordinate 4,118 downwards.
CGATCCACTCGCTTGACGACTTGAATAAGAAAAGCGATGAGGCACTTCTCGGTTCCGTGATGGAATACGATGCTGTGAACATTGCACCTGAAGGCAAAAAACAGGGGGATTATTATACAACGACGATTGGACCGTGGGACTATTGGGTGATCGAATACGCTTACAAGTCGATCGGTGGGAGCAGCTCTGAAGCGGAATTGCCGGAGTTACAGAAGATCGCGTCCCGCGTCGCAACGCCGGGATTAACTTACGGTACGGACGGTGATGCGTCCGCGTATCAGAGCAGGGACTTAGACCCGCTGGTGAATCGGTGGGATCTCGGTTCGGACCCACTTGATTTTGCGAAACAACGTCGCGAGATTGTGGTTGAACTCTGGGATAAGATCGCTGAGAAGGTTACGAAAGAGGGGATGGGGTATCAGCGTGTCAGACGCGCCTTCGGGTCGCTGCTCGGTGAACACGGTTATTCGATGTACCTCGCGAGCCGTTATATCGGTGGACAGTACCATCACCGTGATCACCGCGGTGATGAGAACGGACGGTTGCCGTTTGTGCCTGTCCCTGCGGCGAAACAGCGTGAAGCGTTGGAATTTATCAAAGAGCACGCGCTCTCGGACAAAGCTTTTGATTTCTCGCCGGAGCTACTCAACAGTCTCGCCATCACGCGTTGGAGCGACTGGGGCTCGAGTAGCGGTAATGCTTCCCGTCTGGATTACCCGGTGCACAATGCCATTCTGAGCAATCAGAACCGAATTTTGGGACGCTTACTCCATCCGAACGTCCTCGCGCGGATTCAGGATACCGAGTTGAAGTTTCCGGAAGGTCAGGACGCGTTCACACTGCCGGAACTCTTCTCAGGCATTACGGATGCGGTTTGGACGGAACTGGATCGGAATGTCGGCGAAAAGCAGTGGTCGAATACGGATGCGTTCATCTCCAGTTTCCGTCGTGCGTTGCAACGTGAACACTTGAAGCGGCTCATCAAACTGGTGTTAGACGCGGATAGCGGAACACCTGAAGATGCAAGGTCGCTTGCACGCCACCATCTCGGACAGATCAACAGTGGGATTCAGGGAGTGCTTCAGAAGGCACAAGGTAGACTTGACGATTACAGTTTGGCACACCTCGAAGAATCGCAGGTCCGGGTTACGAAGGCGTTGGATGCGAGTTTCCAAGTCCAGAAACGGTAAAGACCCATATATTGCAGGCGGGGTTTGTAACCCCGCCAATCTAAGGTTTCCAGAAGACCTATATATTGGCAGGCGGGGTTTGTAACCCCGCCAATTTTGTGCCGTCCAAGTCATTGAGAGTGAAGAAAAAATAAACTGCGCGACTCCAAACCCCAAAATTAGGAGAAACAGATGGAAATAGTCCAATATACACCTGACTTGCAAGCACCCGTAACACAATTTTACAATCACCTGACTGTCAACGTTCCGCACTGCTATCCCGTAAAGGAGGGAGAATTCGCTGCTGCGGTTTGCGGGGTTACGAACGGTAAATCCGATAAAGATGAGGGCGGTGTCGATTCTGAAGCTGCCTTTGTTGCAATGATGAAGGGTACTGTGCAGGCGTTTATTCACGTTGGTATCGGTCAGGCCTGGGATCACGAGGAAAAGAAAGAAGACGTTGGCGTTATTCGGTTTTTTGGTTATGAGCGGGGTGCGCGACACGTCGGACAAGCCGTGCTTGAAGAAGCGGAAACCTATCTGAAAGCACATAATATTTCCCGAATCCTCGCCTTTTCACAAGACTATCGATACCGTTTCTATCATTTCGCGCACTCTTATTTATCGGATGCCCTTGACCAAGTTCAGGCACTCCTCGGATTCAACGGTTACCGGCGTTGTGAAGGTGAGGTCTTTTTGGATTGGGAGGACTATATCGTTACACCGATCCCTTCGGGTCTGTCCGTAGAACTTTCTGTGGAGTGGGAAGACGGACGCGGGAAACGTCCGAACTGTACTGTGAGAGCGTATCAAGGCGACGAACAGGTCGGCATCTGTGAGTCTGTGTGCGGTGGCGAGTTTTCGAGCCATCCAGATGCGCAAGACTGGCTTCATACGGTTTGGCTCGGTATTGAAGGCGATTTTCAGGGACAAGGTTTGGGACGCTATCTCCTTCAGTACACACTTCAAGAGATGAAAAAAATCGGATACCGGCATGCGGCGATTAGTACTGCTTGGGATAACCACCGCGCGTTTCTCTTTTATAGCAACTGCGGTTATTGGACTGTTGATTGGACGTATGGATTCGTTAAAGACCTCTCCGAAGCACCGACACAGAAGTGGTAATTCTTAGTTTGGATGATTCGCGCAATTAGGACTTACGTAATTTTTTAGGATCTGCTACGTGTCGGACGAAGTCTCTGTTTGCCGAATAAAAAAAGAGGAGATGTGCGGAGGGCACGAGGTCAAAGTGTCGCTCCGGCGTTTATTTCTTCGAGAACTGCTGCGGCTTGCTGTGCCAATTCGGTTGTGGCATCTCGCTTGATGGCACGGTTTAAGTGTATAATGGCGCGCTCGTCTCCGTCTCTGGCTAATTCCAACGCTTCTTCAAATCCTTTGTTCCCGTAACTGAAATCCCTCGGTATAACCGTCAGATCCCGGTCTTTCCAATAATATTTTAGGTCGTCGGGTTCCCAGTTGTGGTAGACATCTTCCCACTTGAGGGAGTTGAAGATATTCAGGTGCGGTTCGAGCATGTGCTCAGCGATCGGGTCATCAACAGCCTGGTAGCGGTTATCGAGCGATACGCGGAGCCGATCCTCAGTCAAGTTCGGTAGTGCTTTATGGATGCTCAAAGCCGGGAAGATGAGCGTGTCCCCGACTTCATAGTTTGTGGAGTGCCATTCGCCGGATAATTCGTCCTCTCTAACGCACAAGCTGCCAGCACCGAGCGAAAAGTGGTGTTCCATGACCTTATTGATCTTATGTGAACCCGGTAGAACAGCCAAGCCTCCTAATTCAATCGGACAATCTCCGACGGGTGCCCAACAGGTGTAGGTCTGGAAGTTCCCTTGGAAGTGCACGAAGTCTTGGTGTATCGGTGTTGTATGCGCGGTGTACTTCGGAAACCAGAGGCGTGCAATCTTCTGTGGATGTGGGAGGACCTCTCTACCGATAATCTTCTCCACCATATCGACGACTTCGTGCCAGTGTCCGGAGCGGTGGAACGCTTGTAATTTATAGACCTCGTGGTATACATCCGTGTATTCGGAATCGCCCTCGGTACATTGGGCGGAAATATCGGCGATGCCGTCCATGGGGTCGGTCCCCGGGACGATCCAACCGCCTTCTTGCATCGTCGTTAGCATCTCTCGCCGCAATGCCCAGAGTTTGTCAGGGTCTTGCAGCTGCTTGAAGAAGAGATAACCCTCTTCTGAGATCCGGTGCCGCAGTTCTTCCGGTTCATTCATCGCATCGTTGGATACGCGAAGTTCTTTTAGGACTTCCATCTGACTTTCTCCTTGGGTCTATCCGTGCTGGTACCCGTTCTGTGACGGAGGCGGTTCATTGAAAGGGATACCTTTCGCCTCGGCTGCGAGTCGGCGCCTGTTCCAGGCGGCGATAGCTTCATATACCTCTGCACGCCCCTGCTCAACACCTTGTTCGATGCCTTGTTCGATGCCTTGTTCTTTGGCTTTTTCAAGGCTTTGTGCATGTTCAGCACGCCATTCGTTAAAACGTCTTAACATAATGTCTGCTCCTTCTTTGAAAATGATAAACGCAATTGCGGCTCGATTAAACGTCGGGGATGTTGTGTCTAACTTTCTTAACATCTGCAGGACACCGTTCCATCCGACGACAAGTTCGTAGAGACATATCCCGATGATATAGAGAAGTCCTAACACCGTGTAGGTGATGATTGCACTTTCTGCGTCTCGGACGGTAAATAAGGATCCCCGTTTTTTTTCCATAGACCGGTTCTTTGTTTTCCTTTCTTGTTAGGTGGCAACTTTGGATATTCATAGTATAACACATAGGAAATAAGAAATCCATCTTTTAAGCTTTCATTTATTTACCTCTATTTTCCCCAAGCCAGTCAACAGCGAAGTCAACGACCGCGCGTTGTGGCATAAGTTGGCAATCCGCGATGCCGACCTTGCCGCGTTGCAC
>JAAXHL010000042.1 GCA_012270865.1 Candidatus Poribacteria bacterium | reverse complement strand
TCATCCGCTGAAAGTAAGAAGAAAGAAGGTCTTGAAAAAAGAGTGTAGATTTGCTAATCTTATGACGCATGAGATGTCCTCCTGATGTTGACTCAAAAGTGGTTTTCTGAGTCATTAGGATGCCATCTCATGCTCTAAAAATCAAGAAACTTTTTCAAAACAAACGCATTTTCATACGGCTATACCTACGATCTATTGATGATTACTGACTCCTTGATAGATTTGAGAAATATCAGTACATTAGTTTTTTCAAGTAAAAGAACTTCAAAGACGAAACCCCAACGCACCGCAAAATAGATTACGAAAGGCGCGAAGACTAAAGGAATGTATAAAGCTGCTCTTAAAGATGTTCCTAAAAACAGAAGGGTAACAATAAGCGGAATTACCAAGATTGTAACCCATAGGAGATAGCCACCTAACAGATGCCAGAACCGCCGGAGTGCCTGCTTCAATGCGTCAGTACTTGTAACATGATTTTCAAGAAAGATGGCAGCTGTCGCAACGATTACCCCACCCATGCTCACCAATACAAAAGGCATGTTAGCGTGGTTTGCTACAAGGTTCTTTAAATCCGTATCTTGAAGAAAACTCGCTAACGAATATGTTAGGAGATTTCCGAAAAAATAGACAGCGATAATGCCAAGAAACAACAGAAAGTGCTTCCGATAAAGACTGAAGGTTGTATCCAGAATTTCACCAATCCCCATCGGTTGAAGCGTCTGTGTATTGCTGTTCATTGCATCCCTCCGTATCAGATAATATCCGAGTCGTGGGTTATGTTCCCTTAATCGATGCGTCTACGTTGATATAAGAACCATTCGACGACACTCAACCCGACAGCGAGGAATACCAAGTAGACCCACGGTGGATAACGCAAAAGCACAGCTCCGCTCGGTGTCACGGATTCCTCAAGAAGTTCTTCGACACCCGGATCGGTGCCGATGTGCGACTCTGTTGCGTCAGCAAGATTAATTGACCATACGATTCCGCTATCCGCCTCTGTAGAACTGGATGTGTCTGATGCTGCTGCTTCCTCTGTAGTGTCGGTTGCTTCCAAGATTTTCAATTCGTAAAAACCGGCGCGCTGCGTCTGATCAAATAGCAGTTCCTCTCCTTCAATAGGCATCTCCCACGTTTTGTCCTCAGGTCCCGTGATTTTGACAAGATGCTGTGAATCAGTTGCTGTCTTTAATTCCGGTTGATAGCTTGCATCTATCGAATCAATGCGCTGTTTGAGAACTTCTCCGGTATGGAGGTGGTATTCCAGAATTTCAGAACGCTGTTGGAACCACTGAATCGTATTCGCTATAATCACCGGAAATGCGATACGTAACGGCAGATCTGATTCCAAGATATTGATAGCAGCAAAGACAATTTTTCGGCTCGGTGTAACGTCAATGAACAAGACAGGCGATTCAAATGAACGGGCAAGTACCTGTGCTGTTGGTGGAGGCGTGACTTCGTATGCCGTACCGATTTGGACGTTTGCCAAGTGAACGTGCTGCAAGATAGGATGTGTTCGTTCCCAATCCGTAATAATCGGTGTCTCTAACGCCGCACCGATATTCCATTTCAACTCAGGATTAGAAGTTTCTGACGAATCAACAGCAGGCGGATAGATGAACATATAGTTCCCATCGCCGAGGGTTGATGGACTGTACTGGTCAAAGATAACGACTTCATACTCCTTTTTCGCCTGCGAAGTAGCACTTTCAGGTAGGATGTCGGTTTCATATTCTGTCGGTGTCAGGACAGTGAGTTTTATCTGTTCATCTACAGCGAGTGCTTTCTGGAGAAATGGGTTTCCCGATGTTACGAGTAGAACGGGTATAAGGTCGCGTTTCGGGAGCGTGGCATAAGCCGTATTATCCGTAGCGAGGGCATCTTCGATGTCAAGCACCGCTTTGAGCTTCCCACCCTCAAACGCAAAGTTACTGAAAATCTCGGATTTACTTTCGCCAGGGGCAAGTGTGTAAGGACGGACATCAAAAAGGTTCTCGTTGAAATAGAGCTCTACGTTGAACTTTTTCTCTTCTTCTGAAGCGTTAACGACACGGAGCAGTGTCTGATAATCAAAAGCGTTGACGAGGCTCTTACGGACGCGAAATTGCGTAATACCCACATTATCGTTGGCTTTTCCTATCTGTATCAGGTGGTGTTTAACCCCCTGCTCTGCTTTTTCGCTATCCGTGTTCTCTTTGGTTTCACCCTTGAGTTTGGCAAGCAATTCCTCTGAAATAGACTGGAAATCGCTGAGGATAACGATTTCGGGGTTAGGTTTGGTTTCGGCTATTGCGTGTGCCAAGTCATAGGCTGGTTCGAGGTTCGTGCTAATGTCGGTCGGTAGGATCGCGTTGATCGCTTCTCGTAGTGATTTTTGGTGATTGGTGAAAGGGATGTGAATGATAGGGCGCGTATGCGAACTAATCACAGTCATTTCGTCCATGAAACGGAGTCCATCCACGGTTCGGAGCGCGTCCTCTTTAGCAACCTCTAACCGCGTGCGTCCATCGCTACCTTCTTCAACAGCGTTCATGCTTGCCGATTGGTCAATAATCAAAACGAGCTGCCGAGCAGACTTGGTTATGAAAGCGAACTGCGGACGCGCGACCGCAAGCACTAAGAGCATCAGAAATAGAAGTTGCAGCAAAAGCGATAGGAGATGCTTCAGCCTCTGGAACAGAGAGGTCGTCTGCCGTTCCCGGAAAAGTTCCTCCCAGAACATCAAGGTAGAGACCGGTTCACGCCGTCGCCGGAGCCTAAGGATGTACAGCGCAACAATCGGGATCGCCAACCCAAATAGGAATAGTGAGGTAGGAGACAAGAAATTCATATTTTAATGGTTGTCAGTTGTCAGTTGTCAGTTGTCAGTTACAAGAGATTTTCGATAATTCCAAAGTCTCTTAACTGAGTACTGAAAGATTTTTTCGGAGAAAAAATCGTACTGAAAACTGACAACTATTAAGAGACAAAGCCGCCCATCCTGAAAATGCGTAAAATGAGCTCCTCGAAGGGTGATTCTGTTGTCGTTCGTACAAGACTGATTTCGCGTTGGGTGCAGTATAAGTCCATATCGGCACAATATTTTTCAAATAGTGCCTGATACCGTTTGAGATGGTTCTCATTGATAGTGACTTGACGCAGCTGATTCGTCTCAACGTCAACAAGGTGGTAATCACCGAGTAGATCAGGAGCGACCTCTTTTTGGTCGATGATATGGATCACAAAGAGGTCATGCTTTTGAAACTTCAATACATTCAATCCGTTCACAAATCCACTTGGATCAAAGAGGTCGGAAATTAGGACGACAAGACCGCGGCGTTTCGTGATATGAACAAAGTTGTGGAACGCAGTTTCCAAGTCGGTTTCACCGCTGCCATTAACCTGATCCAGAAAGTCAAGCACGGTAAAAATTTTGCCTTTACCACGCTCAGTCGGAAGTCGGTTCACACCTGTATTGTTGAAGGTGGTAATGCTAATTCGGTCAAGGTTAGACAGGCCGATATAGGCGAGTGCGGCGGCAACACGTTTGGCGTAAATCAGTTTTGGTAGCTCGCCCCCGTAGGTCATTGACTGGCTGGCATCGACAAGGAAGTAGATGTGCAGGTCTTCCCGTTCTTCATAAAGTTTCAGTAGGAGTTCATCTAAGCGCGCGAAGGCGTTCCAGTCGATATAGCGAAAATCGTCGCCTGCCGTATAGTTACGGTAATCAGCGAATTCGACGCTCACACCGCGCCGTGTGCTGCGCCGTTCTGCCTTGATACGACCTGCAAAAATCTTTTTGGAGATAATGTAGAGGTATTCAAGTTTTTTGAGGAATTCACTGTCGAAGGCGGACTGTGTATCGTTCATCTTTTTTAACTGTTGGGTTTTCGCCCCGATTTTTCAGGGTTTCCGATGGATTTCAAGGATTTTGGTTATGATTAAATTTTTTAAAAAAGATGCAAGCAGGCAGCAACCGCTACCAGATATTAAATTTCTTCCAGCAGATGCAGGATGATGTCGTCTGGGTCAATGCCTTCAGCCTCACCCTCAAAACTCAGGATAAGACGATGCCGCAGACTCGGCAGCGCGATGGCTTGAATGTCTTCACGGGCGACGTTATATCTACCGTCAAGGATTGCCCGAACCTTCCCACCAAGAATCAACGCTTGGGCACCGCGCGGACTCGAACCGTAGCGGACATATTTTTTCGTCAGTTCCGGCGCATCTTCCGTTTCGGGGTGTGTCCCAAGGACAATTTGCAACGCGTACCTACGCACGTCCTCAGCAATAAGGATATCACGGACGATTTGCTCCAGCGCGTTAATCTGTGCTCCGTCGCAGACTTTATCAACGGTTGGTTTTTCGCTGCGCGTTGTGCGTTCCATAACAAGGTCAAGCTCGTCAAGGCTCGGGTATTGAACTTTGAGTTTGAAAAAGAAGCGATCAAGTTGTGCTTCCGGCAACGGATAAGTCCCCTCCATCTCCAATGGATTTTGCGTCGCCATGACAAAGAAGGGCAGCTGCAATTCGCGCTGTTGCCCAGCAACGGTTACAGATTTTTCCTGCATCGCCTCCAACAAAGCTGACTGTGTTTTCGGGGTCGCACGGTTGATTTCATCGGCGAGAATAAGGTTGGCAAATACGGGACCTTGTTGAAACTCGAAGAACTTCCGTCCGGCTTCATCCTCAGCAACAACAGTAGTGCCAATGATGTCTGCTGGCATCAAATCGGGTGTGAATTGGATTCGGGAAAATTTGAGGTCTAACACTTCATTCAAGGTTCGGATGAGCAGCGTTTTGCCTAAACCGGGAACACCTTCTAACAAGGCATGCCCACCCGTCATGAGACAGATCAGAACCCCTTCAATAATTTCTTTTTGTCCGACGATTTGTTTGGATACTTCTTCTTGTATTTTAAGGAACGTTTCGCGAAATTCTTCGTATTTTTGTTCAGCGTTTTCGGACATATTACTCCTGGGGTATAGTTATCAGGCACCAGTTGTCAGTTATCAGTTACTTTGTTGTGGCAGTAACATATTCTGTAACCGCCACAGCAGGCCTCTTAACTGATAACTGATAACCGATAATTGAAAACTATTTATCACTCGGTTTAATCGATTCAAAGTAGCGTTTCACGTAAAACTTATATCCCAAGGGGATCTGCTCTTCGGTGAGGGCATCTTCAGAAAGTTTCTGATATTTCGTGTACGCGTCTTTGTAACTGACACCGGATTGCTGTCCTTCGGCAGATGTTTTTGAGGTTTGTACGGTAGAGCTGCCATCTCCCTGAACACCAGTAATCTGCTCAAGGTTGAGTGTAGAATCGAGGGATATTGACTGCTGCCCGAGTTGTCCTGCAGAAGTCGCTGTTCCGATACTGGTACTCGGATTCTGGCTGAGTGCGTAACTTAATCCGGCTTTACCGGTCTGGCACGCGCCAGCGATACCTGCCTTGCATGCTTCGCATTCCGAGAGCAACTTCGCAAGCTGCAGGTCGCGCTTCTTAAGCAGGGCAATGTTCCGCATCTTTTTGCTTGAGGCACGAAGCCGTGTCTGTGCACCCTCAAGATCGTCGTTTGCCAAGCCTTCGCCTGCACCTGACAACTCAGTGCCGAGTCCATCGAGGTCGGTGCCTTGCAAACTCTTACCTCCGCGTTTAAGTTCATCAGAAAGGTTTTGGCGTTTCTCTTTATCGAATTCGGGTAACTCTTCCGTCACCTTATCGAGTTTTGCCGCTGCCTGTTGATAGTCGCCACGTTTCAGCTGCTGTCCGAATTCACCCAAGTATGGGTTACCGATAAACTGTTGCCCCAATCCACTGAGGAGTGCTTCCTGCTGCGCCATCTTCAACGGATTAACTTTCGTCTTCAACATCGCACTCAACTCCGTCATACGAGCGAGTGCTTCCTTCGGGTCAATCTGCGGTTTCTTCAGTTCAAGTGCTCTTTTCTCAATCTCTTTTAAGAGTTCTTCGAGTTCCGTATCTTCGTCTTGTGCCGCTTCCTTTTTCGCCTCTTCAATCTCTTTCAAGAGTGTATCAGCCTCGGCTGCAATCTGTGGTGAAAAGTCAATCTCGGTTGAAGTCGCTGAGGGTGCGAAAAACTCAACGAACGAAAATGCGACGAGAAATATAGCGACGAGCGCGATAAATTTAGTCTCACGCGGTACAGTATAACGCGCGACCTGCTTCACGGGAACCTTCTGTAACCTGCTACTCGTATCTTGAAGTTGAAGAGCTGTTAAGGTTTCATCTGTTCGGCGTTGAATCTGTTCCAAACCACTGATGACACGATCCTTCAGGGATGCGTCTGTGTCAATCGTTTTTGCTGCTTCTTGGAGACTTACAGGTCGCAGAAGATGAACTACCAAGGCGACCGCTGCGATGCCGAGTGCTACCCAGAGGAAAACGAGTGGTGGAATGTTAAATGATGTGACACTGTCAACGATCACCAACGGGACACACGCCAAAAACCCGTAAAACAGGAATCTCGCAAGGGTCTGAAAATACCGTTGGATGCTTAGACGGTGGCGGATGCGCTGAATTTTTTCAAGGATCAATTTTTCTGCCATGAAATCTGCTCCTTTTGTGAAGTATCCGAATTACCGTTTGATTTGAATAGTTACAATGTGCTTACTGTTAATTCTAACAAAGATTGTGTTAAATGTCAAAGCATTTTTTTATTAATCAGGACTTACGCAATTAGAATCTGGGGCGTTACTTATAGTGACGCATATTAAGGTCAAAAAGGGTGCATTATTTTACTGTATTGTCGAATATTTCAATCCGAGCTACCGATTTTTAAATCGTCAAACGGTTTTCCATCCGTATCTGTGATCCGCAAATAGAACCCCCAACTTGACGTTTCATTACACACCTTGACGAGGATACTGTTCTTACCAGCCTTGAGCGTTACAGGGATGGTACGGCGATCCATCGCTGCACCGCGGTTCCGTCTCCTATGCGCATACACCTCTTTCGCGTTTAACCACACTTTCCCTTGATCATCACTATCGAAGCGGAATTGTGCTTTCCGTTTGTTTGGTGAGGTAATGCTTACCCATGCATACGCTGTGCGCCAATTGACATCCTCACCGAAATCAACAAACCCATCAAATGTTCTATCGTCGAGCTTTTGCCAACGGACCTCTCCATCTGCGCCGTCATATTTGGTAGTTGTGTCAACTTGTGTCGCATCTTCTATGATGTAGACTGTATTGTAACCAACACCTTCTGTATTGTCAAACGGACCGAGGGTTAACCACGCGCTTTCAGCGATGAAACCGGCTTTGTTAATATAGGTTGCCGCCTTTTCAGTTAAACCGTGTTCTAAACAAAATTCGGCTAATGCGAGAAGATTTTCGGACTGGCTGCTAAATTTCTCAGGCAAGGCATTCAGCAGTTTATCCATTATTTCAACGTAAGACTCCTTGTCCGTCGCGCGTTCGCCCATTTTAGAGATACGCGACAGCAAAAGGTCCTCAATAAATATGAAAGGTCTGCCGGACTGGCTTAGAAGGTTTAAACCGCGCTTGAACGTTGGCAAGGCTTCTTCATACTGTTCATTAGCGAGATACGCGTGCCCCAACGTTAAAACGTAAATCCAGTTCGTTTGACTTTCTGAAGCTATTGTCGCAAATTCTAACGCCGTTTCTGGCATAATATTTTGACTGAGAAGTTCTTCGGCGAGTTGTTGGAATTCCGAAGCGTATTGGTCCGAGTTTACCGCTTTCTGACGGGTTTCTAACCATTTCATATAGACAGGCGCGGCTTTTTCGGTATCTCCTGCTTCTCTGTAAGCATCCCCCAATATTTTATATAGGACAGTACTCTTAGTCGTTTTCCGACGCAGTTCATCGAGAACAGCGATACGTTTATCGGCGTGCGCTTCACCACTATAGAGTTCAAAGATAGCGGTAACCGCGGAATCGTGTTCTACAGCGGTGAATGGGGCATCGAGCGCGCGACGGTATACTGCTTCTGCCTTTGATAGATGCGCCTGTTTTTTATAGATGTCCGCCAGCATCTGATACGATATGTAAGAAGTCGGTTCGAGCTCGACCGCTTTTTGATAGGCAGTGGCGGCTTTCGTTAATCGTTCCGGTTTATCGGGTTGACGGATTTTTCGGTAAAGACTGCCAATATTTTTGTACCATTCCACATTGTTCGGTTGAAGTTCACTAAGTTTCTCGTATTGCGCGATTGCTTCTTCAATCTTGCCGGTGGATACGTAGTTTTCAGCAATCGCGAGACGCGTAGCGATGTCATCTGGGTACTCTTCAAGTTTCTTCAGCTGTTTAGGAATCTGGGTTTCGTAGAGGTTGCTTTCAAGATATATCGCCTTTATCGCTTGTTCTGCTCGGTTTTTCTTATTGCTGTCTTCACTTACATTTGCCAGCTGCCGATACGCCTTGATAGCGTCTTCGTACTGTTCTGTCGCTCGATAACTTTTCCCAAGCATCTCGTATAAGATCTCCTGTTCCCAATTACGACCACTGCTCGATCTGTTTCCACTTATGACTGTAGCGTCTTTAAAAAGCGTGATCGCCGGTGCGTACATTTCACTCTCAAAACAGATGGAGCCGAGTGCCATGAGGAACCACAGAACGTTCTTCTTAGGACTCGATGAGAGTGCCGTCTCGCCTTGGTTCAAGAGGTCTTTTGCTAATTCAGGCTGCCCATTTCTATTATAGGCGGCAGCAGCATAATAATAACCGCGAATATTACTCGGATGTGCTTTGCAGAGTGCTTGATACGCCAAAGCCGTCTTCTCATGCTGATTTTCGTTCCGATAAATCTCGGCAATCATTTCAAGGGTAGCAGCGTTGTTCGTATTTTCCTCAAGTTTATTTTCAAACAATGTTTTCAATTCCGCCAGTGTGCTGTGACTTTTAAAGGCTTTAATCAAACTGTCACGTTCTCTATCTCCGTCAAGCATAACGGTGAAACTGGACCCTCCATACGTAACTGATCTGGCGGGCCCTGTGTCGGATTGAGATGTGGATTCATAGAGTTCAATCGCTAAGTCATTCTCACCGATTCGGACGTATTCTTGCATCAGTTCAATAGTAATATTTCTGCGTTCATAATTTTCGGTGGTCATCTCAATGGCTTTTTTATAGGCACTGATCGCTTTTTCGGGTTCACCTTTACTCCGATAGTGTCGTGCAAGTTCTTGCATAGCAAATGCCAGCGCACCGTTCTCTTCCGCGTTCTCTTCCGCGTTCTCTTCCGCTTCCTTCAGAACCTCTTCCAACGTCCCTTGACGACGATAGAGGGACATCAGTTGTCGTTCTGCATTCCGGCGTTCCCAACTTCTGGAAGTCATTTCAAGTGCTTTCTTATAGGCATTGATTGCTTCATCCAATTTCCCCTGATTTGAATAGTTGCGTGCCTGCTCCATTTGCATATCATAAGTAAGTGTGCCTTCCGCTTCCGCTTCCTTCAGCTTCTCTTCAAGTTTCCCTTGGCGACGATAGAGGCTGATTAATTGCCGTTGAATATTTTGCCGCTCTCCGTCATGTGCTGCGTATTGAAGTGCCTCTTGATATGCCTTTTCGGCAGCCTCCAAATCGTTTTTACGCCGGTAAAGCTGCCCGAGCTGTTGATAAACCTGTCCATTCCCAGGGCTGAGTTCAACGGCTTTTTCATACTGCGTGATGGCAGCATCAATCTGATCATTAGCGAAATAGAGTTGTGCGAGGCGTGAGTAGTGGACCCCAACTTCCGGGGCATCCGCAATATATTTCTTTGCCAGTTCAATAGCCTCACCGATTCTACCTGCCTTCTGGTAAGCGTCAATAAACCCGTCCTGATACTTTGTGTTTTCGGGATCGGCTTCAAGTAAGGCTTTCCAAACATCAATCGCCTTATCGTGTTGAAACTGCCGTGAATAAAGTCCGGCAAGTTGCGACCTTGATTCGAGGTCTTCCGGCATCACTTTAGCGATCTGCTCGTATATTTCTATGGCTTTCTGGAAGTGATTGCTACGCATGTATTGTTGCGCCATTGACCGCTGCATGCCAATGTTTGATCTCTCAACTTTAGTGGACGACATCTGTGTTCCTGATGAACCATCACGTCTCTGTTTAATAGTCATTAACGATTCTTGTACCCGTTTAAGGTAGTGTTGTTGCACCGATGGATCGTTGATAACCTCGTTCAACAGCACTTCCGCATCGTCCCACATTTCGTGTTCTATATATTTCCGAGCAATGTTTTCTTTTTCCCAATAAGGAGACCCACTACTCCGCAGCAAACGGAGTGTGCCCATTTTACGTAAAGCGTTTTGTGCGGTCTCTTTTTCGCCTTTTCTCGCGTAGACAGCACCGAGTTTCTCGTAGGTTTCTGGAAGTTGCCATGCCTCTTGTGGATCAACGTTTTGCGTCGCGGCTTCAAGCATGCGGATTTCACGTTCATTATCGGATTTACCGCGGTAAGTATCCGCTAATGTATTCAACCATCGCAATCGCGTCGTTGAAGGCATCTGTTCGAGAAGTTTATTGACGAGTCGGTCTGCCTCTTCAACATCGTCCGTTACGATATTTAGGACTGCTAAGAGATAGAGCAACGGCGGTTTGATTCTATCTTCTCGGTGTCTCATCTTATATTCTGCTAACAAGGTTTTTATTTCATCTAACGTTTCCTCGAATTCTGCCATTTTTAACACAATCTGGACTTGTGTTTCGGGAGGTTCGGTTCGCAGTCGTTCTCGGAGGAGTTGAATCGCCTTTTCGCGCGCGCCAGACGCTACATAAGCAGACACTAATTGCTGATATGCGCTACTCCAGTTTACCTCGACCATTTTTTCGTAGATTTCAACCGCCGCTTTAGCATTGTTATTTTGGGTACACCGCTGCGCTGCCATACGCGCAAAATCGTAGTGTCCGCCATATCGCTGGTCTGCTCCAAGCATCTCTTTCACAGTTGAGACTAATGTGTTAACCTCTCCCGCTTTGAAGAAAGTATCCACTATTTGCCAATAATTCGCACGGAGTGCACTTGGGTTCTCCTTAAGGAGGATAACATATTGCTTAACAGCGTTTTTTGCGCGCCCTGTCCGTTGCAACATGTCGGCGTACCGCTGCCGAGTCATAATGTCCGTAGGACGGAGCGCAAGTGCTGCCTCAAACGCTTCTGATGCTTTGCCGATCTGGTTCCGACCTTGGTAAAGTGCTGCTAACCTGATATGTGCTTGGAACGACTTCGGATTCCTTTCTACTGCTTCAACTAACTTGGATTCTCGTTCCTTTGCGTCCGTTGCGCGTCCCGCCAGATGGGCTGCCTGCTGCATATTCCGGGAAAGGAACATCTGACCGTGCTGACCGCGTCGGTTCGCGAACCGTAAGGCGCGTGCTGCAAGCCGTGCCGCAGCCTGTCCACGTCCGAGCGCGTTTAAATGCTGACTTAATTGCACAAGCAAGTTTGGATCGCGTTCCCGCATCGCTAAAGTCGTCGCTCTCTGAGCGACTGCGATCGCATATTGGGTAAGCCCCGACTGTTGGAGTTTTTGTGAAAACTGATAAAGTTCTCGCACCCCACTCGGTGAATTCAGGATTTTAGCTATCAACTCACGGACACTCGCAGTATCCCCTATATGAATGACAAGTTGGAGTGTTAGGTCATAATACTGGCGACGGTTCCTCGCATCTGCCTCAGTGAGTTCTTCAAGGAGTGCTAACGCTGTTTTAAGTTCTCCGGTCTGGATAGAAACAAAAACGGTGTTGAGTTTGAGGGTCAGGTCGTTCGGAAATTCCTGTTGTAACGCAGAGAGGATATCCTGGGCTTCTGTCCGTCTGCCTTCCCACCAGTAACAATAACTCATCGCGAGAAGCGGATAGATACGCTCCCGACCTTGTGTCGTGTCCAACTGCGCCTTAAATGTCGCGTACAACGTCTCCTGTTGATTATTCATCAATAGTTGGTTGAAGAACTGTTTAAGGTACGCCAATCGGGTTTGGTTATAGTACAATGTCGGCGATGGGTAACCTGATTGAATCGGAGCGTAACCGCTGTAGGAGTAAGACGAAGCAGTTAGCGCAGCGACCCGCCGAACACCTGTGATACGCGGTTTGGTACGCTCAAAGAACTTCCAATAGAGGGCAACCGCTTTGTCGATTTGCCCTTCACGAAGGTAAGCCGTCGTGAGTTGATCATAGAAACGGCGATCCTGCTGAGTGAGCTGCCCTGTCCCCGATGTCGGAATTTGAGAAATAACTTTTTCTGCTGTATCAGTCTTTCCCATCCGTATGAGTAGATCAACGAGTCTATTGTTATTGCTAAGGTTCGCCACGTTTACATCTTTAAGTTCATCCACCAGTTTTTCCGCATCTTCTGCTTTTCCGTTGTAAAAGAGTCTAACAGCATATTCTACGGTGTACCAGTGACGGGCTTCAGGTGTCAATCCCGACATTTCGTCAAAATGTTGCTTAAGCGTATTATAATCCAACATCTGCTGTGTCGCCAACTGATCCAACTGCATGCCTTGATATGCCGGATTGTTCGGAGAGATTGCGATCAGTTTTTCGATAATTTCATTTTCTGCTGCGCGATCCAAGGCAAATAGTGCCTCTTCTACCAGCCCGTGTTCAGTCAGGAGTGTCGCAAGTTTTATCTCTGCTCCCAACGGTTTATTTTTCGCGTGCAACACTTTTGACCACGCCTGAATTGCCTCTTGCTCACGACCTGCATCGAATAATAATTCACCGAGTTTTTGCTGTTGCGCGGGTCCTGGATGCGCCTTGACAAGCCGTTGTTGATACGTCAGTGCGTCTGCTATGTCGCCAAGATCGAAACTAATCTTGACCAACCCTGCTAAGAGTTCGGGATGCTCGCGATCCTTATCTAAGGCTCGCGCGAGTTGGAAACGCGCGCTTGAGAGGTCCCCTTTCGTTCGATAAAGTTCTGCGAGTGCTAAAGCCGGTTCAACACCCGATGTGTCGGATTTTGATAGCTGCTTGAGTTTGTCTTCAAACTCTCCGTGCCGTCCCAAGTCGTAATAGACTTCGGAGAGCGGTTTAAGGAAGGCGAGTTTATCACCCACGTTATCACTCAACTCCCAGCACCGCCAGTATTGTGAGATCGCTTCTTGAAGGCGACCTGAAACTTTATAAGTATCTGCCAATTCGGAGCGAATGTCAATCGCTGCCGGACGTAGCCGAATTGCCTGCTTGAGGCTATCAATCGCGGCTTCATAATCCTCTGATCGTTTGGCGATTTCTGCGAACATCTGGTGCCCTTCAGGATTACGTGGACTGTGTGCGACGATCTGTTTCGCTGCGGTTTTCGCTGCTTCTAAATCCATCGCGTCTAAATAGAGGCGTGCGATATTCGTGTAGTATTCTCGCGCATTTGTAGTGTCAATATCTGTTAAATGCGTGTAGGTCGCCTCGGCATCATCGCTCCGACCTTGCTTTGTGTAGAGCTCCGCCAACCATCGGTGAATCGTTACGTCATCAGGACGGAGTGCCTTCGCTTTCAAAAGCACTTCAAGGGCATAAGGAGCGTTCTCCAATTTCAGATACAGTTTCGCCAGTCTCTTATGTTTCGCGAAGATGTCGGCATCAGAGAGTCCTGGTGCCTCAAGTTCTATCTCTGTCGTCTCAATGTGATCTAAGAGTGTCCCCTGCTGTCGATAGATTTCAATGCGTTGGTCGTCCATCTGTTCGGCAAAAAAATCGTTCGGTGCAAGCCTTATCGCTTCCGTGTATTCTGTTAATGCTGCGTCGTACTGCTTGTCCTGCCTGAGTCGTTTCGCTAATGCCTCGCGATAGCGATACACCTCTGGCATTAATTGCACTGCTTTATGACTTGCAGTGAGTGCTTCAGTGTGAAATTCTTTTGTCCCAAGCAGCTGCGCCAAACGGTCATAGTTCTCAGCAGTACCCTTTTCATCAGCAACCATCTGATGCCACGTCTCAATCGCCTGCTCGCGAGTGCCTTGACGAAAGTAGAACTCCCCGAAATATTCGATGTAATCCAGATTATCGGGTGCCAATGAAATCGCCTTTTTATAAGATGCGATGGCATCCTCCATCCATTCATGTCCGGCGTAAATTTCGGCGAGAATGAGGTATGTACTGGCGTTTTCTGGATCGAGATCAATCATCCGCTGATAAACGGATTTCGCTTTGGCTTCGTCTTCAAGTTCCAAGTAGAGTTTTCCGAGTTCACGGTAGATACCGAAGTTATCAGGTTGCTGTTCGCTAAGGACTTCGTATTCCGCTGCAGCGTCCTCCAATTTTTCAGCATTACGGAGTGCCGTAATCAGGTTTAGCCGTAGTTCGGCAGCTGTAGGCGCGAGTGCCAATCCTTTTCGATAGGCAACAATACCTTCCTCAAGCTGCTGATTCTCGACATAAGCCGCAGCCTGTAAGCCGATGAGTTCGGGATCATTCGGGGTTCCCTCAAGTTTGCTTTGGTAGTACGTGATTAAGTCTTTCCAATTAGCATCTGCGGCATAAATCCCGATGATACGGCGTTGAAGGTCTTTTCGGAGCCAATTACCCGGAGCCGTCAACGCCAATGCAGCGTCATAGTGTGCGCGCGCTGCCTCATAGTCTCCGGTGTTTTCGTGAATTTTGCCAATCTCTCGTAGACTCAGACAGACGCGATAGGGGTCATCTTTTTTGATCTGGGTGATTGCTTCATGCTGTGCGATGGCTTGTGGGTACAGTTCCTGCTCATAGAAGAGGTCCGCGAGTTCAATACGGGCAAAAATGTTCTGCGGATCCGATTCAGCGATTTTTGTCCATGTCGCGATCGCATCGTCTATTCGGTCCTGATGGAAATAGGCGCGTCCGAGCGTTTTATAAATCGCAGTCTGATCATCAGGTGTCGCTGATGCCGTCTGTTCCACCAACGCTACTGCTTTCGTCAGCGCGTTGATCGCCGCTTCATACTGATGTCCGGTTGTATATATTTGTCCGAGTACGAAATGTGGATAGTAGTCATTCGGAGAGAGTGTAACGGCGCGTTGATATGCTTTAGTGGCTTCGGTGTCTTTTCCGAGGCGTTTGTAGATGTGTCCCAAGATAATTTGGGTATTCGGAGCATCGGGTTTCGCGGCTGCTTCTGCTTGATAGTCCCCTACCATCGCATCTAAACCGTCTCCTTCGAGGTAAAACTGATAGAGTCGATCAAACGTACTTCCCTCTTTCGGTTTGCGATTCAGCATCTGCTTATAACGTTCAATAATTTTTGTGTCGTCTGTCTCATCTTGGGCGAGTGTAATGGATGTGAAACACAAGATGTAGGCTATAAGGGACACTATGCACATACTAATTACGCATTTTTTTTCTCTGAACATGGAAATATCTCCTGTTTTTAATTTACACGCTATTCGACAGTGGGTTCGCTTTGCGTCGCTTTCATCTTTGAAGTTACTCGGTTCTTTATTTTTAAAAAGTTACGTCGTCGTTTAATTTTCTTTAGTTGTTGCTCTGCTTGTCTCCGAGTCCAGGGTCGTAGTGAAAAATCGTTAAAAAGATCGGTAAACAAGACTTCGGCATCTTCTAACATGTCGTGTTGAGCATATATCTTCGCGACTTCCTCTCTCTCCAGATAGCGGACGCTGGGTTGCGAAAGGCGGAGAGTCCCCATCTTGCGAAAAGTACGCTTTGCTTTCTCTGTCTCGCCTTTGTGGGCGTACGCCATAGCGAGTTTCTGATAAGTCTCCGAAAGTCTGGAGGAAGTCTGCGGATCAACCCCCTCAATGGCGGCTTCAAGTAGACGGAGTTCCCAATCCCGGTCGCCTGTGTTTCGGTATGCTTCCGCGAGTTTGTTCATCCACGATAACCGCCGTGAGGTCGGTAGGACTTTCAGCAGTCGATTAATCAACGGTTTCGCTTCGTCAAAGTTGTCTGCTGCAATCTTCATTGAGGCGACGAGATAGAGCAGTGTCGGATCCGCTGGCTTCTCAGCAAGTTTTGTTGCATATTCCGCCGTCAAGCCTTCTAATTCACCTGAAGTCTTATAGAGTTCAGCGAGTTTTAATACAGTCCCTACTTGTGACGCTGTGCTTCCAGTTGCCAACCTGCCGCGTAAAATTTGGATTGCCTTCTCATGTTCTCCAGCTGCGACATAGGCGGATGCAAGGTCTTGATACGTGCTGGTCCGATTTGGATACAATTCAATAAACTTCTCGTAGATTTCGACTGCCACTTTAGGGTGTTCACTTCCGGCACACATCTGTGCTACAGTACTCGCGAATTGTCGCCCGAAACTTTGTCCGACAGATGGAGTCATCATCTCTTTCGTGAGTGAAACGAGTTCATCAATCCTTTCCGCTTGGATGAAAGTTCCTATTACCTCGAAATAGTTGTAGCCAAGGACATTTGGGTTGTCCTTGAGCAGCACCATATACTGGTCAACAGCATCGTTTACCTGTCGGGTCCGCTGTAACATCTGGGCGTAGCGGTATCGAGTCATGCTATCATTGGGTCTCAAAGCAAGTAATACCTCAAATGCCTCCGATGCCTTTTTAGGTTGGTTGACGCTTTCGTAGAAAGTTGCCAACCTGAGATGGGCCTGGTGTGACTCTGGGTTCTTTTCCGCGGCTGCGAGAAGTTTTTGCTCGCGGTCGGGCGCATTTGTGGAGCGGCTCGCCAATCGCGTTGCACTCCGAAAATTCCAAGAATAGAGCATCTGTCCGTACCGGTCGCGTTGGTTGGCTAAACGCAATGCGCGTTCCGCGATGTGTCCGGCATCCTGTTCTTGTCCAAGTATATCTAAATGTTGGCTTAAGGACATTAGAAAATTTGGGTCGCGCTCACCCGCCGCAAGGTCTACCGTTTTCTTGGCAACAGCAACAGCGTACTTTTTAAAGCCAGCATCGTGGAGTTTATCGGAAAGATGGTAGAGCTCGCGGACACCACTCGGTGAGTTCATAAGTTTTGTCACCAAGTCACGAACGCTGCTACTGTTACCTGTGTTCATAGCAATGTGTAGCATCAGGTCGTAATATTGATGACGGTTCTTTGGTTCCGCTTCAGCGAGTTCTTCAAGCAGTACCAGTGCTGTTTCGTGTTGCCCCGTTTGAATAGTGGCAAGGATAGTGTTAACTTTGAGTGTAAAGTCATCCGAGAATTCCGCTTGCAACGTGGAGAGGGTCTCTTGTGCTTTATCACGTTGACCATCCCACCAATAACAGTAACTCAATGCTAAACCGGGATAGATACGCTTTCTGCCTTCTGTAGAATTGAATTCAGCGTCCAATTTGGCGTACAGAGCATCTTGCTGATCTTTCAACCGCAATCGATTGAAAACCTGCTGCAGATACTGCAACCGATCTTGGTTGTAGTATGTTGTTGGTGATGGATAGATTAACTGAATTGAGGAATGGCCTATGTAGGAAGACGTAGCATAAGCAAGTTTTGCGACGCGGCGTGGGTTTGTGGTGTTCGGTTGCGTGCGTTCCAAAAAAGCCCAGAAGAACGTAATCGCTTTCTCAACTTTCCCCTGGCGAAAGTAAGCGTCCGCAACGGTTTGATAGACCCTAACGTCCTGTCGTTGTTGCGGGACAACGGAAGGTGCTGCTGAAGTAATCGGAGTCGGAAATTGAGCGATGACTTCCTCCACTTCGTCCATCTTGTTCATCAGGACAAGGACATTGACCAGCATAATGTGGGTGTTGAGATTAGGCACTTCGACACCTTTGAGTTCGTCCAATAATTTTTCGGCATCTGCCTTTTTGCCTTGACGATAGAGTTTTTCGGTATATTGTATGATGTACTGATGCCGTGCTTCCGGTGTCAGCCCGGTCACTTCATCCAGATGTTTTTTGAATGTTTCATAACTAAGGTTGTGCTGCAGGGTCTGGTGGAACCGGACGGCTTGATATACCGGGTCATTCGGCGAAATGGCAAGCAGCTGCTCCGTAATTTTACTTGTTTTATCAGCGTTATCGGTCAGCGTGTAGAGTTGTGCTAACAGTTCGAGTGTCTGAATGTCCTTGGGGTTCGCGTTAACCTTCGCCTCAAATTGGTGAATCAGTTCGCTCGGTGTTCCCTTCTTTTCCGCGATTGTCGTCAATTGGACGAGTGCCCCGGCTTGCGCCTCCTCAAAACTTGTGGGTACCCACGGCGTTCTATTTCTTATGTTAGATGGTGATCTCAGAATCTGATTGACAAGATTTCGTGCGAGAGAGAATTTGTTCGTATTTTTAGAGTTTCCAGTTACAAGCGGATTCTTTTCTGGCAACTTGCCACTGGTAACTTGCCACTTCTTTGGTGTGGACATTTCCAAAATTTTCTGAAAGTACGGTTGCGCGCGTTCTAATTCGTTCATTTCAACCAACGCTGCCCCAATTTGGTAGATGGCTTTGGCATCCTGTGCATTCTCGGCTGCGCGCTCCAGCGTAAAAAATGCTTCCTCCGGTAATCCACTGCGAATGAGCAAGGCTGAGAGTTTGAGATCTGCTTCAAGCGTCTGATTTTTTGTATGTAGCAGTTTTGTCCACGCCTGAATCGCCTCCTGCTCACGTCCGGCATCGAATAACAATTCACCGAGTTTTTGCTGATGGTGTGGTGCGGGTCGCACCTTGACGAGTTGCTGTTGGTAGGCGAGCGCGTCCTTGTTATCACCAAGGTCGAGGTTGATTTTTACCAATTGTGCCAGCAATTCGGGGTTCTCGTGCTCTCGGTCTAATGCTTGCGCCAATTGGAAGCGAGCATTCTGCAGATCACCCTCCATCCGGTAGAGCTCCGCTAACGCCAAGACAGGTGCTATATTTGACGCATTAGCCTTCGATAACTGCTTCAATTTTTCCGCAAATGCATTACGGTCTCCCAAGTCGTAATATACTTCAGAAAGCGGTTTGACGAAAGCGAGCTTATCACTCACATTGTTGCTCAATTCCCAACACCGCCAGTATTGTGTGAGTGCTTGTCGAGGTTTACCTGAGAGTTTGTAAGTCGCTGCGAGTTCCACGCGAGTGTCAGTTGCCTCCGGACGCAGGCGAATCGCATGCCTGAGGCTGTTGATAGCATCATCGTAATTTCCGGATTGTTTTGCGATCTGTGCAAGCAGCTGATATCCGTCCGGATGACGCGGGCTATGTGCGACGACCTGCTTTGCTGCAGTTTTAGCGGTTTCTAAATCCATAGCGTTTAGATGCAGGCGTGCGATGTTCGTGTAGTATTCCCGAGCATTCGCATCGTCAATGTCTGTTAAATGAATGTAGGTAGCATTCGCATCGTCGCGCTTACCCTGCTTGATATAGATATCCGCGAGCCATCGGTTAACAATTAAATCATCGGGGCGGAGTGCTTTCGCTTTTAAAAGCATTTCAAGTGCGTAAGGCGTGTTTTTCAACTTCAGATACATCTTAGCGAGTTTCTTCTGATTCACGAAGCGGTCAGCAGCAGAGACCCCTGATTTTTCAAGTTCTACCTCGACTGCCGCAATTTGATCGGCAAGTGTCCCTTGTCGTCGATAGATTTCAATGCGCTGGTCGTCCATCTGTTCGGCAAAGAACTCGTTAGGTGCGAGTCTTAAGGCTTCTGTGTACGCCGTTAGTGCTTCGTCGTACTGCTTGTTTTGCATGAGTCGTCTCGCCAATGCCTCGCGATAACGATACACCTCTGGCATTAATTCGACTGCCTTACGACTCGCAATGAGTGCCTCCGTAGTGATGTCTTTGGTGTCGAGCAATTGTGCTAACCGGTCATAATTCTCTGCAATATTCTTTTCACTGGAAATCATCCGATCCCACGTCTCAATTGCCTGCTCACGATTGCCTTGGCGGAAATAAAACTCGCCGAAATATTCGATGTAATCCAGATTATCGGGTGCCAGTGAAATCGCCTTTTGATATGATGCGATGGCATCCTCCATCCATTCATGTCCAGTGTAGATTTCGGCGAGAATGAGGTATGTGCTTGCGTTTTCAGGATCACGGTCAATCATGCGTTGATAGGTTACTTTTACTTTATCTTCAGCCTTAAGTTGTAAGTATAGTTTTCCGAGTTCGCGGTAGATGCCGAAATCATCAGGTTGTTGTTTGCTGAGCACCTCATATTCTGCTGCAGCGTCCTCAAATTTCTCAGCACCACGGAGCGCAGCAATCAGGTTTAGCCGTAATTCGGTATCTGTAGGTGCCAGGTCTAATCCTTTACGATACGCTGTAATACCTTTATCAAGCTGCTGATTCTTGACATAAGCCGCAGCCTGCAAGCCGATGAGTTCGGGATCATTCGGGGTTGCTTCAAGTTTGCTTTGGTAATACGTGATTAAGTCTTTCCAATTGGCATCGGTGGCGTAAATCCCAATGATACGTTGTTGAAGGTCTTTTCGGAGCCAATTCCCCGGAGCCGTCAACGCCAGTGCCTCATCATAGCGAGTTTGTGCTTCCTCGTAAGCGCCCGTGTTTTCGTGAATTTTGCCAATCTCTCGTAGACTCAGACAGACGCGATACGGGTCATCTTTTTTGATCTGGGTGATTGCTTCATGCTGTGCGATGGCTTGCGGGTACAGTTCCTCCTCACGGAAGAGGTCCGCGAGTTCAATACGGGCAAAAATGTTCTGCGGATCCGATTCAGCGATTTTTGTCCATGTCGCAATGGCATCGTCTACTCGGTCCTGATGGAAATAGGCGCGTCCGAGCGTTTTATAGATTGTAATCTGATCGTCAGGGGTCGCAGATTCCGTCTGCTCTGACAACGCTGCTGCTTGCGTCAGTGCGTTGATTGCCTCTTTATACCTACGTAACGTTGTGTATATTTGTCCGAGTGCAAGATGTGGGTAGTAATTTTTTGAAGAGAGTATCACTGCGCGTTGATATGCATTGATTGCCTCAGTATCTTTTCCGAGGCGTTTGTAGATATGTCCCAAGATAATTTGGATATTCGGAGCATCGGGTTTCGCGGCTGCTTCTGCTTGGTAATCCGTAACCATTGCGTCTAAACCGTCCCCTTCGAGGTAAAACTGATAAAGTCGATCAAACGTACTTCCCTCTTTCGGCTTACGGCTAAGCATAAGTTTATAGCGTTCAATAATTTTTGCGTCGTTCGCTTCATCTTGCGCAAGGGCAATGGATATAGAACACAAGGCA
Organism: Candidatus Poribacteria bacterium; assembly: GCA_012270865.1. Taxonomy (GTDB): domain Bacteria; phylum Poribacteria; class WGA-4E; order WGA-4E; family WGA-3G; genus WGA-3G. The sequence continues at coordinate 7,709 of JAAXHL010000042.1, read as the reverse complement.
CAAACTATAAAGGATAGCACAAAGACAGGAATTGTGTAATTTTTTTCTCTGAACATGAACATATCTCCTTGATCAGCTATCAGCAAAGAGGGTTTTTGCGCAAGCGAGTTTTCTTGCTGACCGCTGACAGTTTTTTTCTTAAAGAAAAAACGCCCTGACTGCTGACGGCTATTCGTTGATTATCAAATCGTCAAACGGTTTCCCATCAGGGTCAGTGATCCGCAGGTAGAATCCCCAGCCGCCTTCTTCTTCACAGACTTTGACGAGGATACTGTTTTCACCCGGCTTGAGTGTCACAGGGATAATGTATCGGTCAATTTCCGCCCGATAGGTTTTTGTGTGTGCGTGTACCTCTTCGCCATTTAGCCAGATTTTTCCTTGGTCATCGCTATCAAAGCGGAGTTGAACTTTCCTTTGATTGGGTGAAACGACGGTTGCGAATGCATAAGCGACCCGCCAGTCAACGTCCTTCCCGAGACCGACATAACCGTCCAGTATCCTATCGTCACTTTTTGGTTTCCAACGGACCTGTCCATCTATACCTTCGTATTTTGTGGCAGTGTCGATCTGCATTGTGTTTTCGGGGATATAAGTCGTATCGTAACCGATGCCATCGGTGTTATCAAAAGGGCCGAGCGTCCACCAGGCGTTTTCAGCGATGAAACCTGTTTTTTGTATATATGCTTTTGCTTTCTCCGGCATGTTATTATTGTAACAGAATTCCGCCAACGTGAGACTGAGATTCAGCTGGATAACCATGTTATCGGATAGAGTGTCTACGAGTTCGTTTAACATATCAACGTAACCCGCCTTATCTTCAGTTTTTTTGCCGTATTCGGAAATCCATGAGAAGAATTTACGTTGAAAAGTCCCGGATGTCAGGGTCAACAGTCCTTTTTTGAACTGTTCCACTGCTATGTCGGACTGTCCATTGAGGAGGTAGGCATACCCTAAGGTTAAGATGTCATCCGAATGATTGCTAATTTGAACCGCGCGTTTGGCAAATTTTATGGCTGTTTCGGGTGGAATCTGTTTTTGGAGGAGCTTTTCTGCAAAATCCTGATAACTTCCTGCCGAACCTCGCTGGTTTAGCTGCCGCTGTCGGATCGCAATCCACTGTGTGTATGCGTTTTCGGCTTTCTTAGTATCTCCAACTTTTGTATAAACATCTCCTAACCGTTCATGTAGTACTGTGCTATTTTCCATTTTTCCCCTGAGTTCTTCAAGGATAGCAATGCCTCTGTTTTCATGTGCCGTGTTGGCATAAGATGCCCATATGGCTGCAATAGCGTCATCGTGTTGGTTCTGCGTAAGGGGTGCGTCCAATGCACGGCGATACGCAGCCTCTGCATCTGATGAACGGCCATCTTTCATATAGGTTTCTGCCAGTGAACGGTATAATTCGTAAGAATTCGGTTCAAACTGAATTGCTGATTCATACGCTGCTGCTGCTTGTGCCAATTGCTCCGGGTTGAAACTCTCGAAAATGGGACGGGTGTAAGATACCAATTTTGCATTTCCACTAAATCTGCCGTCGTTCTTATTCGCGGACGCGTCGTAGACTATCCCTTCTGTGTGTTCATCAAATTTCCAATAAGCGACCAACCCGGATTCGTTTCCTATCAACGGAGTATTCATATCCGAACGGATCTTGGACACTGTTCGGGCAACGTTCCAGATACGCACTTCATCGATGTGTCCAGCGAAACTGCCGTGGTCTGGGCTATCTTCTTCAGATGTCCAACCGATGCGGAGTGGAAGACGACTCTGGTACACACTCGCAGCCCCCAAATCACGGCTTCCGACTTCATTACCATTGATAAACAATCTCATGTCATTTCTTCTTGCATCAATGACACAGGCGAGATGATACCATCTGTTAAGCAGGATGCTGCCGGGGACAGAATACAGATTGCGTTCTCCTTGACCCTTTGGCGATACACTGAATTGGATGACACCATCATCTCGGAGAAATAAGAAAAAGCTTCGGTTCCCGATATTTGGTGTTCGTTCGTCCCCTTTACAGAGAATGGCAGTGTGTTTTTTTAGATAGTTGGTTGGTTTTATCCAAAGCGATACTGTCGCTTGTTGCGTGAGAGCGTTCAGTAGATCGCTATCAACGATTTCCACAAAACCTGAGGGGTTTCCGTTCAGGATCAGCGCGGTACCTTCAACGACTGCTCCTGTCTGATGACGTTGGGATTGTTTCTGATAGAGATCACCAAGTTTCTTGTGCCACTGCCAATTATCAGGCTGGCGTTGACGCATCTTTTCGTATTGCCCGATTGCTTCTTCAATCTTGTCGGCTTTTTCGTAGGTCTGGGCAAGGGTCAAACGTGCCTCTATGTCATCACGATTTTCCTGTACCTTCTCCAACAGTTTAGGTATCTGCTTTTCATACAGGTTACCCAATCTTGATGCATTTTCTATCGCTTTTCTGGCTTCGTCTCTATCCCATGGATATCTTGCCATGTTTGCCACTTGCTGATAGGCATGGATGGCTTCTTCATACCGCTTTGCGGCAAGTAAACTTTTCGCGAGAAGTTTATATTCAGCTTCTACGGGTGAAGCTATACCGTATACTCTGGTACCTGTACTTTCAGCGATTGCGGCATCAGTGAATTTAATCGCTAAGTCGTACATTTTCCCGTCGTAACAGATTTCACCAAGCGTTTCAAGGAGGGAACTACTTCGCCTTTGACTGCTGACAGAAAGCACACTCTCACCTTGGTTTAACATCTCTTCTGCTAATTCGGATTGTCCATTTCTATTATATGCCGCAGCGGCGTTGTAGTAGCTAAGGACATTGTCGGGTTGTAGTTTGCTGATGGCTTGATACGCTTCAGCGACCTTACCGTGGGCGTTTGTGCTCTTGTAAATTTCAGCGAGCATTTCGATATAATTAATATTATTGGGATCGTTCTCAAGTTTCGTATGATAGATCGATTTCAGAGCATCAAGTTTATTTTCGCGTTTGTATGCATTCATCAATCTATTGCGTGCCGACTCAGCAGCATTGGTTATATACGGGATAAATGCAAGCTCGTCATGCATTTCAATGGCAGCGTCGTGCTTATCAAGTTTGGGGTAAATATCGAGCAAATTTTCATGGATTCTTCGGCGTTCGTAGCTATTTGTCGTCATCTCAAGTGCTTTTTCATAAGCGATGCTTGCCTCTTCATGTTTGTCATCATCCCGAAAAGTTTCCGCGTGTTCCTTCTGCATTTCAAACGTAAGCGTCTCTTCCGCTTCCGCCTTCTGCATCACCCCTTCAACACTTTCCTGCTGTTCAGAAAGTTTCATAATTTCTTGTTCAATATCATGACGTTCCCATTCTTGAGCAGTGTAACGTTTTGCTTCTTGGAGAGCCGTTTTTGCAGAAATTTTATCATCTTTACGGATATACAGCGCAGCCAATTCGAGATGATGTTTCACGTTACCGGGTGCCAGTTCAATTGATTTTTGATAGGCAGCGATCGCTTCATCAATTCGGTCATCATCCGCATAGAGTTTTGCGAGGCGTACGTAATTAACACTATTCTTCGCATCCGTTTTAATGTATTGCTGCGAGAGTTCCAATGCTTTGTCAATTTTACCGGCACTTTGATAAGTACGAACAAGTCCATCTTGAAACTTCGTATGCCCTGGATCCTCTGCAAGGAGTGCTTCCCAAGTCGCAACGGCGTTATCATGTTGATTTTGTGTCGTGTAAAGCGTTGCAAGTTGCGCGCGAGACTCGAAGTCTTCGGGTATCACTTTTTCGAGGTGTGTGTAAATGAGGACAGCTTGTTGTCTATCTCCACGCTGGACGAAATCTTTTGCCAATGTCCGTAACGTCTTGATGTCCATCGTTTTTATTTTATCGTAGGAGCTGGGTGATCCAGCCCCTACAGTCGTACTGGAAATATTATCACGCTGCTTCTTAATCGCCACTAACCGTTCTTCTGCCTGTCTGCGGTAGTGAGAACTCACTGATAGATCGTTGGCGATTTCGGTGAGAATTGGTTCAGCCTCGTCCCACATTTGGTTGTGCAAATATGTGGCACCAACATTCATTAATTCAACGTAGTCGTACCTATTTAGAAGCCTGAGTCGCCCCATTTTTCGATACGCGTCCTGTGCTTTCTCTATTTCACCGTTAAGCGCATAGATCATTCCGAGTCTATGATAGGGAACCCAACCAGTATAACCTTGTTGATTTTGTACTTTTACTATTCTCTGAAGTATTTGAAATTCACGTTCTCGTACGCCCGCAAGACGGTATGCATCCGCCAAATTGTGGAGTTGTCTTGTATTATGTCTTGTATTAAATGAGTCCTCATCAAGCAGTTGGAAAGCGAGTCTATCTGCGCCTTCTAAGTCATTGGCTGCAATTTTCATGGAGGCAAGGAGATAGCGCAGGTGGTTACTCTTCGGTTTTTCTGCAAGTTTTGCTTCAGATTCCTTGATGAATGCGTCCAGTCCACCGTATAATTTGTAGAAACGGGTCAACATTTCTATGGTTTCTTGTGGATACGATTCTTCAGTTTCCAGTGTGTTCCGTAATATCTGGATCGCTTTCTCATGTTCACCTGCAGCCGCATAAGCAGCTGCTAAGCTGTGATAATAGCCAGTCCGACTCGGCTGTGCTTCGATGAGTTTCTCATAAATTGCAATAGCAGCTTTGGAATTGTTTTTATCCATCAGCTCTTGTGCCACGTCTCGTGCTAATTCGTTATTGAAGTCACGTCCAATAGATGGCGTAATCATCTCTTTTGAAAGCGTGATGAGCTCGTCAATTTTCTTGGCTTTAAAGAAAGTTTCTATAACATCATAAGTAGCGTAGCCGAGTATAGTCGGGTTGTCCTTGAGAAGTTTTGTGTATTGCGGAACAGCTGCTTCATATTTTCCATTGGCATACAACATATCGGCGAAACGTTTGCGTATCCCACTGTCTGCAGGTCTAATTGTAAGTAAGCTTTGGTATGCCGTTGCTGCTTTGTCAAATTTATTTTTCCCTTCATAGAAAGCTGCCAAATTCATAAACGCTTTGTATGAGGTGGGATTCTTTTGGGCTGCATCAATTAATTGCGGTTCCTGATCCGTTTTGGATTTCGAGTGGCTCGCGAGGTGAGTCGCCTGCTGTAGATTCCCTGACGATATTGTTCTACCGTATCGGTCCCGGTAGTTGGCAAATCGTAAAGCGCGTTCAGCGATTAGCACGGAATCCTGACCTCTACCGAGATCCTCTAAGTGCCGACTGAGTTCCATCAGGAAATTGGGGTCCCGTACCGCTATCGCCAGGTGCCTCGCTTTATTCATGATAGTCGTCGCGTGCTGTGTATAACCGGCTCTTTGCAGCTGCTGCGAAAACGTATAGAGTTCACGCGCACTGCTCGGTGAATTCAAAAGCTTTACTATCAAATCCCGAACAGCGACAGTATTTCCTGACTGCAATGCCAATTGGAGCGTTAGGTCATAGTATTGACGGCGATTTCTCGGATCACTTATGGAAAGTTCATCAAGCAGTTTAAGTGTTCCCGCATAATGCCCGGTTTGAATAGAGATAAACACAGTACTGAGTTTGAGGGCAAGGTCATGTGGAAATTGCTCCTGCAACGATACGAGCGTTTCTCGCGCTTTTTCGCGATCTCCGTTCCACCAATAGCAGTAGCTCAAGGCTAATCCGGCGAAGATTCGGTCTCTATCTTCGGCAGCATCAACCGTAGCCTGGAACTTAGAATATAGTGCTTCCTGTTGATTTTTCAACCACAATTGCCGAGAAAAATATTTTAGATACCCGAACCTGCTCCCGTTATAGTAGGTTGTAGACGTAGGAAAAATTGTCTGAATAGATGAACCGCTTGAAGAAGCGAAACGTAATAGATAGGAGACACCCCGCCGAGTGTTTCTGATTTGCGGGCGGGTTCGCTCACAGTAAGTCCAGAAGAGATCAATCGCTTTGTCAATGTGTTCCTGACGCATGTACGCATCGGTAACTGTTTCATAAAGGTCTTGATACTGCGCCTGCTGTGATTGTGTTGGAATAGGCAGATCAGCGATGATTCGCGCGGCAGCATCAGTTTTCTCCATCAGAACGAGTGTCTCAACGAGTGCTTCAATAGTGTTAAGATCCATCACTTTTGTATTTTCAAATTCACGCATCAGTTTTTCAGCTGCCGTCTTGTCCCCATCACGATAGCGTTTTTGGATGTATTGTAGCGTGTACCAAAGACGGGCTTCTTCTGTCAGTCCTGTGATGTTGCTAAGATATTTTTCTAACGTTTCAACAGCAAGGTTTCTCTGGATTGCCTCGTTGAAACGTATCGCTTGGTAGACCATATCATCTGGAGACACAGCAATCAATCGCTCAAGCATATCCGCAGTTTTCTCGGGCTGCTCGGTCAAGGTATAGATTTGTGCCAAGATTTCAAGGCGTTTGATTTGACCAAGAACTCGCGCCTTAACAAACTTATCTGTAGACGAGTTCTTGGTCAACTTCGGATTTTCTTCAAGTGCCGTTTCATACTGCTGAATGAAGGCATTAAGTTTCCCGTGTTGCTGAGCAATTGTCACTAAATGGACGAGTGCACCCGCTTGTGCTTCCTCAAAATTACTCGGTCGCCATGTTTGTCCACCTCTTCCACGAAACGATTGATCTTGAACCCGGTAGAGAAGATTCCGTGCCAACCAGAATTTATCTGTGTTCATTCCGGGAGGCCCTGATGTTGTGTAAGTCGTAGATGTATTTGCCCGTTGTGTCGCATTTTTAGGCGGTTGCGGCATATCCAAAATTCGTTGGAAGTAGGTGTGAGCGCGGTCGAATTCGTTCATGCTCACCAGCACCACACCGAGTTGATAGAGTGAGCTATACGCATCTGGACCTGTTATCTTTTCTGCTGCGCGATCGAGGACAAAGAGTGCTTCATCAGGCAGTCCATGCCGAATCAGGAGCGTCGCAAGTTTGATCTCAGCCTCAAGGGTCTGGTTCTTTGCGTGTAGGAGTTTCGTCCACGCCTGTATCGCCTCCTGTTCGCGTCCAGCATCAAACAGGAGTTCACCGAGTCGTCGTTGATGGCTGGGGTCCGGGTGTGCTTTGACAAGGCGTTGTTGGTAGGTGAGTGCGTCTTGGTTATCACCGAGATCAACGCTGATGTTAACGAGCTGCGCCAGCAGATCCGGGTTCTCGCGTTCTCTGTCCAATGCACGCGCGAGTTGGAAACGTGCACTCGGCAGGTCACCCTCCATCCGGTAGAGTTCAGCAAGTGCGATAACGGGTCCGACATTGGATGCGTTGGATTTCGCCAACTGCTTCAGTTTTTCTTCAAACTCCCCACGCCGACCCAAGTCATAGTACGCCTCCGAAAGCGGTTTGACGAAAGCGAGTTTATCGTTGATACTATCGCTCAACTCCCAGCACCGCCAATACTGTGCGAGTGCTTGCCGGGGTTTACCTGAAAGTTTGTAGGTCGCCGCCAATTCCGAACGAATATCAATCGCTTCCGGACGCAGCCGAAGTGCCTGTTTGAGGCTGTCTATCGCACGCTCATAGTTGCCAGACTGCTTCGCGATTTCTGCGAGCATCTGATGCCCTTCAGGGTTGCGTGGACTGTGTGCGACAATCTGTTTTGACGCTTCCGTTGCAGCATCAAAATCCATCGCTTTGAGGTGCGTACTCGCGATATTGGTATAATATTCACGAGCATTTATAGTAAACGTTAGAATTAATG
>JAAXHL010000145.1 GCA_012270865.1 Candidatus Poribacteria bacterium | reverse complement strand
TCATTAATTCTAACGTTTACTATAATACAAGGTTTGAGTGCCGTGTAGATAACTTAATCAGTTTAGAAGAGACGCTTCCAAACTCAGGAGCGTCTAAGGTGTTGTACGCCACGGTTGTTGGGGGTGTCGTCAAATCAACAGATGCAGGTAATTCTTGGACGGCTGTTGACATCCAACGACCGAGGTATACGCTTGAGGTGCCGAAGTTCGATGCGAAACTCAAGGATAGGGAAGACACGCCGCTAATTGTGCAGATTTCCGAAGCCGAGGGTGTTTTGTATGCCAAAGGGATTCGACGTAACTTTGAAACGGCTTATTATCATTTTGTGCCTGATAATAATTGTTTAGAGGCTGTTGAGGGTTATATTTTTGAAGAGGGAAAGACACCGCCTTCGCGAGATTCAGGAAGGCTACTATGGACCGTGTTCGGGGGAATGACATTTCCCTTTGATTCTTATCGGTTACCGAGACAAGAGGGACAAATTACCTTTACCCGCTCTACAGATCCGGACGCTGATGTTGAGTCTTTATCAACGCAGATAATACGTGAGCATCCGAAATTTGGTGCGGAGTGCTTTTTAAAACTATTGGATCAAGGACAAGACGAGCGTCAACTCACTTACGCATTGATGGCGGAAGGTTTATACGGCAACTTCGCGGTGAATGGCGAAACGTATTACATGGAGTACAACTATAAACTCTTCCGATGGAAGCCGGGGGATGTCCGATGGTCGGATACAGGTGTCGAAGAAACTTGTGAACTTACACGTGAAAACATGGTACAATGTTTTAAGATTGCGGTTTCAGGAGAGACCGTCTATGTCGGCAAACGGGATGGGCAGCTCGTACAGTCGCTGGATGATGGCGATAGTTGGAACGATGTCACGTCAAACCTGCCGCTATCTGTTGAACGCTTCAATCAAATTGTCTTTGCTGATTCAACGGTTCATGTTGCAACCGACAGAGGCGTTTTCAGCTCAAAAGATGGCGTTGTTTGGAATGCAATCACCGATAAAGCGGGGAAAGATGTAATCGTTAAGTCGTTAGCGACAGCAGAGGATACTGTTTATGGCGC
>JAAXHL010000064.1 GCA_012270865.1 Candidatus Poribacteria bacterium | reverse complement strand
GAACGGATATATTCCTGTGCTTGGAGATAAGGCGGCGATGTGATGAGCGCATCGCAGGTTCGCGGGACAGCGATATAAGACGAATCTACACCTCCATGAAATTCAACCTGCCCTAAATCCTCAAAACAGTGCTGCGTGTGCCTTACAAAGTCGTTGAGGTTTTTTAAAGTTTTCAAGGCGAGGCTGTAGATCATCGCTACCAACTGTTCCTGCCAATTCTCCTTGAGAAGTCCGTCTATTACTTGCAGTTTCCGTTTAGATCGGGCGAGTTTCGGTGTCCTGTCCTCTGTGTAGGAGAAACGTTTGCTAACCTTTAGCAGTGCCGATTTGATGAGCGTTCCATAGCTTCCAACGTCTACGTTGTTAATGAACCCCCAATACCGTGAAAGCACCGCCAGAATCTCCGACGCGTACCAGTAATCAACGTTTGACCAGGTAGGTATAAATGCGTGCTGACTCGCTTTCATATCGTTTAACAAGGTAAGCAGATGTCTCTCGCTGAGTATCTCTCTCCCGCGGTAAACCTTCAACGGCATGATATGATTCAAGAGCGGGTTTAGGTCAAGTAACACAGCGTTTCGCTTACACAAATAGGCTTCAACCCCGACAGTCCCTGAACCTGCGAACGGATCCACAATCCAATCCCTCGGCTTTGTATAGGTATTGATGGCGTATCGAACCACTTGTGGAATAAACTTTGCAGGATATGCGAAAACAGCGTGCGTTAGGTAACCTGTATCGTTGATCTCTGGAACTAATTCACGGAAGGAAACCTGTGCTATTTCATCAGATTCAGGAGGATTTGTCAAAGACTCGAGTTGGGGTGTCCCTTCAATATGGGTCTGTAAACTACTCCCGAATCGTGTTTCCAAATCTCGGTTTTTCATAGTCATTGCAAGACACGTTACTGCAGTTCCTCTACTGTGAGTTGGAAATCGAACACTGCTCCATCTTCAAGCTCTTCTTCTGTGAGTTGGAAATCGAATACCGCTTCATTTGCTTCAACAGTTTCCACTTTCGGGGCTTCAGGGGTCCCTCCGATCTGAACGTTTTGTGCGGGTTGTGTTCCTTCTTGCACCGCAGTATCTGTCGTCTCAAGTTTCTTTGAACTCGCGCCGAGAAGCGTTAAAAGGGTGATCCCAACGACACTGACACTCGTGACCGTCAGCGCAATCGGACGTTTCCAGAGGACAGTACGCTCGCTTCTATCTAAGAACGGGAGGAAGAGGAGTAGCAGCATACCGACCGTCGGAATCACAAATGTTCCGAGGATTTCAAAGGGGCCTTGGAAATATTTCAGCAGTTGGAACAGGAATAGGAAATACCACTCCGGGCGCGGATCGTAATCTGCATTCGTCGGATCGGCAACATCTTCGAGCGGAACGGGGACGAACAGCGCAACGGTGGCAAGGATGACAAAAAGGACGAGCATACCCACGACATCTTCAAATACCTGATCAGGATAGAACGGTTTCCCTGTTTTCATCTCCTCTGGTGTGTTCTCAGGTTTACCTGAAGACCCGTAGTAGCGGACGAAGAAGAGGTGCACGCCGACCAACCCGAAGGCTAACCACGGCAACCAGATGGTGTGGAGCGCGTAAAACCGTGACAGCGTCACCGCGCCGATTTCTGTCCCGCCGCGCATCACCTTCGCCACGAAATCGCCTAATCCGGGCGCGGTACTGGCGATTTCCACACCGACGACCGTTGCCCAATACGCCTTTTCGTCCCACGGAAGTAGGTAGCCTGTGAACCCGAAACCGAGTACCACCAATAATAGCAGAACGCCGAAGATCCACGTCAGTTCTCGCGGTGCTTTGTATGAACTGTAGAGGACGACACGAAGCAGGTGCAGGACAACGATGATGACCATCGCACTTGCACCCCAATGATGTAAACCGCGCACAAACGCACCGAACGGGACCTCCGTGCTGATGTAGGTTACAGCGTTGTGGGCATGCTCTGGAGAAGGCGAGTAGTAGAACGCAAGAAACGCACCTGTCACCGCTTGCAATATGAGCAGAAACATCGCTAAACTACCGAGTGAGAAAAGCAGATTGATATGTTTCGGCAGTGGTTTCCTTAAATGTTCGGAGAACTCCGTTAATGGGAGACGTTCATTGAGAAATTGTCGCATCTACGTCTCCTTTACGTACAGGATACCTGCTTCGACCTTAGTTTCCAATTTCTGCAGCGGTTCCGGCGGCGGACCCGCGACAACGGCACCCGTCTTATCGAATATCGCACCGTGGCACGGGCAGAGGAACGATTCCTGTTTTTCATCCCAACGGACGAGGCAACCGAGGTGTGAACACGTCCGCGAAAAGACGTTCCACTCCCCGTTACCAACGTCAGTTACGTAAACAGAACGTTTTTTCGTCGCCTGGACCCAGCCGTCTTTTGACGTAAAGGTATAGTTCACCTTTTTAAACCGACTGTTTTTAAGACGGTCTGCAAGCCCCAAATCGACCCATTTCGATTCCGCTTTTTTGAAAGCAGGTGAAATTGCGAAGCCGATCAGCGGAATACCGGCAGCAAGGCTTATAACCCCGCCGATAAACGCTGTCGCAATCTCTAAAAATGAGCGTCTACCCCTCTTTTCCATATATTTTCTCCTTTACAGACAACATCTTACGGTTTTTTCCACGTTTGCCCGTCAAACGGTCTGCGAAGGTCGTAACGTCCTTCTTCTAAAACCGGTAACGTGCCGTCGTTAACCATGAGTTCGAGCGGTAATTCCTTCGTTTCCATCGGCATCGTGACGACGTTCTTAATCCGCAAAGACTCGTAGATAGCCAGCATAATTTCAAGCGTATAGCGGGCTTGAACGCCGCTGCCGCGATGATCGGAGATGTCACCCTCAATCCACTCAATCAGTTCCTGAAATTGGTTCTTCGGCTCTGGTGGCGGTGTGATGGTTTGCCATCCTTGCGCGTCTCCGTTTTGGAGCAGGACGGTCCCATCGGGTCCGTTACGAATTTGCCCTTCCGTGCCAGCGATTTTTGGCATTGAGACAGGCGGTTCGGGGAGGTCGCCTTCATAGATGCCGCGGGCACCACCTTCAAAGCAGACTAACCCCATACAGAGGTCTTCGCAGATCGTGCGACGTTCCCATCGATCCGTTGTACGCGATGTTTGTCCGATCACCCACAAAGTTTCGGGATCAGACAACGTGAAACGCCATCCGTCAATTGCATGCGTGCCAGTATTCAAGAGTCCAGCATGTCTTTTGGCACTATGATGGAGCGTTGTCGGTTCACCGATCGCTCCCGCAGCGACGAGTCTACGTGCCTCTATATTTGCTGCGGAATATCTGCCTTGGTGACCGATAATAAGTTTGACATCGTTTGCTTCACAAGCCGCAAGCATAGCGTCGGCTTGTCCGAGCGAGGCAGCCATCGGTTTCTCACCGATAATCCCTTTCACGCCTGCGTTCGCTGCCGCAACGGTGGCTTCCGCCCGCGGTCCCTGCCATGTTGTGATACTGACGATGTCTAAATCCTCTTTTGCCAACATTTCTTCAACATCGGTATAGATAGCAGGGACATCGTACTCGTCAGCGACCCGTTTCGCCGATGCCTCAAAGATGTCCATCGCTGCGACGACCTCTGCGTTGGGATTATTGCCCCACGCTCTGGAATGGGACCTACCCATCCCACCACAACCGATGATTCCGACGCGATATGTCTGATTTGCCATCTGTTTGCCTCCTTATTTTCGCATCTAAGAAACTCCTAAAACCGTGTTGACTATTCTATCATTTCACCGCGATTTTTGTCAAATCTTTCTGTAACCCTCTACACTGTTTTTCTTGACAAATCGTTAGAAACGTTGCAAACTATAAGAAGCAATATAGACTTATAGCACCAAAGAGGAGGCATTTTAAGATGGCTGGTTATGAAGATAAAGGTTCCGAAATTCGGGTGACAAACCTTGAGGCTTACCCGATGGGTGTCAAGGCGTACGTCAAAATTGAGACCAACATGGACGTTACAGGTTGGGGTGAGATCAACAATATGGAGACCACCGTCACCTGTGCTTTGGCGCGTTCCCTATCCGAGATGATTATCGGCGAAAACCCGACACGGATTGAGCATCACTGGCAGCGACTGTTCCGCGCACATCGCAATATCCGAGGCGGCGGCTTGATGGTGCATACCATCTCCGCAATTGATATGGCACTCTGGGATATTACTGGAAAACTCTGGGGTGTACCGGTCTATCGGCTCCTCGGCGGTCCCTGCCGCGATAAAATTTGGAAATATCCGAGTCCAAAGGCGATCAAAACGGGACCGGGCGGTTCTAAACCTTTTGCGGGGACCCCTGATGAAATCGCTGACATGGTGAAACGTGTGCATGATGCACGAGAAAAAGTTGGTTCCGACGGTGCTGTGATGTTTGACGCACATAGCTGCTTACCACCACCCATCCTTAAGCAGTTCGCAGGGTACCTGCAACCCGACGACCTACTTTTTTTAGAAGAAGCATGGGTACCGGGTAATATTGAGGTGATGCAGAGGATCCGAGAATCCGTTCCCGTACCACTCGCAACCGGAGAACGTGACCGCACAATATGGGAAGTCCGCGAAATCCTTGAGGCACAAGTCATTGACATCCTCCAACCCGATGTTGGACACGGCGGCGGCATTACGCAGGTCAAGAAAGTCGCAGCACTCACAGAAGCACACCACGTGCCGATCGCACCGCACTGCACGATGTCCTACCTCGGTCTCACGGCGAGTTTTCATCTGTCGGCTGCAGTACCCTTTTTCCTTATCCACGAAGGCTACGAGAACGTACTTCCAGCCGGTGTCGCACACAAGACCTGGGAGATGGACGAAGATGGCTACGTTTCGCTACCTGAGGGACCCGGTTTGGGTGTTGAAGTGGATGAGGCAAAAGTTATTGAAGTCGGACAAGACGAGAGAAGACGCTTCACATGGCCCAACAGTCGATTGGCAGACGGCTCCATCGCTGATTATTAGTCCCTTATCTATGATGCATCTGCAGGGCATTAGAAGTGGAGGCGCGCCTTGGCAGGGCGCCTCACGCTGCAGTTCCCTTTCCTCCGAAAAACTTGAATTAGAGAAAGAATTTTTGATACAATATAAATTAACGTGAGATTGGCTTTTGTGCGTAAGTTGGATTGAACGGAGATCCACTAAAAAATCGCACGGAAATTCAGTTTAGGAGGCTCCAATAGTGACCAGTTCTCTTAAAGACATTATTCAGCGCTGTCATCGACGGAATAAAAAGCCGCTTCGGCAACGCAAGACGATGACGACACCTGCGGTGAATGTAAAAGATCGCCCGTACCAATATACGGTTTATTGTGCGCAGCACTTCCCGGTCACGCTGCATGACTTGGAGCAAGCGAATATCTCTTTCACACCTATAGGACGCGCCCCTCAGCACGATCAGGGTCCCAGGGGTTTTAGAGGCAAGCGGTTCTTGAACCGTCAAGGCATCAAAAGATGGGGGACCTCTTGGGGTATCCAACTCTATACGGGTATTCCTTCGGAACACAAGGGCGCACGGTGGCACGATCTGCACTTCACGTACGAAGCGATCTGTGCTGCACCAGATGCCGTTATCGCTTGTATTGAGGTACTCGTCAATATTGTTAATAATCCGCTTTTGACATTAGAGAAGTCCGGTGGACTTCGCTTCTCCTGCAGAGTCCAAGATTATCTCCACCCCAATACCGAAGCAGCGAAATCGTATATCTATAAAGACACCCCGACACTCGAAGGGACGTATCAACGCGACGTGTATCTCGAAATATTGGGTGACAAAGGACACACATGCTGGGATGCGCGCTATGATATCCTAATGGGAGATATCTTAACGCCACCAATCGTTGACAAAGAGGTCATCTTTGCCCCTATTGATGCCCTCCGGGTCAAACTTCACGAACCCGCCGCTGATAACACGGAACAGAAACAAATTCTCACCCGCGTACCCCAATCTCTCGGTTCAGAAAACCTGGACCTCGCAAAAGAAGCCTTCTTGCAGCGCGGATTCTCTTATGTCCGACAAGAGTCCGGGCTCCATTATTGGAAGCAACATGAAAGTGGTGTTGGCAGTGAAGATGTTCTATTATCGGAAAGCGATGGCGTGGTATGGGTCCGCGCGGCTACCCCTGACACAGGACTGCCGACGCAGGCCACGCCAATCACAGAAGTTTGGGACGATACAGGTATTCTGTCCGCACCCTCTGCAACAAAAACGCCTATTCCGGTGAAATTGAAACAGGTGCAAAAAGATGAACTCAGCCCGTTGGCGATAAAACGTCCGCCGTCCCTGTTAGGACAAAACGACAACACCAAAACCGATGATATACTCCAAAGGGATGTGTTTCAGATAGAAAGCGTCTTCGACCAAGGCGTACGTATTCTCGGCGTTATTACAGGAATAGGTCCTTGGGATAAACAGGCGCAAGATTCGTATTTCCTTAACGGTGGCGTAATTTCCGTAAACACGCCGGAGACAAAATTCGCAGAAAGCGCAGAGCAATACTTTCGAGAACAGAATATGCCATCGGTGGTTTATTGGAAACCGAGAACACACCTCTGGGAACAGGTGAAAGACATATCCGTTGATGTGCGTATGAAAACACCCTTTAAACACGGAAACGTCTGTGAAGACGCGGAACGGTGTGCCGCACTTGAGGAAAAAGGTGGGAATCCGAATGAAAGCATCTGTCCAAAGTGCCCCGTCTATAAAGCGTGTCAGCAGCGTGGATACTTATCACAATTCACCGCGCTACGACAGGCAAAAGTGCAGATGTTGACGATTCCGCAACTGTTTTTTGACCCCCAATACACCGAATTAGTGGCACAGATTCTCGAACAAGAAGGTGAAAACGAACGACTTTGTGTGCTCAACCAACAGCGCACACATAAACTATTCCTCGAATGTGAACTCTCAAAAGAGGTTATGGAGGAATGGGCTGCGAACTGGCAGAACCGCGCCTTAGGAAACTTCGCCAAAATATTGCTGAGTGTTTTAGAAATTGAAGGCAAGTCCTATGCCGATGCCGTCAAAAGCCTCCGCACAGTGATGCAGACCTTTGAATGGCAAGAGGACGCACTTATCCAGCAGATGGGTCAAGTTAGCGTCCGTGGCAGAGCAGCGGCGCGTGAGATCGTCGACGATGATACCGGGAAAACATTGGCACGCTTTAGCATCGAATTTGAAGGCGGCACCTCCGCTTATATTCCCCTAAATGAAAACGCCGCAGATAAACTCACGGCAAAAGGACTTCCTGTCTTCCGGCAATCCGTACCACTTAATGAAGACCTAAAACTGGTAATGCCGATGGCGCAGGCGATCGAATTAGGAGTCTTGGATACGAAAACAGTAGAAAGCATTCAGGCGTTTCCAACCGTCTGCCGCGAGCAAAGTTGGACATTCTGGCACCAACTCAAGCGGTTCTTTGCACATTACAAGCGAGATATTGACGCACCGATTCGCTGGGATGGTGAAATCCTCCGGTTTTGGGTGCCACCTGTACTCCATGCCAGCGTCAAACGCCTTTTGTTGGTATCATCAGTATTCTCAGAACAACATCTTCACAGAGCGTTTCCCGATGAAAATCTTGAAACCTATTGGACCGAACCCATACCGTGGAGTTCGGGAAACCGCGTCTTTCAGGTGCGCACAGGCATCTATCCATCAGAAACTATTCTCGACTATCACAACTGGCGTCAGGTAGGTGTCTCCGAAACAGGTCAACGTTTTCTTACCGGGATTCACACCGAACTTCAAGCAGATTTGGGCGTTAAACACGGGATTGTAACCAATCAAAATATTGCCAGACGCTTGGACGACATCGCAAAGCAAAAGAACGTCTGTTTCATAGATGATTTCCAAAAGATGCGTAGGTCAGACACGCTTTCTGAAGCAGCGGATGTCGTTTGGGTACTCGGAACACCGAGACGACCAACGAGGACTATTTGGTGGCGCGCACAGATATTGTTTGGCAACGATAAAGAACCGCTCTCTTACGAAGACGAAATAGAGTCCGGAACCTACAAAGACCCACGACTCCAAAGTATTTATGAAGAAGAAGCCGTCTATGCCCTCACTGAGGTTATTGTACAGGCTGAGTTAGACCGATTGACCGATAGGCGAATTGTGTTGATTACCGGATTGCCGCTTCCGAACATTACCAATAGACCTGAAACTTCCATCTTTGACTGGGAAGATTTTGAGATCGCCGGTGGATTAGATAAACTTCCTGAGGTGATAGCAATACGCGAACGTTTTGAACAGGAACGGGAGAATCTAACAGCCGAGACCAGTAGACAAGAAGTTCAGCGGGTCTTAGGGTGTTCCGAAAGACAGGCGAACCGCGTCTTGAAAAAACTTAGAGGCGGAAATATCCCGCGTGTACCTTTCCGGCAGCAAATCCTTTCGCTCCTCACCCATGGCGAGAAAAAAACAGCCGAACTGACTTCATCCATTAAAGGACATCCAGAAGCCGTACAACACGAACTTACGCGTCTTGTAGGGAAAGGTGAGATTGTCAGGATCCAGCGAGGTGTCTATGCTTTACCCATCAAGGCGACAAACGATTAATAGTTAACAGTACGATTTTTTCTACGAAAAAATCTTTCAGTTTTCAGTTACTAAAGTTTGGACAATTTTAAAATAGCCGATGGCTGGATGCCAGTGAGAGGTCAGTTTATGCATACACTTTGGCTTGTTATCCAACGAGAATTCGTCTCAAATGTGTTGACATCCCGGTTTATGATTGGGTTTATCGTGTGTCTGCTTTCAACGGCTGTCGCTGTTTTCGTTCAGGTGGACGATTACGAGAAACGTTTGGCGGGGTATAATACTGCTGTTCGAGAAGCAGAAGCAGAGGCTCAAGAGTGGGAACTCTACTCCAAAATCAAGCCGAAAGCACACCGAAAACCGAACCCGCTGAGTATCTTTAACGTCGGGACGGAGAACTTCGGCGCAAATACAGTCACCGTTGAACTCGGAAAACCTATCTTTGAACTCTCTTTCCCGATATGGTCAGCACCGACGCAGAAGCGGGGTTCGGACAATCCTTTCCTTGCGATGTTCCTGACCGTTGATGTGGTTTTCATCTTCAAAATCGTCCTCAGCGCATTAGCCATTCTATTTGCTTACAACGCAATTTCCGGGGAGCGGGAGGACGGCACGCTCAAACTTGTGTTATCCAATTCAATACCGAGAGATACGATAGTGTTTGGAAAATACCTCGGCGGGATGTTTTCACTGTTCCCGATTGTTTTGATGAGTCTGATTGTAGCACTGATTATCGCACTTTCTTCGCCGGTTACCGCCTTTGATGGAAACGCCATCGCACACATCGTCCTAATATTCGGTATTTCGCTGTTGTACGTATCAACGTGGTATCTTTTGGGGTTGCTGCTGTCGGTTTGGACGAAGACGGCTGCAACGACGTTGATCCTTTCGATGTTTATTTGGGTACTCCTAACGAGTGTTCATTCAAATGCCGTGGCGTTTGCGGTGGAGAAATTTCCACCTTATAAGTCGAACCCTGAATCGGGAGCTCTTCAACCTGCTTTCGAGGTTTGGGATCAGTTCAAAAAAGAACGGGATGCATACATTGAACAGAGAGGCTATAAAGATATAGGGAAATCAATTACTTGGGCACCTGAGGACGGTGAACCTGGGAGAACTCGAACAGGCATGGGGACCAGTTCTGAGTCTGGCGGTTATTATAGAATAGAGAATTATCACATCACAAACGTTGCCAAAGCAGATACCTCTATCTTTCAAGAAATTTTGGGCTTTCAAGAAAAACTTCGGGTTGAATACGCGAACAAAGCAGAGGAAATTCTCAATAAACCTGCGGAAGAACGAGAGCGGAACTCGAAATTCGCAGACACGCTTTCGCGCATCTCCTTCGCGGACACTTATGACTTCGCTGTCGGAACAGTAGCAGGTACAGATCGAAGAAACTATAACGATTTTATTCAGAATGCCAGAGCCTATAAGCGTGAGATCGTTGAATACTTGACAGATAGGGAGGCGTTCTCTTCTCGGGCGTGGTTTTCTAATGATCAAGGTGATGCGGAGTTGGCAGATCTGCCTGTTTTTGAACATCGACGGCTCTCGCTTTCCGAAAGTTTATCCCGTGCCTCTATAGATATTTTGATCTTATTGGCATGGAATATCCTTCTATTCATGGTGGCTTATGTATCTTTCCTACGATATGATTTGAGTTGAGAAAAGGAGTTGATACGGATGATTTGGCAGATTATGTTAAAAGAGATACATCACAATCTCATGACACTTCGGTTCGCCTTAATGGTCATTCTTTTACCTATTTTGTTTATAATAAATGCCCTGATATATAGCCTTGGCAGCGACGGTTATACCCCGCAGATGAATAACTATAACCGACGCGGAACGGAAAATAGGGATCATATTATAAAGCACGCCGATCAAAGTTTAGCAGAATTAGCACTCGTAGGACCTGGGGAGATGCCCAAGCGTCCAAGCCCTCTGATGTTCTCTGCCGGTGGCGTTGATGAAGTGGTATCGCGTTCCATCAAGATGAAAAGTGAGGGAACTATCAGTCGAAGCGGCGGTGGCAAGGATGAAGATTACAAGTGGCGACCGCCATTAAAATTAGAGTATAAGGTCGAGAGTGCTGGCAGCACACCGACAAGGCGTATCAAGATTAACTGGGTTTTCATCGGTGTACTAATGAGTTTCTTCGCCATCTTGTTCACTTTTGACGCGATTGCCGAAGAACGGGCACGTGGCACACTGAGCCTGATGATGTCGAACACGATCTCACGCGGACAGGTATTGTTGGGCAAATATCTCGGTGCTTTTGTAACGCTCATGGTGCCCCTGATCGTCAGCGTCCTGATGAATTTACTGATCATCCAGGTCTTAGGCGACATCCCGTTTGCGTCGAGCGAATGGTTGCGGGTTTTGGGGATGGTCGGACTCTTTGCGTTGCTCATCTCTACTTTTATCTTTCTCGGACTCTTTTTCTCCAGTCGGGTCTCAAACGCCATTACAAGTTTGGTATGGCTTTTACTCACGTGGGTTTTCTTAGCGTTTGTCTTTCCGAGTTTACTCGGTACTTTTGTCGGCAACCTGAACCCGATCCCATCTGTTGACGAGGTGTCAATGCGCAGACGGGCACAATTGGATCAAATTGACGATGAATGGAGAGGCGGGGAAAACAAGCTCAAGAAAGCACCCTCTATCGAATATTCGGCACGGACGCGTACTTGGGCGGAATATTTCACAGCGATTGGGGATACAGAGAAACAGATAGCCGACGAACATATTGATCAGCAGCTGAGACAGGTACAACTCGCTCGGGACCTCACCCAGATTTCACCGATAGCAACTTTCCAATACGCGATGGAAGGACTTGCGAATACGAGTATCGTCGGTTATATGGACTTTGTTAAACAGGCACGCCGGTATCGGCAGACGTTCATAGATTTCGTCAAAACCGAAGATCAGGGCGACCCAGAAAGCCTACATATTTATCCTGTAAAAGAGGGATTGTCTCAGAAACCCGTGGATCCGGACGCGGTGCCGGTCTTTAAGGAGCGGATTTCGTATCGGAGTGTGTTATCGCAAGTCGGATTGCTGGTACTGTTTAATCTACTGTTCTTTATTATGGCGCAGGTCTCTTTTCTAATGAGCGAGATTAATTAATAGTTAACAGTTTTCAGTACGATTTTTTCTGCGAAAAAATCTTTCAGTTAACAGTTGTCAGTACTCAGTCAAAGAGATGTTAAAATTATCAAAACCTCTTATAACTGTTAACTGTTAACCGACAACTAATAAACTATTCAATCCATTCCATTGTTTCTCGGAGTTGCTCCTTCGCCGCCGCGTAATTTCGGCGTGCCTGATAGAAGACCCGTTGCGCCTCCGTAAACTGTGCTTGCGCTTGAAACGCATCGGTGAAAGTCAGTCCTTGATAACCGGGTATATCAAACGTCACTTCATCAAGCACCCGTTCTATTGTCCGGAGTTGCTGCTCACGGATTTCCAACCGTTTCTCCTCAATCTCCATCCGTTCTTTCGCGTTCGCTACGGCGCGGTAATCCCGTCTTACTGCGACCCGAATTAATTTCGTTTTTTCAGTGTATTCCAGTTGGAGTCGTTCCAGTTCTGCGAGTTCTACAGAACGAAGATTCTCAGTCTTTTTTCCATCATATAGCGGAATGTTGAGGTTGAAACGAACCGCCCAACCCTCTTGGGTGCGAGGATTCGTCTCAAACATGCTTGACGTATCACGCTCTTGGTCCCATATCACTGGGTCGTAGAGTGCCTTCGCGTCCCATGTTCGCCCCTGTTGGTGTTGCTCCAGCAGCACGTGGAGGTCTTTGTAGCGTGCTTCGGCAGAGACTTCAGGGAATCGGTTCCATATTGTCTCCGCAGCGAGGCGTTCTTGGCGGACAATATCACCGCGTAAGTCCAATAAATCGAGGCTATTTACGAGTGCGAGTTCAACAGCGGCATCCAGTGTTAAATCGTCATCTGGGAGGGATTGCGAAAGCACGACCTGCGCGAGCGGATCGAGTCCGGTAAGCCTGATGAGTTCGGCGGTATCGACATCAAGCCGTCGTTGAAGTTCGTTGAGCGCGAGCTGCTGTTCAGACAATTCGAGTTCCGTATTGAGACGACTCAGGAAACCGATCCGCTTTTTTTCATGCTTGAGTTGTGTGCCTTTTAGTTTCTCCTGCAATTCGACCTCAATGGCGCGACGTTGCGTGATTTCTTCCTGTGTCAGGATGATATTGTGCCAGAGATTCCGAACAGCGTGAACGCTGCCCTTTTTCACACGTTCATATTCAATCTCTGCCTTTCGGACTTCTTCCTGTGCTGCGTCGAGTCCAGCGGGGATTTCGCCGAATTGCGTGAGGAGGACACTCATCTGTGCACGGGTGAGATAATCTCTCTCGTCAATATCTCCGTCCTTTTGGCGTTGATATTCACTCGTGAGTCCTACCTGTGGTAAGTACACGGCTTTGGACAAGCGAAGGTTCGCTTTCGCGCGGTCTAATACTTTCTCGGCTTTCCGTACCGCTTCATTGTTCTGTAGGGCAAGTTCTATCGCGCGCACAGGTTGAAGCGAGACAAGCCGCTGTGCTGACACGACACCCGCAATACTAAAAAATAAGGTTCCTATCACGAGTGCCGTCAACCTTTTGTACATCCTAAATCTCCATTTCAATAGTTTCCAGTTTTCAGTACGATTTTTCTGCGAAAAATCTTTCAGTACTCAGTTAAGAGACTTTGGAATTATCGAAAATCTCTTGTAACTGTTAACTGACAACCAGTACTCTGACAGCTATTCTTCAACGCCGGCTAATGCGGATTGTGACGAAGACAATCCCAATCATGAGGAGTATCAGCGCACCGAAGAGGAGCGTCGTCACCGACATCTGGGTCTGTGATTCAACTTTTACCGTAATGGAGCGGTCGCGTGCCTCGAACTTCCGGTTATCAACGGTAACCTCGGCGTTCAACTTCGCCTGATATTCACCCACGCTGATGTCCGCTGGTGGACTCAACGTCAGTTGTATCTCCTTTTCCTCAGTCCGTGCAAGTGAACTGATGACTTCAGGGGCGACAGTGTACTTCCAATCGGTGTTGACATCGACGAGCATGCGGATATCGATGAGGTCACGTGTGCCGACATTTTGCAGTGTCGCTGTCATGTTGACCTCTTCGCCAATTTTGATCGTCTGGAACGCGTTTTGCACGAACACTTCGATCTCTGGCACACCTTTCGGAATGAGTTCAAACCGCTCGACACCGCCTTGTATGCTCGCAATCTGGTCGGTCGGTAGTTCCAACCGATTGTTAACGCCTCCGAGTTCGTTCGCTTCGGTCTCGTCAAGGACTGCGACATAGAACTCAAGCGTACTGTCGAGATAGGAGGCATCCAATTCCTCCGGTAAGTAGACAATCAACGACAGATTCCGCTTCGACTGTTCTTGCGTAAACTTGACTTGAGATTGTCGAGACCGCGTCTCTGGGTCTTGAAACTCAAAGGAGAGACGGTTCAAGAGGTTAATGACGCGCAACTGGAACGTGTTCTCTGTTTCCGCCAACCGGTCCAACGTCAAATCATAAGTGACGCTGCTGCCAAGGTTCCCCTCTTGCGAGAATCGCAGTGAACTCACATTTACCACATCCAGTGCTGATTCTTTTTGAAGGTAGATCAACCGTGTTTCAGGTTGCGGGAGTTCCGGGTAATTGAGTAATACCTTAAGGCTTTCAACATCTTTCTGGAGTTGGAACGTCAAGTCTACGATCTCATTGTAACCAAGAATAGGGATCTTTTCCTCATAAGGTTTGACGATATTCGTGTCATCTGTAACGTCGAGTAAAGAGACATAAATACCGCGAATCTCATTCGCTGCAGCCATCTCTTCAGGGGTCGCATAGCTCGACATCGCTTCCGTTGTAGAAGTGTTTTTCAGTTGAATCGTCACCATCGTCTGGTTCTCGACGCGAAACTTCTTCGCACTGAGAATAGAGATATAGCGTGTGTCCTCTTCAAGATGGATTTTATACGGTATCTCCTGATCAAGGTATTTGAGGCTAATTGTGACGCTGTCTACATTCCGTCGTAACTCAAAATCAAGCGTTTTTTCTTCGCCGTCCTTTAGTGTCGGAATACGATGTTCATAAGGAAAACCGATAATCGCAGCAGTTTCGTCTTGGATAGAGACATAGACGTTGTTAATTTCTTGTGCTGTGGTGGTATCTATTTCCTCTGTTCCGTCTTCCTCTGTTTCACTACTTAACACGCCGTAGGTCAAAACCACTTCTAAACGTCGTTGATCACCGTCTTTATACCGCCTCGCCGACACGACAGAAATATACGGATCCTCCTGCTTAAGGTGGATGTTTTTCTGTTCCTCACGACCCGAATACTTCAACTCTACGACCACATCTCGTATATTCTCTTTTATGAGTTCAAAATCCAAAGTAACAGATTCACCCTCTTTGAGTGTTTCAATCCGTTGTTCGTAAGGTTCCGTGATAATCGCACCGCTTGAACCATAACCTTCCTGCTCTTTAATCGTTACAAAGATATCGTCAATCTGTGCGCTGATGATAATATCTTGTCCGACCACTTCGGAACTTTCGATGAGTTTGACTGGAGATGAACTATTCCGCAGCGTAATAGAGAACCGCTCTCTGCCATCATCAGATTCGTACAGACTCGTCGCTTCAACCGTGATGTGCCATTCATCTTGTAACGATTCAAGCTCCACTTGTTGTAGTTTCAGTTTCGCTTGTTCGTATTCAGAGACAGCCGTTTCATAGTCTTCTTTGGCAGTATTTACTTCGGCGACGGTGACGATGTTATTTTTCTCCTGCATCATCGCCTGGAGTTCGTCGAGCTCAATCTTCTTTTTTTCCATCAGCCTTTCTGCTGACTTCATCTTCTGACGCTCAATTTCTATCTTGATATGACGGTCCTGCTCATCTCTGGTTTTTGTGCTATGGTCTCCATTAGGCGGTGGTGCCTCTTCTGCAAATGCCAATAAGGTAATTACAAACAGCATACCCACTATGCTAACAAGACCGAGCAGGAGCGTCAAAGACTGAAAAACTGGAGGATTAGAAGATTGGAAGTCCATTTCTTCCTTTTCTCCTTCCAACCATCCATTCTTCCACCTTTTCTTCCATCCTTCCATATTTTCACCTTTTAGTAGTTACCAGTTTTCAGTACGATTTTGACCAGTGATTATCATGATTATAGTGATTTTCCATGATAAGATTCCTGTTTTCTCTCGGTAATCATTGTAATCCGATCAATCACCGGTCGAAAAAATCTTTCAGTTTTCAGAAAGAGACTTTAAGATCGTCACTCTCACTGCGAGGCACTCTTTTAACTGTTAACTGTTAACTGTTAACTGTTAACTGTTAACTTCTTCCTCAGGCTCGTATCCAGCGACGTAATTCAGATACAACGCCTCAAGGTCCTCTGCTTGAATCTCCTCGCGCGTCAATTCTCGCTCAAGATTGCCTTGCACCAGAATGCCGATCCTGTCGGCAATCTCCTTCGCACGGAAGATGTCGTGTGTGGACATGAAGATGGCTTTGCCTTCCTCTTTCAACTCACGCAGCAGATTCAGAAAATCGGCACCACCCTTCGGGTCCAAACCGGAAGTCGGCTCATCAAGCAACACCGCTTTTGCGTTCTTCATAATCGCAATAGCAATACCTAAGCGTTGACGCATCCCTTTAGAGAAGGTCTTGACCCGCCGTGTAAACGCTTCTTCCGCGAGACCGACGCGTCCGAGCGTCGCATCGAGTTCCGCGTTCGATACCTTCTTACGTCCACCGAGTTTCGCGAAAAAGGAGAGATTCTGTCGTGCTGTGAAATTCCGATAGAGTTCAACATTCTCGGAGACATAAGCGAGATGTTTTTTCGCCTCCAGTGGGAACTTCGGAATCTCAATGTCGTCTACCAGTGCCGTTCCACTTGTCGGCTCGATGAAATTCAGTAGCATGGAGATTGTCGTACTTTTTCCAGCACCGTTCGCACCGAGAACGACATAAATTTCGCCGTCATCTACTTTCAGGTTCAGTTCGTTGACAGCCAAAACGCTTTCGTTATAGACTTTCGTGAGTTCGCGGGTTTCTAACATCGGGGTTCTCCTACGGTTGATTTTCCGTTATGTGTATGATACCAGAAATCTAAAACATTCTCAAACAGACGTACTGATTTAACTTAAGACCTATTATTTCCTTCACTCTATTTTTTCAAATTCAACCATCAAACGATATTTTGGCTTATGTTATAGTGACGCGTTTTGAAGGTGAAAAGGTTGCATTATTTTTACTCGTTACTACAAACGCGTTCCAAAAAAGTTGCATTTTATTTTTCCGATGGATATTGATGCGGAACGATTTCAACAATCACATGCCCAACGGTCAGACATCTGAACGGAAGAATTTCAGAAACGCGATGGTCGTCAACGCAACTGCAAAGAAACAGAGGAGTAGTACATCTATCGCCGATTGGCGGAATGTCTCTCCTAAGGTCAGAGTCTTCAGGGAAGGGGTTGCGTGATTTTGACAGTATCCTCTGGTTTCATTTTCATGATGTCTCCTTCGTTAAAAATATTTTCCTTGAAACAGAGCCTTCAATTATAAATGATACGGTTTGTAAGCAGAAAGGGTGCATAATTTCGGAAAAAAAGCTATGGCACTACGCGCCTAACAATTCAGTCTTGTATTCTTCGACAATTGCCGCTAAAACAGATTCGGGGATAGCCTCCAACTGCGACGCTAACTCCTCTTCGACGTTAACCATTAGACTATGGTCAAAAGTTTCGCGTTCGGCACACGGATCAAGATATTCACCGTGCACTTCCAGCAAGACTGCCAATCGTGCAGGGGTCAGACCTTCGGAGATGCCGTGCAAACCCCATGCCGTGCCGCGGTAGCCTTGCTCATAATCGGCACCGAGGTGTTTCTGTAGGATATCTTCTCTTTCGGTCCCTTGTGCCATACTGTTTTCGAGTTCTTCCGCAGCAGCAATCGCATGCGGATCCAGTTCAATTTGGAAAGCGGTGGATGCATCCGCCGCTGCGACAGGATAGATTTTATAGATTTCCATATTTTAAATTATCCAGTTTTCGCTCCTGAGTAAAAGCGTTGTCTGTTGTTCCTACACGACCGCGGAAAGTCCGCCGTCAATATTGATCGCCGTCCCCGTGATAAACGAAGCGCAGTCCGAGACGAGAAATGCCACAAGATGCCCCACTTCACTCGGTTCACCCAAACGTCCGAGCGGATGCTCTGCACCACGTGCCTCCCAGTATTCCGCAAGCGTTCCTGGAGAACCCGCGGCTTTCCATGCGCGTTCACCTTGCGCACTTTTAATAGAGGTAAGACAGACAGTATTAACCAAGATTTTGTGAGGTAAGAGTTCTTTGGAGAGTGCTTTCGTCAAAGCGATGCCTGCAGCACGGCTCACCGAGGTCGGACACGAACCCGCACCGGGTTGTTTGCCACCCGGATGCGTGATATTGATAATCCTGCCGCCACCGCTATTTTTCATATAGGGGATCACCAACCGCGCGCAGCGAACTGCGCCCATCAATTTGAGGTCTAAGTCGTCATACCACGCCTCGTCACTTGTGCTTTCAAACGCGCCACCTGCAGATCTGCCAGCATTGTTAACTAAAATGTCAATTTTGCCGAAGTGGTCTGCGGTTTGTCCGATAAAATTTTCCACTGTTATCGGTTTCGTTACGTCTGCCGGAATCGCGAGGACTTCGCCACCGGTATGCGCCTCGATTTCTTCAGCGGCACCTGATAGGACGGTTTCGCGTCTGCCACAGATAGCAACTTTCGCACCCTCTTCACACAGGCGACGTGCAATACCTTTACCGATTCCCTCACTTCCACCGGTGATGATCGCAACTTTTCCAGTCAATCCGAGTTCCATAATGCCTCCGTGTTCTTTCTGATAGTTTTCAGTTGTCAGTACGCTACGCTTTCAGTTATCAGTTAAGAGGACTTCGGTTAGTTACAAGTCTCTTGTAACTCTCACTGCGAGGCAAACTGTTAACTGTTAACTGACAACTACTGACCCAGCGATACCGCAGCACTATTGTGTCAGCGAAGAGATCGCTTCCGGTACCGCCTTGAGAACATCGCTTGCGATGAGTCCGTGCATGCCCAATCTCTCCGAGACGATGTCGCCTGCTAAACCGTGTATATAAACAGCGAGTGTCGCTGCCCTTTCGCTTGATAAACCTTGTGCCATCAATCCCGCGATGACACCTGTCAGGACATCCCCCATGCCACCTGTTCCCATACCTGGGTTACCGGTGGAATTGATCCACACGTCTCCATTTGACTCAGAGATAACCGTAGGCGCGCCTTTAAAAACGAGTGTTACACCCTGTTCACTCGCAAACGTTTGTGCGGTACGGATTCTGTCCGCTTCCAATGTAGACACCGGCGTATTCGTTAACCGAGACATCTCGCCGGGGTGCGGCGTTAGCACTGTTTCTCTATCTAAAAACGACATAATTTCTGGGATTTGCGCGATAGCGTTCAACCCGTCAGCATCAATAACCATCTGTCCACCGAGTTTGTGTTCCTGATTCTCACGTGCCAACTGGTGAACAAGTGCCACTGTCCCTGGATGTTGGGATATTCCAGGACCTATTGCAAGCACAGATTTCGTCCGCTCTGCGAATTCAAGGAGAGTTGAAGCGGCGGATACAGATAGACTGCCAGCATCCGTTTCTGGAAGTGGAAGCGTCATCACCTCAGGCAAGAGACCTTCTAATATTGGGTTTAGAGATTTCGGTATCGCCAGCGTTACCAGTCCCGCACCGACCCGCAAAGCTGCCTCACTTGCGAGTGCCGCCGCACCGGTCATACCAGTAGAACCAGCGACGACGAGGACGCGACCATAACTCCCTTTATGTGAGGTGGGAGGGCGTTGCGGTATCCATTCTGACGCGTGTGCTGCCGTCGTCCAATGAACCTTAATATCCTGTGCATTGATAACCTGTACGGGGAAACCGATGTCAACAACTTCCAATTTTCCAGCGAGTTCGGCACCCGGATGCACCAATAATCCTCTCTTAGGCAAACCTATGGTTACCGTTCGGTCTGCTCGTACACAGATACCCAGCGGATTTCCTGAATCCGCGTCGAGACCGGATGGCAGATCAACAGACAGGATAGGTGTGGAGAGGTTATTGATAGCGTCAATGAACGTGGCGATTGGATCGCGAACCGCTCCACGCAACCCTGTCCCAAAAATGGCATCCACAAGGAGTTCACAGTTCGTCATCCAACGCTTCCATGCTTCCTTTTCGCCCAGGATTGCCTCGATGCGTAGTCCAAGGTTTTTCGCAATCTGAAGATTAATCGCCGCCTCCCCTGTAAAACTATCTGCTGGTGAGACGAGGAAGATATGTACATCGTGTCCAGTGTGCGCAAGTTGGCGTGCGATGACCAACCCATCGCCGCCGTTGTTACCCTTACCGACGAGGATACCGATCCGTTGCGCTGTCGGATAGTGCTGTTCAATCGCGCGGACGATAGCACTTCCAGCCGTCTCCATGAGAACGATGCCAGGAATGCCGATGCCTTCAATAGTGTCCTGATCAATTTGACGCATTTCCGCCGCAGTCACGACTTTCATATTTTTTGTCCTTGCACCGAACAAGAAACAACGGAATTGGTTTAACTACGGTTTTAACATAAGTTCCGCAAGCCTCCGTTGTCGGCTTTCTGCCGGTATTTTTCATGCCGTGTCGCGCTGCAGTTTGTCAGCAAGCACTAACAAGTGCGCTTCCATCTCTTGGGCTGCCTGTTCTAAACTTTCTCGTTCTATCTTTACCTCTTGAACCCTCTCATCTTGATGGGTCTGAAGGCAGAAATTCAGATTTGTGCGTAGGTCAAAAAGGCTCTGTTTGATATGGTCTTGGAAGGAGCCTTCTGGGTACATCCACCGTCTGCCTCGCGTCTGTCTCAAGTTGAAATGGCAGTGTCCATTATCACCGCCGAAGCAGTCGAAACGCATAATTTCGTCGTCGTAGACGTACAGTGAAGCTGCCGGACCCCGTCCGCCTGCATCATCGCGCCAATACGACTGGAGTCGGACGTTATCCTGTATCGGATATTCCATGAGGTCGTGTTTTTGATTTGCCATCTGTCATTCTCCTTAGGTGCTTCCACACTTTAAAACACATCTATAGGATTAGGTTTCAGGATGTATAGAGATTGTCCAAACTTTAGTCTACAGACGTATTCTATCATAACTCACCAGACTTTCCTACATTTTTTTCTTTCAGAAGCCTTGAACCCTGTATGGGTGGTATCTCTATAGAAAACTTCAGAAAAAAGAATAAAGTACTTGACAAAATACTAACATTAAGGTAAACTTACCTTCTAAAGATACCGCGTTTGGCAATTTACTCTATAGTTTTAGGGTAATACGCCGAATTTTTGGTGAAACGAGGATCCACGTATACCGAAAGGTAAAAGAGGTAATACAAATAAAGGAGCGTCTTATGAAAGATCAGCTTTTTAACGGGAAAGTTATTTTTTCCGTATTAGCTATTTTGATATGTTTGACATTTACAACAGTAAGTTACGGTCAAGATAATGGAGAGGTGCCTACTGAGGAGGTAGCCGAGGAGACCACTGAGGAAACCACTGAGGAAACTACCGAAGAGGCAACCGAGGAGACCACTGAGGAAACCACCGAAGAGGTAGCCGAGGAGACCACTGAGGAAACCACCGAAGAGGTAGCCGAGGTTGAGATGCCTGAAGAACCGATGGTTGAAGAGCCGATGGCACCAACAGAATACGGTTTCGACGTAATGCTTGAATCCGGTTTGAACATGATTTCTGTTCCGTTGATGCCAGCAGAACCGTACACAGCGAAATCGTTAGCAGATATGCTCGGGGCAACCGTCGTTATCCAACTTGATGGTACGACCCAAAGTTTCGTCGGTTATACGATCGCTGATGAGAGCGACGGCTTCGCTATCGATGGTGGCATGGGTTATATCGTCAATACACCTGTTGGTGGTATGGTGACGTTTACCGGTAAGGCGTGGGATAACCAACCTGAAGTGGAAGAGCCGATGGTTGAAGAGCCGATGGTTGAAGAACCTGCCGTCGAAGAACCCGCAGCCGAGGAAGAAGTTGCTGAAGAACCCGCAGCTGAGGAAGAAGTTGCCGAAGAAGAAACTGCTGAAGAATCGGCAGATGAGGAAGAAGCTGTAGCCGAAGAAGAAACTGCTGAAGAACCCGCAACTGAGGAAGAAGTCGCAGGCGCACCCGCACTTTCTACCTTCAAGAGTGCATGGGCATTCATCGTTACCAGCGATGTTCGCGGTATGCAAGCAGGCACAGCCTACACACTCGTCGCTGAAAACCTCCGCACCGGCACCATCGCAACTGAAAACATCACCAGTGATGTCAAACGCTCCTCCGCTGTCTGGGCAGACCTGAACCGTAAGAGCGTCGTTGAAGCTGGCGATAAACTCGAAATCGCACTCTACGACGAGCGCGGTAACATCGTCTCCGGTCCCTTCCAACGCACCGTCACAACCGCTGACATCCGCAACGCTTTCTTGAG
>JAAXHL010000150.1 GCA_012270865.1 Candidatus Poribacteria bacterium | reverse complement strand
CTAAATTTCCGGTGGCAGTACAATGGATACAATTGGAAATTATTTCTGAACCTAATGTTGTCTTAACATATAAGGGGTACGCCCCTATTCTCCGAGTCAGAAAACTTAGGACAAATGTTGAGTTTATACTCTATATTTCAGCGAAATCATTAGCGGAACCTCTCGAAAAACTGCGAGAAAGCAATGACCACCTCTTTAGTGACATCAAATTCAAGGTGCGTAAAGAGAGCAATGCCCCCATGGCTAAATATGAAGTTGAGGAGTTAAGTAGTGAGTAACGAAACTACTATATTTGATGAAATCCCTCGTGTTATTGAGAAGACACAAGGCAGCCGAAAGTACCTATTCGGGACTATCAGTTCAGACAAAGTTAAGGATGTAACATTCGTACCGGTCATTGAGCGTAGCCGTAAAACTTATCTCAACGAAATCGTAGAAAACGGTTATCAAAGACCCGGTTCAGATTCGCGGATGAGAAAATTTTCAAGGTTTCTCAAGGAAAATCCTAACAGCGTAGTTCCGCCAGTCCTGCTTTCGGGACGTGGAAACTGGAAGTTTAAATCTGAAGGGCACGAACAAGATTCAGGTAAACTTATTATTCAAGGGAAAGCAGTAATCGTTGACGGTCAACATCGCCTTGGAGGATTCGTACATCTGTACGAACAAGAAGGTGATATCCGCGATGTATCCTTCATCCTCCTTCCGAATCTTAACCATACGCAGGAAAAAGAGGAGTTCGTTGTCGTTAATAATACCCAACAGGGAGTTCCCAGAGCACTCGCAGCATTTTTAGACGGTGACGATGACGATGCAAAGGTTGGATGGAGCCTCAACCTACTACCAGATAGCCCCTTTAAAGGGAGAATTACCCGAACAAGAATGCAGCGCGGACACCTTTTTGCTCTCCATAGTGTTGCGCGGCAGATTAAGCGCATGTTCTCGCTTGATGGCATCGAGTTAGATCCGTACTTAAATGTTAATCAGAAGATTGGAATTGTGTCACAGTTTTGGGAAATAATTGCAAATCAACTTCCAACGGAATGGTCCGACATTGAGAAACTTGATAATCCTGACACAAGAGGTCGGAGAGACTTTGAGTATAAACTCCTTGAACTCACAGGGCTCATTGCTTGGGCATATACAGGTGCACGCATCTTCGCGCGTAGTTATAAAGAAAATGATAACGATATGAATTGGGATCAAGTAAGTTACCTTGTAGAGACTGTATCAGGAATAGACTGGAGAAAGAATGGAGAATATGAAAATCAAGCAGGTGAAGTTGGTGGAAAGAGCATAGCAAAGGAAATGATTCAGATGTTACCTACTGAATCGGCGGAGGCAAGACTACATCGGGCTCTACGCTGAGTTAGACAAATAATTATCCGATATTCTATATGAAAAAATACCGCCCATTGCCAACTTAGCAAACGGTGGTATTTTTTATGTAGGATTTACGCAGTCAACCTCTGTTCGGACGGATTCTAATGCCCATCCGAAAACACCCACATATCCTCATACCCGACCAGACATATATTATCCCAAAAAAACCAAATATTTCCCTTGACTTTATACTTTATATATGATACACTTAAAATATACCATATATAAATATGATAACATCTAAAACAACCTGCGGAAACATTCGCAGCATTTCGCAAGGAGATCAAACCATGAACACTGAACACCAGAACCCAAAAACACAGTTACCACGCGCAATCGAAGAGAAACCGATCGTTTATGACGACATAGCACTTGAAGAAGTCCGAGAAGTCGCAGCCTTGCCACCCATCCACCTCTCACCCGACGAGATAGAATACGCCATCTCACTTTTCGCCAGAGGGTTTCGACGCGGCGATGTCGTCATCGGGATTATAGAGCAATTCCCCGATCGGTACACCCAAGACCGCGCAGATGATACATTCAGAAAAAGACTCTCCGATAGACTTCGGATCTGCGACCCATCCAGTGCCGTCTTTGCAGAAAATCGGTTCAAAACCCTTTACCACCTGCACCAAGAACACGTCCGTGAGACACTCGGGAACACATACTCCCGGATGGACACCCTCTTGAAAGAGAAACTCTACGAACGTGTCGAAGCACAGACAGCACGGTTAGAAAAGATTGACGCAAAGATTGAACATCTACACGAACTTTATAACCGTTACCAGACAGCACACGCAGAAGCCAGAATGCCAGAGATACGGGACGACGCTTTCCGAAATCTCAAGGCAACAGATCAGTCGCTCCTGAAATGGTATAACCTCCGGTTGAAGGAAGAACAGCACTTGATAAAATTATTTCTGTCCCTCAAAACACTGGAAGCACAACTCGCAAATATCTCAAGACTACACGCCTCGTATACGCCACAGGAGTGGTAACCCACAAAAGAAACTTTCAATACCAGATGACAGAGACCGGCGCGCTGAGAAACAGGTAGAAATAGCAGAAAAGCGATACTCAAAGAACCCATTCATGCAGGGGCATTCAATTGTCCATCTTTGGTGTTGTCCTTTTCGCAGGCGTTAATACTTAATATATATTATGTATTTTAAAAATTCGCTGAAAAATTCGCAGCCTGTCGCAGCCTATCGCAGCATTTCGCACCGGATCCTGCAAAAAAAGACCTAAAATCCAATAATTTCTTAAAATTGAAGGATCCTGCCCACTAATAGTATAATAATTGACATCCGTCCTTCGGATATGTTATCATTTTCACATCTACGGGAATTAAGGGCTCGAAAATGAAGGAACCCTTGAACATGAGAAAGCAACGCACGCTTTTTGATCTGACGCAAGATGGTCTGGTCATCGGTGAAAAGATTCAGCGGATCTATCCCGAATTTGATGTGTCTGGCTTCGTTGCGGATGTCCGGACGGTGATGGAAGGACAGACCATCTATAATGTGACGCATGCCATCGGGCACGTCCTACGTCAGCATCTACCACAGGATTACGCCGATGCACTCGCTATCTTGATGGATTTCGTTGCGCGTGAGGCACCATCGGAACCGACGCAAAACCCGACACCGGAAGTCGAGACGCGTCTACGACCAATCTCCCATTTCATCAGCCGCTACGGGTTAGCGGATTTCGACGCATCGCTGGACGCGTTCTGTGAACTCGCAAAACATCGGTGTACCCGCGGCGGCGATATCCGTGCGTTTCTCATCAAAGACGCGGATCAGTGTTTTGAACGTTTTGCGGAATGGGTCAGGGACGAAAACGCGAACCTCCGTCTGTTCGTGGCGGCATCGCTTTGCATGCGTGGCACGTGGCAAAAATGGTTGCGTCCGTTTATCGAAGACCCACAACCGATCTTGGCACTCTTAGAGACACTCAAGGACGACCCCGATGCGCGGGTTCGGGAACACGTCGCTACGGATATGCGCGATATCGTCAAGGATTACCCGGAAGCGGGATACGCTACGTTGGAGCGGTGGAGCAAGACTGGTAAACCGGAAACGCAGAAGATGCTCAAGCAGGCTCTGAAATATCAGGTGAAGATCGGGGACGAACGCGCTTTTAAACTGCTCGGTCTGGGTGCGGTGCCGAAGTTGGGCAAGGCAGACATCACGTTAACCGCACTACAATCTGAACGTCTGGCACTCCCCATCAACGACGCTTTCCATTTTTCGTTCAGTCTACAGAGCGAATCCGATGCGGAACAGACGATCCTCACGTATTACGCTGTTGCATATAAACGTCCGACGGGTCACATCACACGTAAACGCTACCGTCTCAGCCAACGGAAGTTGAAACCCCGACAACGTGTCGGTTATGAGAAATCCCTGTTTCCATTGCCGTCGCTGAAGCAGTTCGATGACGGAAAGGCGTGTCTTGGGTGGCACCGTTTTGAATTGGAAATAAATGGCGACGTACTCGGCGGTTTCGACTTTGAAGTAACTGCACCAAAAGATCGGAAAATCGTTTGACTTTCAACTATCAGAGGCATCTAACGAAATAGGAAAAGTTGTGACAACGGAATACCGATGGCTGACAGCCGACGGCTGACGACTGATAGCCATAACGAAAGGAGTTCGTACACATGACAGGTGAAGAAAAATTTC
>JAAXHL010000002.1 GCA_012270865.1 Candidatus Poribacteria bacterium | reverse complement strand
ACTGCAAAACAGTTTTTTCAGTTGAGATTGGTCAACAAAACGGCAAATTGTCAATTGTTCACGAGTTATGTTAGTATTCTTTAGAAACCACTTCTCTAGTTTTCTTTGTTTACAAGCTGGGGAACCAACAAACTTCAACTGAAATTTCTTTCCAAGGGAGCCTATCGCGTTTGCAATAACGTCGTAGCCTTTGAGTTCGCGATCCTCAAAGTCTGCTCGACCACAAACCAGACATGTGAAATCCTTCAAACCTTCTGCCCCCGCTCCCTGCCATCGGGGAGGCTGATTCACCAAAAAGCTCGCAGAAATGCACGGGGTAAATACTTGGACATCGATATCCGCGAGATCTCTCTGATACTTCTGCTGCAGCGCGGGCCCCACTGCTACTACTGCATCGGCTACTTCACAAAGTTCTTTTTCATCTGCGTGCTTTCCTTCGTTTTCATCGATTGTATCAGGTCGTAGACAATTAGCGGTGCGTTTTAACGTCTTATACTTTCCTAGATCGGGACAATATACGTGCACAAACTGCAACAGCTTGGAGGGTATAAACTTCTTTATAAAATAAGCCGGCAAGCCAAACTTCCTCCCATGCCCAATCACTACATCAACATTGGGTATTTCTGGCGGTGGAAACTTCAACCATTCGTGAGGGTTTGCCGTACCAGGTATCTTCTGTGCTGTCACTAAGTTTACACCATTCTTTTTCGCGTCTTCTCTGTCTGCTTCATCGCTTTCGGACACGTAGCAATGTACATTGACTTTTCCCCGTGACTCCTTTGCCAAATTGATAACCAATTCTCGGTTAAATGCAGACAAACCACCCTTCGAGGGCTTCCATTCGTCGCAAATAGCCAAAATGTCGATAGTACGTTCAACTTCAGCCATATTTTCCTCTGTATATTTCTGCTAACGCATTGGCGACAACCTTTGGCAGCATGCTTTGTCTGCATGAGATTTAAAACTTTTGCGTCGGCGGTAAGTAGAGCAAGGTCTATCCTAATTGGTCGCAGGAAACAATAACATGTCGTCCCGGCGAATAAGCGAATTGTATTTCGACCCAGCCTCGTATCCGAAATTCCCTGGATTGTTGTCAGCGTGCTGAGTAACGCATCCAAATTTAGAGACGCAATTACGCGAACACCCTTGAAGAATACTACAAATGACGCAAACACGTTGGAACGTTGAAGGTGACGACGGTGACGACCTTCAGGGCGGAAAAACGTTCTG
>JAAXHL010000180.1 GCA_012270865.1 Candidatus Poribacteria bacterium | reverse complement strand
ATGCTTTAGCTTGGGGTAGTTGACTGGTATTACCTCCAAGATTGTTTGCTTTGGATTTTGACACATATTTGTATCTGATGTCAAGCAATTTTTTTCGTTGTGTTGTCAGTAAATGTCGCGACCCAGAGATCGCTCCTATAACAACGTGAGTTTGATAAAAGTTGGACTTATGTAGCGTCCACTGTTAATTTGCGCTGTATACACCACAAACTAACAGTTTGTGCTACGATTCACGGTTCTGTGATGTGGAAATAGACCTTGCAACGCATCCGAAATGATTAATCAAACTGGCGTTATAACAAGAAAAAATGCGCTATTCGTTGACTTTTTGGTTTAGTATGCTACAATATCGTCCATAGTTATGCCATATTATGATGTGGATTCTACGACCACAACCCTGTTTTATACGAAACCCAATTTATGTTATTTTGAGGAAGATATGAACTTTAGTAAACAATTTTATGGTTTAGTGCTTTTGATACTGATATCTATAGGTTTAACTGTCGTTGCCCAAGAAGAAACCGAAGAGGTCGTCCGGTTGGAAGAGATCGTGGTTACGGCTCGTAAACGTGAGCAACGGTCTTTTGAGGTACCACTCGCTGTCTCTACACTGCGTGGCGATCGGTTTGACGCCTTGCGTTCGTCAGGTATGGATGTCCGTTTTTTGTCGAACCGCACGCCGAGTTTACAGGTGGAGTCGTCGTTTGGACGTATTTTTCCGCGCTTCTACATCCGTGGTCTCGGTAATACAGACTTTGATCTCAACGCTTCGCAGCCGGTTTCGCTGCTCTACGACGGCGTTGTACTCGAAAACGCAATGTTAAAGGGATTTCCAGCCTTTGATTTGGATAGAGTTGAAGTACTACGCGGACCGCAAGGGACACTGTTTGGACGCAATACACCTGCGGGGACTGTGAAGTTTGAATCGGCGCGCCCGACACAGACCTTAGAGGGATACGGACGGGTGAGTTACGGACGCTTCAACAGCAGCAATATTGAGGGTGCTATATCGGGTCCGATCGTTCCGTCTGTGCTTTCCGCTCGGCTCTCAGTGCTGGCACAGTGGCGAGACGACTGGGTCGATAACGAGCATACGGGTGAAGATAACGCTTTAGGTGGGCATCAGGATTTGGCAGGTCGTTTACAACTGTTGTGGACACCTATACCGGCGTTAGAAGCACGGTTCAAAGTCCATGCGCGCGATCTTGATGGCACAGCGCGTCTGTTTCGTGCCAATATCCTAACACCCGGTGAAGGGGGTCTTGTGTCGGATTTTATGCGCGACCGCATCGCACACGATGGACGTAATGAACAGACCCTAAGCACACAAGGTATTGGTGTCGAAGTACGCTACGATATTGGGGACTTCCAACTGGTTTCGTTGACAGGATTTGAACGACTCACTAATTTTGCGCGCGGAGACATTGATGGCGGATACGGGGCTGCTTTTCTGCCAGTGAGCGGTCCCGGCGAAATTCCGTTTCCTTCTGAAACCGCGTCCGGCATTCCGAGGTTGCAGCAATTTAGTCAAGAGGTTCGCTTCATGAGTCCGGCGGCGCGCCGTCTTACGTATCAGTTCGGATTGTACTATTTCCGTGAGTTCGTGGAGATGGAGGACTTCAACTACGATACACTGGCGGATGGTGCCTTAGACGGTGTAGCACGGCAAGAACAGGAATCCACGGCACGGGCAGCATTTGCAGCCTTGACCTTCCAGATGTTTGAAGACCTGGAGTTGGGTGTCGGTCTACGACTGTCTGACGATGTGAAAGACTATACGGCGTGGCGGGATCAAGCACCCGCTGTTACCGGAGCAGGTCCGTTGAGTCCTATCCATCAGAATCCGCAGGACACGGTGTGGAGCGGGGATCTGAGTCTCCGCTATCAAGTTTCGCAGAACGTGCAGACGTATTTACGGGCGGCGCGCGGGTTTCGCGCACCGAGTATCCAAGGACGCTTGCTATTCGGGGACGTGGTCACTGTCGCTGATACCGAGACGATTCACTCTTTTGAAGGCGGCACGAAATTGCGTTTCTGGGAACAGCGGCTGCATCTAAATATGGCGGCATTCCAGTACTTCATGCAGGATCAGCAATTGACTGCCGTCGGCGGTGAGACGAATTTTAATCGGTTGGTGAACGCCGACAGCACGATTGGGCGCGGTGTGGAGGCGGAATTGACTTTCGCACCAATCACGGCGTTGGAAATCTCAGCGGGTCTCAGTTACAATCAGACGCGTATTGACGATCCGAATTTAGCGATACAGGGGTGTGGCGCACCGTGTACGGTGTTAGACCCCTCTGTTGCTGACGGAATTTTCGCTATTGATGGCAACAGTCTACCGCAGGCACCGGGTTGGATTGCGGATATGGCACTAAGTTACGCTTTCTCACTGCCAGCAGGTATACGCTTCGTTGCGTCCACGGATTGGGCGTATCGCAGCCGAGTGCGATTCTTTCTCTACGATTCTGTGGAATATGCTGATGATTGGCTCTTGGAAGGCGGTGTTCGACTTGCGTGCTTGTTGCCTCAAGCCGACATAGAAGTGGCACTTATCGGGCGCAATATCCTCAACGATACATCTCCGACAGGTGGCATCGATTTCAACAATCTGACGGGTTACGTCAATGAACCCCGGTTTTGGAGTCTCGAAATGGTGCGGCGTTTTTGACCACTGCTTTGAACTTGACACGTTGCGGTGCTTGTGATAGACTTTCCATTATGAAAATTGTAGTTGCACCTGATTCATTCAAGGGTAGCGTCAGTGCTCTCGAAGCTGCGTGTGCGATTGAGCAGGGACTTCGGCGCGTGTTCCCCGATGCTGTTATTGATAAGATTCCGATGGCGGACGGCGGCGAAGGGACCGTACAATCGCTCGTTGACGCTACCGGTGGACACCTCCGAACACAACGCGTACTGGCACCTCTCGGAAACGAGGTGGACGCACAGTTCGGCATCCTCGCTGATTCAGGGACGGCTGTCATTGAGATGGCATCCGCTTCCGGACTCACACTCGTCGCACCGCATGAACGAGACCCGCTCCGTACGACGACTTACGGCACCGGGCAGCTGATTCACGCCGCTTTGGAGGCGGGATGTAGACGCTTAATCATCGGTATCGGCGGCAGTGCGACGAACGATGGTGGTGCCGGAATGGCAGAGGCACTCGGTATCCGGTTACTGAACAAAGAGGGTCAACAGATTCCGCGCGGCGGTGAAGGTCTCGCACAACTAAGGTCAATAGATATGTCGGGCTTGCATCCTGCTATTGCGGAAACTGAAACCGTTGTCGCCTGTGATGTCAACAATCCGTTGACGGGACCTGACGGGGCATCTCACGTCTACGGACCGCAGAAGGGTGCTACGCCTGAGATAATCGAAACGCTGGACGCATATTTGACACGTTTTGATGAAGTCTTGACGCGGACACTCGGCAAGTCTTTTAATGATATTCCGGGTGCCGGGGCTGCCGGAGGACTCGGCGCTGGGCTGATGGCGTTTCTTAACGCTGAGTTGCGACTCGGCGTTGATATTATGGTCGATGCTGTTAACCTCACGGAACGTGTGAAAGGTGCTGCGCTCGTCTTCACGGGTGAGGGGCAACTCGATTTTCAGACTGCATTCGGAAAAACGCCTGTCGGTGTTGCGAAAGTCGCAAAGGCACACAATATTCCTGTTATCGCAATTGCGGGTGGTATCGGTGAAGGTGCCGAAGCCGTCTACGAGGCTGGCATTGACGCGATGTTGGGGATCGCACAAGAACCGATGGAATTAGAGGACGCAGTTAAAGACGCTGCACGCTTGATAGCCGATGCAGCGGAACAGGCTGCGCGACTGATCGCCATTGGTCACAGCGGATTGGGAAGTTAGGGTTTGAATACGTTAAAAAGTGGAAGACTGGAAGAAAAGAAGGGAAGTCCTTCCAATCTTCCAGTCCCCTCTAATTGATTACGGCACAATGGCGCGTGCCTATTGCTGTAACAAGATGGGTGTGTCCTTCATGAAATCGTCCGTCTCGTTTTGCCACATCTGCATATCTGCAGCAAGGGAGCGGATACGGTCGGTATGTTCAGGCAGATCAGCGAGATTTGTTGTTTCCCACGGATCCTGCTCCAGATCGAAGAGTTGAATGTAATCCGTACCTTTGCCTGTATCTTCGGAGACGTAGTGACGGATCAATTTCCAACGTCCATCACTGACAGTGCGGTGAATATCCTTATACGCAGCGAAGACTGTAGCCCGTACCTGTTCCACACACCCCTCCATCAACGGCACTAAACTACATCCTTCAGTCGTATCCGGACACTCGACACTGGTTAAATCACAGACGGTCGGAAAGACATCATACAAGTAAGTGAGAGCGTCAACTGTTGTGCCTTGAGGGATCCCTGGTCCGGCGAATATTGAGGGTACGCGGATGCTATGGTCATAAACATTCTGTTTACCGAACAGTCCGTGCTGTCCGACAGCGAGTCCGTGGTCAGCAGTGTAGATGACGATGGTGTTGTCGAGCTGTCCTTTCGCTTCTAATGTCTGCAGAACGCGCCCCATTTCGGCATCTTGGCTGCTAATCATGCCGTAGTAGTCCGCGATGTGTTGCTGAACGATTTCAGGCGTGCGTGGGAACGGTGCTAACATTTCATCCCGAATCCGCATTTCGCCGTTATCGAACGGGTGTTCAGGAAGGAAATTTTCTGGGACCGGAACATCCTCAGGTTTATACATTGTTGCGTATTCACCTGGCGGTGTCCGAGGATCGTGCGGTGAAGTGAAAGAGAGATAGATGAAAAATGGGTCCGTTCGGTCGTAGTTTTCTATAAATTGCACTGCCGAATCAGTGAACAGTTCCGTAGAAAACTTGTCCCCGATATATCGGGCATCTTGCGGATAAGCACCTGTCGAATCGAAATCGAAAATTGGCACCTTATATTGATTGCCCATTCCACCAAAGAATATTGTCGCACCATCGTCAAAACTATTGTTAAATGTTTGTCTGTCATTGTGCCACTTACCGGAAAAAAATGTGTGATACCCTGCCTCGCGCATGACCTGTGGCCAGACGGCTAAATCTCGGTTAATCTGGTTTCCGCCGCTACGAAAAAGATTTGCACTGGTAAGGACAGCGGCACGGCTCGGTACGCAAACCGCTCCGACAAGTGAACCCATAATGTGTGTCTGGCGGAAAGTTGTTCCGCGTGCCATGAGTGAATCCATAGTGGGTGTTTGGACGGTTGGATCCCCCATACCGCCGATGGCATCCCACCGATGGTCGTCGGCAATCATAAAAAGAATATTCGGTTGTGAAGACATATTTTTATTTTTCCTTGCGGTTCGGTCAGGAGGGTTTTACTTATAAAGCACCTCTCCGTAGACCCGCTCTCCATTACATTACGAGCTACGGATTTTGAGGCTACTTTTTTATTTTCCTTGCGGAGTGACACCGTGCCTTTATAGCAAAGCCCATAATTATTTAAACACATCAAATCGAAGTAATTCCCATCTTATTCCCCCCTGATAAGGGGGGTTAGGGGGGTTATCTTCGGACAAGTGTTCATTTATTTTCGGATTTTACTATAAACTATGAGGTGTGTTCCGTAGACCCGCTCTCCATTACGTTACGAGCTACAGGTTTTGAGGCTACTATAAAAGAAACATTGAAATCATCAAATAGAGTTGATACCTAATCAGAAACCACCGCGTAATGAAATGGCGCGGGGACAAGGAGACCATAGTTAAAAAAATGAAAATTGCAACCATTGAACAATTTTACCCGCGTCGCCGGACGCGCCTCGTTAAAATCACAACGGATACCGGTATCGTCGGGTGGGGCGAAACCACACTCGAAGGTAAACCGAGAAGCACGTGTATGGCTGTCACCGAACTTGCCGACTATTTTATCGGCAAAGACCCGTTACGAATTGAACACCACTGGCAGCACGTCTATCGTTCCGCGTTCTTCAGAGGCGGTAATATCCTGATGTCCGCTTTGTCCGGTATCGATCAGGCGTTGTGGGACATCGCTGGAAAATACTACGATGTGCCTGCCTATCAACTTTTAGGCGGTGCCGTGCGTGACCGTATCCGTGTCTATGCTCATTGGGGTATCGGCAGTTTGACGGACGAAGGAAAAGCCTCGGCGAAAGAGCGTCTCGAATTTCTACAACAGCAAGGCGGTTATACGGCGTTTAAAAGCGGACCCGGTGGCAAATGGCGTGGACACGAACCGCCTGCTGTGATTGATGCTTTTGTCGAACGCGCCTATCTCATGCGCGAGTGGGTCGGACCCGATGTTGAACTCGCATTTGATTTTCACGGTAAGATGACCCCCGCGCTCGCTGTTGAGATTTGTCATGAACTTAAAGGGATGCGTCCGATGTTCGTTGAGGAACCTGTTCCGCAAGAGAATGTAGACGCACTCAAGTTAGTCTCTGACCACGTGCCGTTTCCGATTGCGACGGGTGAACGGCTGCTGACGCGTTGGGGTTTCCGCGAGGTCTTTGAAAAACAGGCGGTCGCTTACCTACAACCCGATACCTCCCACGCCGGTGGTATTACTGAACTGAAAAAGATTGCGAACATGGCGGAGGTCTATTATATGCACATCGCACCGCATTGTGCTATCGGTCCCGTTGCTTTTTCTGCCTCCCTTCATGTAGATGCCGTTGTGCCGAACTTCCTGATTCAAGAGCAGATTGATGCAGGGTTAGGTGACGGTCTGTTCACTGAAAATTGGCAAGTCACAGATGGACACATTGAGTTACCGACAAAACCGGGACTCGGTTTTGAGATTGACCCGAAAGAAGCGGAACAGACGCTTGATACCTACCCAGAAGAACTCGGCGGCGAGTTCTATTATGATACCGATGGCAGTGTGGCGGATTGGTAGAAATTGGCTCTCGGAGACCGTCAGCCATCAGCAATCAGCAGTAAGTTTTCAGTGCTCTGTCCACCTTAAAATTACAGGTAACTTAACTCGTAGGTTGGGTTGAACGCAGTGAAACCCAACTTATGAATATAATATACCCGAAAGTTTAGGCTGGATAGAGGATTCGTTAGCCTATGAATTCGTAAATAGGACACGAAACTCAACCGGGGTTTGGTTTCTTTTCAACTTGCTCTACACGTAACGAAACACCAAGTAAATCAGCTATTTTTTCAAGTTCCACTTTTTTATCACGTGTACTAAAACCGATCGTCCCTCTTACCCAAAATCTCCCTCGCTTAATTCCTTTAGTGGCGTAGGAAAACTGCTCTGTTGATACGATGTTAGGGCGAACACGCATGACTTCTTCCAGTTCTAACTTTTCAAGGACCTCAATATAGGTGTCTTTTCCGTTATAATGATGTATAACATCCCCATTATGCATAGTAACTCTAAGGTTTGTAAACTTCAAGGGACTTTCATCACTGCCTTTAGGTTCTTCCTCGCTCTGTTCATCACTTCCATTAGGTTCTTCTTCGCTCTGTTCATCCAGAAACTCATGAAACGCGCGCTTAACAACGTTTGCGAAATCTTGTATTTCCATCTGCGGTTTTATAGCCTCGTAGAAAAATCTAACAAAACCATTCGTAGGTGTTTCCAGTTGTTCTATCAGGATTTGCTTTATCTCTCCTCGATGTTTTAAGTCTGCAGCAATAAAGCGAGCATTATCCAAATCAAATTTGTCTTTGGTAAAGTTTTTGAGCACATTGACCAAAGATGGCTGAATGTCGGACATGTTGAATTCAAAAAAAGGTTTGGTATCCATAACGTTTGGTTTTTCCGAATCTGTGTAAAACCTATACAGAACACCGTTGGTTAATATACCGATTCGAGCTTCTGTAACGGCTGTAAAGTAACGGAAAAGTTGTGAAACGTCTTCTTTAGGAAGATTTGAACGCCAATCTTTGCACTCAATCAGCATGATGGCTTTATCATTTTTGAGAATAGTCAGGTCAACCTTTTCGCCCTGTTTTGTGCC
This sequence comes from Candidatus Poribacteria bacterium, assembly GCA_012270865.1. Classification (GTDB taxonomy): domain Bacteria; phylum Poribacteria; class WGA-4E; order WGA-4E; family WGA-3G; genus WGA-3G. Next base: position 597 of record JAAXHL010000180.1, on the reverse strand, counting down.
AATATCAGCGGTAAATTGAGGCACGACTTCTGTCGGATTAGTATCGTCATATCCCAAAGCACGTATAAAGGGCTTGACAAAGGCATCTATCGTAGCCTGTTCGCCTTTTACCTTGTCTTTGTAATCCAGTATACGGCTGGAGAGGTTATTGAGTTCTTCGATAAAATCCATAGATACCTCCATTAAAGTAACCCGTAAAAGAAACTTTATACCGGAACCATCATTCCGTCTTGGAATTTCCGATCAGGTCCCCGCTCTACCTTCTCAAGAATGTGTGTTGCCAATGCAATACCGCCTCTTTTATCTATTTTGTCCTCTGCATTGCTGGTGTTGTAATTTTTTGCTGGCTCAATGCAATTCTGACATCCCGAACGGCATTCACAGTTCTCTGCAATTTCAATTCCTTTCTTCAAAACTTCTTGCCAAACGCTGAAAAGTTTTTTAGCAACACCAATACCTCCAGAGTAATTCTCGTAATAATAAGTAGTCGGTGTGTCACCGATTTTTGAATAGGTGCTTGTGTCAAATCGGTCAGCTGGAATGACGAACATTCCTCCGACACGGATGATATGCTCTAGTAGTCGTTCAATGTTGAGT
>JAAXHL010000076.1 GCA_012270865.1 Candidatus Poribacteria bacterium | reverse complement strand
TTCGTGGTCGGCGGGCTGGGCGTCGTCTTCATTTATCTGGTCGGCGGCCCGACCATGATCAACATCATCCCCGTGCGCATCTACCCGCTGATGGCCAATCCCGACCTGGCGGCCATCCCGCTCTTCATCTTCATGGCCTCGATGCTCGAGCGCGCCGGGCTGATCGAAGAAATGTTCGACGTCGTCTACAAGTGGATGGGCGGCCTGCGGGGCGGTCTGGCGGCAGCCACCATCGTGGCGTCTACCATCCTGGCGGCCATGGTGGGGGTGATCGGCGCCGCCGTGGTGACCATGGGCATCATTGCCCTGCCGGCCATGCTGCGGCGCAACTACGACCACAAGATCGCCCTCGGCTCGATCATGGCCGGCGGCACCCTCGGCATCCTCATCCCGCCGTCCATCCTGGCGATTCTCTACGCCGTGGTGGCGCAGCAGTCGGTGGGCCGGCTCTACCTGGGATCGGTGGTGCCGGGCCTGATGCTGTCCAGCCTGTACATCGGCTACATCGTCCTGCGCTCGTGGATCAACCCGAGCCTCGGTCCGGCGCTACCCAGGGAAGAGCGCGTCAACCTGCGCGAGAAGCTGCGCCTGCTGCTGAATCTGATCGCGCCGATCTTCCTGGTGTTCCTCGTTCTGGGCCTGCTCTTCGGCGGCATCGCCACGCCAGTTGAGGCGGCCGGCATCGGCTCCTTCGGCGCCATGATCGTCGCCGCCATGCACAAGCGCTTCAGCCTGCAGGCGCTGCGCGAGGCGTCCATCACCACGGCGCGCGCCTCGGCCATGGTGCTGTGGATCATGTTCGGCGCCTCCATTTTCGTCGGCTTCTTCATCCTGCAGGGCGGCCGGGAATTCATTACCGACGGCATCCTCGGCACCGGGCTGAATCCCTACGGCATCCTGCTGCTCATGATGGTCATGCTGGTGTTCCTGGGCATGTTCCTGGACTGGGTGGGCATCCTGCTGCTCACCGTGCCCATTTTCGTGCCGATCATCGAATCCATGGCCTTCAACGGGATTCTGGGCGGCCCAGCGGTGGACGGCAGGGACGAGATCCTGTGGTTCGGGGTGCTGTACCTGGTGAACATGCAGATGTCCTTCCTCAGCCCGCCGTTCGGCTACGC
>JAAXHL010000043.1 GCA_012270865.1 Candidatus Poribacteria bacterium | reverse complement strand
ACGCAGTCTATGATCCAATCATCTTAATTGTCAAAGATGGCGAATTTGAGGTTTTCGAGTAGGCGCATGTCTGAATTAAACTAACCGTGATTATATGAAGAGAGGCTTTAGGTTGTCTTTACCTAAAGCCTCTCTTTTGATGTTAACCTTCGCTGTCCTATTCATCCGAGTCATCTGGATAGTCAATCGACCATTTGCCGCGTCCATCACCGGAAGGCTCCTCTTTCCAGAGGTCGAGGAACTTTTCAGGTGCGTTATGCTCTGTGAGATGCGACATAAAGCGTTCGTGCAGCTCCTTGACGAGTCCCATGTGATCCGCGGCGATGTTGTTCTCGGCTATCGGATCTGCGGGTAAGTCAAACAACTCCGGTCTACCGTATTCACCGACAGGTGCGTATCCCCAACGTTCAGTAACGAGGAACGGCACTGTCGCTCGACGTGGTACACTATCGTCTCGCGCACCGATATGGCAACCCGTTACGGCGTATTCTCTATGTTGTGCATCGCCATTGAGGAGTGCTTGTGCGAAAGAACGTCCCTCAAACGGTTTTGGTGGATCCAAGTTAACGCCAGCCAATTCGCAGAGCGTCGGCATAATATCCATTGGTTGCGCGATGAGATCCAAGCGTTGCCCACATGGAACATCGCCACCCGCAATCAAGAACATCTCATGGTTGATTTCTGGGTAGGTGGGCCAGTAACGGGCATCTTCAGGATCAATGTTGGATTTGCCTGTCCTACTGTGTTCGCCGATAGACATCCCGTGGTCGGACAGCACAACGACGAGCGTATCGTCCCATAATTCCAAATCTTCCACCTTCTGCAAAATCCGTCCGATGTGTCGGTCAACGAGCTCGGACTCACCGGCGTAGTGTGCCCAGAGGTTGTGCAATTCCGCATCCGTAAAGAGGGACGACAGACCGTAGTTCGGGTGTAGCATCGGCGGACCGGTATAGTCCGGATCGTAGCGTTTGACGAGATATTCAGGTGGATCCCAAGGTTCATGCGGATCAAAGAAATCAACCCAGAGGAAGAACGGACCCGCGCGATGGTTTTCCTCTAACCACCGCACCGTCGTCTCGGAGGTTCTGCTGGAAAACGTCTCCGTTTCGTATTGGTAATAGCGGTTCGTCCAGCGGTGCGTGTT
>JAAXHL010000170.1 GCA_012270865.1 Candidatus Poribacteria bacterium | reverse complement strand
TTATTTATGAAACACCCTCACTTAACTCGGCACTGTCAAAACCAGAACTTTTGGCAGTGCGAAACGCCGTGGGTAATCACAATACCTGCGGCATTCTTTTTTTCCTGCCCCATGATGCCTAAATTAATAAACACCATGCTTGTATCACGCTACTTGGCGTGAAAGGTCTTATGAAGAATAAAGTATAAATGCGAGGGTATTTAACAGCGGCTGCTGATGCGATAAGATATGTAGACGGATGAACTTGCATAAGCGAACCATCCCGAAATGGGTAGCCAAGTTCATAATAAACAAAGCAATAGATTTAAAAACCTATACTTGATACAATAAACTTGGCACTGTCAAAATCGTTCTTTGTCAGTGTCAAGCGTCGTACGTACCGTTAATACGTAACGGCGCGCTTTCTTTTAAAGTTTACACTCTATTAGAAAGTGACTGCCCAACTGAACTATCCATTAGGCATATTTCAGTGCTTAATAAGATACCATATATCGGAATTTTAATCATTTTTTTTTCAGCGGACAAGAAATCACGACTTTTTATCGTTTTTCCTGTCCGCTAAAAAATTTTCTTGACTATTTTTCACAATTTTCGTATCCTTTTCACTTAAAATATAATACAGCCCAATATAGGCTCAGAAATTTCACGCACTCGAAAGTGCGTCGTTTGTAGCAACTAATTTACAAACTATACCGCTTTAGATGTGTTCATCCGAAATTTTTGATGTTGATGACATACCGGAATTAAAGGAGGATCACAACTTTTTCCAATCCATACAAATAAAGTAAAGATTTTTCAAATCCATACAAAAAAAGTAAAGAAAGGAGACACCGCATGATTTGCAGGCGATGTTTTAGGCCTTTGAACAGCCTTTAGACCACCTTTAGGTAGACTATTTCAGCAATTTAGGCTGCTTTTAGAAAGCTTTTATGCTGTTTCAGCGATACTACAGCCTTCTAAGCAGGGCTATTCTTGGGCTATTTCAACGGTACTGCTTTAATTATAAGAAAAAAAACAATTTTGTCAAGAAAAAAATGTTTTTTTCTCTCAATATTTGTTAAGTAAAAAACCTAACACTGCGTGCCTGCTGCGCGTGTGAATGTTTGGAGGTTTTATTTTGCGTATTTTCTTTAGTTTTTTGATTTTATTTTTATTTGGTATTTTCCTGTTTATCGGTTCGCATCTTTTGCGTGCGATTTTCGGTAGCAGGAAAGAGTTATGAAGCTGTGCTGTTCAAAGATAAACTGATTTTCAAGCCGCCGGAGAGCCACGGTAACGGACTCCATCAGGATTACAATTGGTGGCAGGGATTCCCGCACAGTCTCCTTACGGTTTCCGTCGCACTTGACGCAAGCACGAAAGAGAACGGATGCACACAACTGTGGACAGGTCATCATCAAGGATTTTTACATGAACCCGGTTCTCTTGACAAGGGACAGGTTGACCGTGAACGCCTCGCAAACGAGGAACACGTCCACGTGGAGTTAGCACCCGGCGACATAGCGATCTTTACCTGTTTCACGCCACACGCTGCGGCACCGAATAAATCCAACAGTGCTCGGCGAATGTTGTTTCTTAGTTACAACGACAGCCGTGATGGCGAACACTATACTTCGCACTACGAACATTTCCGCTGGTATCGAACGCGCCCCGACCGTACGCCAGAGGCGGAACGGGAGAAGTATTATTTTCTTTAACCCCGATTGACAAATAGGCAAAAATTTGGTATTATACTTGACGATACGTAGGACTTACGCACTGTGCTCTTTTGTAGGATATGAGACTGTTGGTCTCCTGTGTCCCCAAATGCTTGTGTTTTTTCGCATCTGCCTCTAAAACCAAGTGTTACGGTCAAAATTGCGTAAGTCCTATTCTGATACACCTAAGGAAACGAGGACGCTTCGATGCCTATTACGGATGCAATGCCGGAACTCAAACGAAAACTTCAGTTTTTTCCGGTTGAAAACGAGAATCCATTAACGTTAACATACGCCCAAATCGAGCATTTCAATGAAAACGGATTCATCTCACCCCTGGATGTCTTTTCTGAGGCAGAGATCGCAGAACACCGCGTCTATTTCGATCAACTCATGGAAAAGGCGTTGGCAGCAGGAATGAATAGTTACTCCATCAACGGATGGCACACCACTTGCACCGGTCTTCACGACCTTGTTACTGAAAAGAGGATATTGGATTATGTGCAAGACCTACTCGGTGAGACGTTGATCTGTTGGGGAACACACTACTTCTGCAAGCTGCCGGGTGATGTGAAGCAGGTGAGTTGGCATCAGGATGCCTCGTATTGGCCCCTGTCCCCAAGCAAAACCGTCACTGTGTGGCTCGCGATTGATGATGCTGAAGTCGAAAACGGTGCGATGACGGTTATTCCGAAATCGCATCTGCACGGTCAGATCGCATTTGAGCGGAGCACCGCAGAGGAGAAGAATGTACTGGGTCAGACGGTGCATGGTGCGACAGAATACGGCGACGCGCCTTTTCCGTTTGAGATGAAAGCCGGACAGATGTCGCTACATTCGGACCTGTTATTACACGGTTCCGAACCGAACACATCAGATCGACGACGTTGCGGGTTGACGATGCGGTTCGTGCCGCCGGAGGTCCACGCCGCAAACAATTGGAACCAACGCGCCATCATCGCCAGAGGCAATGATCCGAGCGGACATTGGGTTCATAACCCGCGTCCGACTGAAGATGAAATTCCGAGACGATAATAGATTTTTTTTGAAGGGACCCATCCAACACAATGTTTCCACGACGACTTATTTATGCCGCCATCGCAATTAGTAGTGCTGCCGCTTTCGTGTTATTCGGTTACGAGTTTATCCGTTCCGTGTCCTCGTCACTATTCATTGAGGCGTATGGTGCCGATAATCTCATGTTTGGTATGGCGTTGATTTCGCCGAGTATGATCGTGATGCTTTACTGCTACGGTCGCCTACTCTCCTGGCGGGGCGCGACGTATGCTTTGGCAATAACCTCACTTTTCTCTGGTATCTTAATCCTCGGATGCTACGCTGCACTTGTCCGTGGCATGAATTTCGCTGCGGTGATCATCTACGTATTCCGCGAAGCGTATATCGTCATCGTCATTGAACAGTTCTGGTCATTCGTCAACAGTGTACTGACAACCGAACAAGCGAAACGTATTAACGGACCTTTCTGTGCCGTTGCGTCTATGGGTTCATTTGCCGGTGGTATGCTTGTAAGCAGATGGGCAGAGGTATTGGGGTCTGAAGCGCTACTACTTTTCGCAGCGGGTTCTCTCGTACCTGCAGCAGTTTTCAGTGTGATTGCTTATAGATTCGGTGGTGAACCGAAACCGAGCGAAGAAGAGGCTGGCGGAAGGCTTGGACACCTCGGCGCAAAAACGCTCCTTCGCTCCAGATATCTGCTTTTTATGGGGATACTAATCTTAAGCACGCAGTTGGTGTCTACCGTGCTGGATCTCCGTTTCAATGACTTGACAGAAATGGAGATAACTGATAAAGATGCACGAACAGCATTTTTCGGGAGCGTGTATGGGTATCTTGGACTTGCCGCCGGTATCTTGCAATTGGTGGTCGTACCGTTGGCACTCAGATTTGTCGCCCTCCGCATTACTCACGTCTGTATTCCGATCGTTCATCTCGTCAGTAGTCTTGTCCTGACAATTTCTCCGTCGCTTCGGAGTGGGACAGCTGCATACGTCATCTTTAAAGCCTTGGATTACTCGATTTTCCGGGCAGCGAAAGAATTGTTCTATATGCCGCTCTCTTACGATTCACGCTATCGTGCGAAACAGTTGGTTGACTCGTTTGTGTATCGGTCCTCAAAGAGCGGCGGTGCAGCCATAATTGGATTGGTAAAATTGGCTGTCCAGACGATTCCGGGTATTGCGTTCTCAATTACGGCAATGGTAGCGACGACGGTGTGGACACCCATCGTTTTAAGTCTAACGCGGGCATATCAGAAGTTGGTGACGACGGAAGAGACTTAGACCTTGAGCAAATTAGGACTTACGCATACTGCTCTTTTGTAGCACGATGCACTTCGCATCTGGGCGAGTACGCCGCAAAACTTTCCAGTTTGTGGCAGGAGACCGCTGTTTTCTCCGAAAATTCTCATCTAACAGAACGGGCTGAAGTCAAAATTGCGTAAGTTCTGCAAATTCTAAATAACACGCAGACGGGGTTTCAAAACCCGCCTGCAGTGCTTACGACGTATAATTCAAATCTCATAACGGACCAGCTTCCGTGCCGCATCTGCGATCTGCTCCGCATTCGGAATAACGAAGTTCTCCATCACCGGCGCGAAAGGAACAGGCACCGGCATCGCTGCGACCCGCTCAATCGGGGCATCGAGATAATCAAACGCCTCCCGCACCACAAGTGCTGCGATCTCCGCGCCGAACCCCGCTCTACCGACGGCTTCGTGCGCAATGAGCAACCGATTCGTTTTCCGGACAGAGTCAAGGATGCTGTCTTTGTCAAGTGGCATCAGCGTTCTCGGATCGATGACTTCAGCGGATATGCCTTCGTCGGCAAGCGTATCTGCGGCGGTGAGTGCGTGCAAGACCATCCGTGATGTCGCGAGAATTGTGATATCCTCACCTTCACGCTTGACATCCGCGACACCTAACGGAATCGTATATTCTTCCTCAGGAATCTCGCCTTCCTCTGTATAGAGGAGTTTGTGCTCAATGAACATAATCGGATTGTCATCTCGGATGGCTGTTTTCAGTAATCCTTTTGCGTCGTAGGGTGTAGAAGGCATCACGACGAGCAATCCGGGAATATGTACAAACCACGCTTCGAGACTCTGTGCGTGTTGCGCTGCAGAGGATCGACCCGCACCACCCTGCGTCCGAATCACAAGTGGCACATCCAGCTGCCCACCGACCATATAACGGATTTTTGCGACTTGGTTCACGATCTGATCCATACCGACCGCTGTGAAATCAATGTACATCAACTCAGCGACCGGACGCATCCCTGTGACTGCCGCGCCGAGTGCGGTACCGATGATCGCAGCTTCCGAGATCGGCGTATTTCGGATACGATCCTTTCCGAAGTCTTTGAACAGTCCGTCTGTCACTTTATAGGCACCACCATACTCGGCGATGTCCTCACCCATCAGAAAGACCGCGTCGTCGCGTTCCATCTCCTCTGCCAACGCCTCCTTGAGCGCGTCGCGATACGTAATCATCTTCATTTTTTAAATTTACCTTGCGGTTCGGTGAGATGCGTTGAGTGATCAACGTTCCTCTCCGTAAATCCGCCCTCCATTTTTCGGCGTACTCGCCCATAAGCGATCTGCTTCATTACGGGCTAAGGTTTAGTTTAAAAGCCTTTTCTGCTTTCAGCCATTCAAGCGTCTGCGTAAACGCTGCAACTGTTTTCGTGATGTCTTCGTCCGTATGTGCTGCTGTCGTCATTCCACCGTTACTGGCAAGATCAATACCGTTCAGCAACAGACCACACCGGAGACGTTCCAGCATATCAGGATCGCTGTTGCCTTTCAGTTTCCGATAATCCCATGTATATGGATCGAAATCGGAGGCGCGGACATCTTTTTCGCCGTGTCCGATGAGCAGTCTAATCCCCGAAAATTCACCGTAAACCACCCAATCCAATCCGTAATCGTCGATAACGGCGTTGAGTTCTGTGCGAAGTCGTTCTGCGGTTCGGTTCGCCTGTTTGTGTGGTTCGCCTGTCTTGACGATGTTGAGCATCGCGATCCCCGCAGCAGCAGAGAGCGGATTCGCGTTGAAGGTACCGGGGTGCGGCATTTTCAAGCCGTCGCGTTCCGATTTCATTGAGATAAGCTCAAGAATCTCTGTTTTACCGACAAGCGCGCCACCGGGGAGACCGCCCGCCAGAATCTTCGCCAACGTTGTCATATCCGGTGTGACGTTGTAATGCGCTTGCGCGCCACCGGGCGCGACTCGGAACCCTGTGATAACTTCGTCGAAGATAAGTAGAACGCCGTACGCTTCTGTCAACTCCCGCAACTGCTTTAAAAACGTTCCATTTGTCGGAACGATGCCGAAAGAGGCACCCGTCGGTTCGAGGATAACACAGGCGATGTCTTTGTCCGTTTTCAACTGCTTTTCAACAGCATCAATATCGTTCGGTGGACATAACAGTGTCGTCCCTTTTGTCTCCTGCGGGATACCCGGAACACTCATGTCAAAAGGCGGATATGCCCCTAAAATCAGACTATCGTGCCAACCGTGGAAATGCCCCGTGAATTTCAACACCTTATTCTTACCTGTATAGGTGCGAGCGAGGCGGATCGCCATCAGTGTTGCCTCTGTACCAGAGCTAACAAATCGGACGCGCTCTGCTGACGGTATCAGCTGCGTCACAAGCACTCCCCACTCCAATTCCAACGGGTGACAAGCACCATAATGCGTGCCTCGATGCATCTGCGTGGTTACCGCTTCCACAATTTCTGGTGGATTATGTCCGAGGAGCAATGCACCATGTCCCGCCCAGTAGTCGATGAATTCCTTACCGTCAAGTCCCCATTTTTTTGAGCCGTCGGCGCGGGTGATATAGATCGGAAACGGAGACATATAGCGACCATCGTGCGTTACACCGTCTGGAAACAAATGGTTTGCCATCTGCGCCATTTCTCTATCTTTTGCGAAAGTTTTTTGGTAGCGTTCTAAAATGGTATGCATTTTTTTCGCCTCGTTTTTTGGGGTATTTGTAAATAAGTATAGCATATTTTAGTTTTATATGCGAAATGAATTTTTCGACAGAGGCATTCAGTTTGCCTCTTTCAGTTTTATGCTGGTATCGCGACCGAGAGGCTGATCGAGCAGAAGATCAAGCTATTGGAGAATTGATGCCTCTGTAAATGAAGAATTTCTGTTGACACCTCCGCATAAATGGTGTATACTTTACTATGCTTCCCGTGTTGAACCGGAAATCACGAAGGAGATTTTAAAAATGGCCGGAAAACAGAGTTTATACGAAAAGCAACTTCAGCGAATTGTCGATAGCATGGGGATAGATTTGCTAAAAAAAATGACCCCAGAAGAACGCGTGCGTGGGTTAACGGCTTCTGAAAGGTTGGCAGGACTTGACCCAGAAGATTTACGCACATTGGATCCCGAAGAAAAAGCAATACTCCTACAACTGTTGAATCAGCCAGACGAAACTCAGAACTAAACAAGATTTGTATAAGTTAAACGTAGAGGAGCGTTCATGCCACGTTGCAGGCGGGGTTTGTAACCTCGTCTTCTATGGATGTCTCGTTAATTGCAGTTTTTCTATAAACGTAGAGGAGCGTTCATGAAACAGATAGAAGGCGGGATTACCGCTGTTTCGGGTGTTAGAGCAGCGGGGGTTCATGCCGGTATTAAAGCCGCGAAAGCAAAAGACGTGGCACTTATTGTCACCGATACACCAGCAACTGCTGCCGGAGTCTTCACAAAGAACAGCGTTACCGCCGCACCTGTCATCGTCTGCCGCGAGCATCTCAAGGAGGGACGCGCCCAAGCCGTTATTATCAATAGCGGAAACGCCAACGCCTGTACGGGTGAGGTTGGCATGGCAAACGCACGACGGATGGCTGCCGCAACAGCAGAACAACTCGGTATAGAAGCAGCCCTCGTCTGTGTCTCTTCTACGGGTGTTATCGGACAGCAGCTGCCGATGGATAACATAGAAAATGGGATTCGAGCCGCTGCAGGTGCGCTCAGCACTGAAGGTGGAAGCGACGCAGCGGAAGCGATTATGACAACCGATACGCATCCAAAATCTGTCGCTGTGGAAATTGAACTCGGTGGCGCACCAGTGCGGATCGGCGGGATCGCTAAGGGTTCTGGCATGATCGCACCGAATATGGCGACGATGCTCTCCTATCTGACAACAGATGCTAAAATCAACGCTGAGACGCTTCAGACTGCCTTAAACCGTGTCGTAGATGATACCTATAACCTCTTAACCGTTGATACGGATCGCAGTACAAATGACACAGTCCTGATTCTGGCGACCGGACACGCCGATAACGCTGAGATTACCACATCGGACAGCGAAGATTACGAGGCGTTTTGTGAGGGACTCTTGTGCGTCTGCACCGAATTGGTCAAGATGCTCGCCCGCGATGGCGAAGGTGCGACGAAACTCGTTGAAGTGGTCGTTAAGCGCGCGAGGGACCGGGAGGATGCAGAAAAAGCAGCACGTGCCGTTGCGGAGTCGCCCCTCGTTAAAACCGCCGTATTTGCGAACGATGCCAACTGGGGACGAATCATGATGGCAATCGGAAAATCCGGCGCAGCGTTCAATCCGTATCAGGTAGATGTCTATCTCGGCGATTACCAACTCGTCAAAGACGGCATGGACGCGGGCTACGATGAAGACAAAGCCACCGCGCTGTTCGCACAGGATCCGGTGCGCATTACCATTGATCTCGCTGCGGGCGACACAGAAATAACGATGTGGACTTGCGACTATTCCTACGACTATATCCGAATCAACGCGGATTACCGGACATAACGTTTATAGAAAGGATAACAAATACAATGCGACATACAGCCGAAATCAAACTCGTAAATCTAAGGGATATGCTTTTAACAGAAGCGGGTGCTATGAACTCCGAAAATGTGAGGCAACTCACCGTTGCGGATGCACTCGTTGATACTGGAGCAACACGCCTCTGCTTGCCAACGTCACTCATTGAACGACTCGGTCTCACGCCTGTCAGCAAAAGGACTGCGCGAACCGCCGCTGGCATTGTGGAGCGCCCCGTCTATTCAGAGGTTGAATATACGCTTTTAGAACGAAGCAGCACCATCCGGGTAACCAATCTACCTGAAGGGGCACCAGTGCTCATTGGGCACATGGTCTTAGAGGAATTAGACCTCTGCGTTGATATGAAAAAAGGATTGATCTACAATCCCGCACACGGCGATGATTGGATCAAAGAGCAGCTCTAAACAGGTTGAACAATATAGAACTGAAGGAGAACTCCGTGTGTTTTGAAGTTGTCGCAAATTTTTTGACAAAAATTCAAATCTCTGCTATTTTAATAAAAAATTAACTTGACATTTAAAAGCAAATGTATTAAACTATATATGCTTTCGGAGATGTAGAAGGTTTTCTACGAGAAAGTACAGGATGCGGGAGTAGCTCAGTGGTAGAGCTCCACCTTGCCAAGGTGGAAGTCGCGAGTTCAAATCTCGTCTCCCGCTCCATCTTTTTTTTTTGGTGGCGTAGCCAAGTGGTAAGGCCAGGGCCTGCAAAGCTCTTATTCGTCGGTTCGATTCCGACCGCCACCTCCATTATCTCTCCCAGAAACGGGTGGTTAGCTCAGGTGGCTAGAGCGTTTGCTTGACATGCAAGAGGTCACAGGTTCAAGTCCTGTACCACCCATCATCCTTCCAAAATTTTGACACCAACCCATCGGCACGACAAAAATTGTACCGCTCCGTGCATTTTGCACCTGTTTTGCACCTTTTTGGGCAATTGAGACGTTGAGATACCATCTTTAACACCTTTAAAATCGGCACGGAAATTGCACGTATCCCGTTACAGATACGGTTTCAATCACATCGGTGTTGCATACATAAGGAGTAGGAGCAATGCGAATATTTTTGGATAAATCAACTTTTGTTTTCGTTGTCATTGTACTGACTGTTGTTATTAACACGGGCTGCAGTGTCCGAATGCTGGCGCAAAATGCTGAAAAATCTACTCAAGAACCACAAGAGAGTGTTCTCACCATAGTAGACACTGCGGATGTGGAAAATCCGGCATTTGTAAGTTCTATTCAGTTGCCCTTTCGCGTTAACTCAAACAGCGGTATCGTCCTCTCAGAAAAGTACGCCTATGTTATGACCGAAAAGCATTTGCACGTTGTTAACCTCACCGATTGGCAACATCCGTCGCTTATCGCCTCGATGCCGTTCCCTGATACGGTCGGCGATGCCAAATTATTTGGACAGCGTCTCTTTGTTGCGGGTCCGCAAGAGATTTACGTCGTAGATATCTCAAATCCGAACAACCCGTTGCTTCAGTCTACGACGCGTAAGACTGTCCCGCTCGGTCCTATAAAGGCTTTTGATGTCCACAACGGTTACCTGTATGTTATGGATGCTGGGTACTATCTACATATTTTTAACATTGCTACGGCGGAGCCGCAATTCGTTGAAGCGGTGGCAGTATCGCGGTCTCAGTTGGCAAGCGTTAGAGCGAAAGGTGGGTTCGTACAACTGATTCAGACGGGGTCATCTTATTTTTCACCAGATATTTGGCGAGAATTCTCGGACCGTCAAGACCTTTTGGAGATAAGTGCCAGATACAAAAAACTTCGGATTTCCGACGATTACCTATTATTTTCGCCGCGTGGATATCCGACAGGTGTTATTACCATCGCTCGTGAAAATGATCGGACATGGGACGGTGGTCAGTTTGAGCACTACAACATGGAGGCGTACCATTCAGATTACCTCCGTATAAAGGGAAATGAGCCAACCGATACGCAAACGTCGGTCGATGTCGGTATGCGTTCTGGCGGTATTGTCATGAGCAATCTTGATCGATGGAGCCAGCGTGTAGATGCTGAGGAGAATATTTTGGGACCTATTACAGATTTCCAAATTTCGGGAGATTTGCTTTACGTCTCAAGCTTGAACGGCTATCTTTCTATCATTAACCTTCACAAAACAGATCGTCCTTTTCAGAGAGATGAAGATCGGTTTTTATCTGCCACGACACCTCTTAACGGCTTTCAGCCGATGCGTATGGCAGTCGGTGAAAACTACGTCTGTGTGTTAGGTGATTTAGGCAACCCAGAATAGCAAAATCTTGTATAACACAAACCTACCATAAATCCCGCGATCCCTCCAATAACGTAGCGGTTTTGATGCTGTGGGTTTTTAATTGGCATTTCTATTCGTGTATCGTGTACAATTATTTGGTAAACGGTGTACGAAAAAAGACGTTAAGTCAATTGAGACCAATTTTGAAACCCACACGAATCAACATATAGATATAGATGAGAGTAAACCGCAATGCGTGAACCCAATCAACTCGAAGACTACGGACAACGCCTACGCCATTCGACTGCACATATCATGGTGTACGCTGTTCAACAACTTTTCCCAGATGGCGAACGGACCGTTAAACTCGCAATCGGACCCCCGATTGAAAACGAGTTCTATTACGATATGGAGGTCCCGCGCCCAATTACGCCCGACGATTTCCCCGAAATCGAGAAGCACATGAAGGCGATGATTAAAGCCAATGTGCCTTTTGAACAGGAGACTTGGAACTACGACGATGCCCGTGAATGGTTCGGCGAACGCGACCAGAAATTCAAGCTCGAATTAATCGACGGCATCTCTGATCGGGAAGTCAGTGCAAGCGATGAAGGTGTCGCTGACGAAGGTGTTTCTATCTATCACAACGGTGATTTCACAGACCTTTGTAAGGGACCGCACGTCGAAAAAACAGGCGAGTGCAGGCATTTCAAGCTGCTCCGCGTTTCTGGTGCCTATTGGCGTGGCGATAGCAATCGCGAGCAGCTACAACGGATTTACGGCACCGCATGGGAGACGAAAGCCGACCTTCAGGCGTACTTGACACAGCGCGAGGAAGCCGCAAAACGCGACCATCGTAAACTCGGACGAGAATTAGAGATTTTTCAGATGCATCCCGAATCGCCAGGGAGTCCGTTTTGGCTGCCGAAAGGCGCACTCATCTATAATCTTTTGTCCGAGAAAGTACGGAAACTCTATCTCAGCGAAGGCTATCAGGAAGTCCGGACACCGCTCATCTACGATAGTAGCCTCTGGCAGACCTCGGGACATTGGGAACACTTTAAAGACGATATGTTCATCATTGAAGGTGAAGATGGCGAGGCGGCAAGTGCCCTCAAACCGATGAACTGTCCCGCACACATGCTGATTTACAAAAGCGCACGCCATAGCTACCGCGATCTCCCCTACCGTCTTCACGACCAAGGTGTGTTGCATCGCAACGAACCGACGGGGACGCTAAGTGGTTTGTCGCGCGTCCGACAGATGTGCCAGGATGACGCACACAACTTCGTTACGGAGGATCAGATCGCTGATGAATATGAGCGTATCCTCGGACTTTTCCAACGCATTTATGGCACTTTCGATCTGCCGTTCCGATGCGATTTAAGTACACGAAACCCAGAAAAATTTATGGGAGACGTGGCGGTCTGGGATCGAGCGGAAGTCATACTTGAGGATGTGTTGAAAAACAATCAGATTGAGTATAGTGTTGATCCGGGCGAAGCGGCGTTCTACGGTCCCAAACTCGATTTTCAGATACGAGATTCGCTGAACCGAGACGTACAGTGTGCCACCGTGCAACTCGATTTTCAACTCCCCGAACGGTTTGATTTGATCTACGTCGCATCCGACGGGTCTGAAAAGCGGCCGGTGGTGATCCATCGCGCGATCTGCGGGAGTTTTGAACGGTTCATCGCAATGCTAATTGAACATTATGCCGGTGCCTTCCCGACATGGCTCTCTCCCGTGCAATGTGTTGTGATGACGATTAGCCAACGCTTCGTTGACTATGGTAGAGAAGTCGAACAACTTCTGTTGCAAAAAGGGTGTCGTGTTATGTTAGATAACAGCGACGACAAGATCGGCGCGAAGATTCGCCAAGCCAGATTGCAACGGGTCCCGTATATGTTAATTATTGGTGGACGTGAGGAGGAGAGTCGCACCGTCAGTGTCCGGAGTCGAGATGAAGGCGACATCGGCGCAGTGCCACTTGATACCTTCGTCGATAAACTTGTTCAGGAAGCCGACTTAGATTTTTAACAATGCGTTATCGGTTGTCAGGCTTCGGTTTTCGGTTAAGACATTGTGTCCGGGACGTTTCCTGTTACTGCCACAACTCTCACTGCGAGGCACTCTTTAACTGATAACTGACAACTGACATGATAACTGACAACTGACAACTGATAACTATTAAAAAAGGAGCGTATCTCATGGACAAAATTTTGAGGGTCCCTAAACCCATCTTGTATAGACTTACAATTTACATCTTCCTCGTTGGAATAATAACTTTTAGCGGTTGTGGTGCTTCAAAGCAGGTCACCCGTGTTGATGCCGATACCACGATTGATCTCTCCGGACGCTGGAACGATACAGATTCGCGGATGGTGGCGGATGAGATTATCGGTGATTGCTTGAATCACCCTTGGATCAATGACCACGGTATAAGTACCGGTGACAAACCTGTCGTCATTGTGGGAGGCATCCGTAATAAGAGCATGGAGCATATCCCCGTCGCCACATTTATAACCGATATTGAACGTGCTTTTATTAATTCTGGGAAGGTCCGCACTGTATCAAGTTCAAGTGAACGTAGTGAGATTCGCGAAGAACGCGCCGACCAAGGCGAATTCGCTGCGCTCGAAACCGTTAAACGGATGGGGCGAGAACTCGGCGCCGATTACATGATGACAGGTGAAATCAACACGATTGAAGACCGTGAGGGCGGCGATCAGGTCGTCTTCTATCAGACGGATCTTACGTTGACGAACATTGAGACCAACGAGAAAATTTGGATCGGTCAGAAAGAAATCAAAAAATTTATCGGTCGAAGCAAATTTAAAATGTAGAACGTTCTCAACGTGTCTGTTTGGGCAGGTCTCTGTGCCTGCCCACTGCTATTCAGCTCGAATCTACGGAGGCATATTATCAAAACACTCCCCCTTCTGCTTATCATTTTTCTGACGATAGGGTGCGCCAGTTATAAGTTTCAAGAGGTTGAAGTGGCATTAGGGACAGGCGCGCCAGAGGATGCCTACACCTATCTTCAGAAACATGCACCGAAAAAACCAGATATCCCTTACCAGTTTGAATTGGGGTTGGTTGCCCATTACGCCAACCATTTTGCGGAAAGCAATAAGGCGTTTGACTTAGCCGGAGACATCGCAGAGGACCGATATACCAAAAGTCTTACAGCGGAGGCAGGCTCGCTGATCACCTCCGACAAATTGCGTCCTTATGCTGGCACCCAGTATGAACGGCTTTTGAGCCACTATTATCGTGCCCTCAATTACGTCTATCAAGATGAGTTAGATGGCGCATTGGTAGAGTGCCGCCGTGCCACGAATCTTATTAACTACTTCAAGGGTGAGGATGAGAACTACGATTTCTTCGGAACAGGTTTTCTGGCATACCTTTCTGGCATGTTATTTGAAGCGAGGGGTGAGTGGAACGACGCTTACATCTCTTACAAGCAGGCTGCCGAATACTACCAAAGTGCCGTAGAGAAAACGGGTGTAGAGGTGCCGAATGACATCGGAAATTCACTGGTCCGGTTGGCACGTCTACTCGGGTTTGAGGACGATCTTGAACGCTATCAAGCGCAATACGGTGAGCCACCACGGCGTCCTGAAAACACTGGCGAACTGATCCTCTTTTACGAAATCGGTTACGTTCCATCGAAAGTTGAGGAAAATTTGATATTTCCGATCCTGAAAATAGATGATGTGGAAGATGAAGAGTTTGTGCCGACACTTATGGGACGTGAGGGGATGGTTTATGAAGATATTGAATTGGAGTATCTCTTACGCGTTGCGATACCGACACTTCACTCCCATCGCCCACGCTTCAGGGGGATCACCGTTACGGTTGAGGAAGCACAAAAGACGGGTGTGCTTGTCGAAGACGTAGAAAATATAGCAATAAGAACCTTTGAGGCACAACGTCCTATTATTCTCTTGCGAACGTTAGTGCGTGCTGTAGGGAAATACTTACTGACCCGACAGGCAGACAAGAAAAATGAAGCCTTGGGACTACTCACAAATCTTGCAGGTGTTTTGACAGAACAGGCAGACACACGTTCGTGGCAGACATTACCGAATCAGATTTTTATGGTGCGGATGCCGCTTCCTGAAGGCACGCATACGCTCCAACTCTCCTTTTTGGACGCGAACGGACAGGTCCGCGGCAGTCAATCCGTGCCAGATATTACAATTAACCCAAACCAGATAACCTTTTTGAACTACCGAACTTATGATTGAACTTTTCCGATCATAACATAGAGTGAAACATGGAACGTATTTACTTAGACTACAACGCCACAACACCACTCCGTCCAGAAGTCCGGGACGCGATGATGCCGTACCTCACCGATGCATTCGGCAACGGCTCCAGCATTCATGCCTACGGGCGCGAGGCACGCACTGCGATTGACACCGCACGTGAACAGGTCGCGGAACTCATCGGTGCGAAGAGTCCGAGCGAAATCATCTTCACAGGGAGCGGCACCGAAGCGGATAACCACGCCATCAAAGGGTTAACCGAACTTCAAAAGAGCCGCGGTGAAGGCAACCATATCATCACCTCTTCAGTAGAGCATCACGCCGTTTTGCATACCTGCCACTACCTGGAGCAACGCGGTTTTGAGATAACCTATCTGCCTGTGGATAGATACGGACGGGTGAGCGTTGAACAACTCCGTGACGCTATCCGTGACACAACGGTGTTAATCTCCATTATGCACGTCAACAACGAAAACGGCACGATCCAACCGCTTGAGGAGATTTCTCAGATCGCGCAAGAGCACGATATTCCGTTCCATACCGA
The DNA here is from genome assembly GCA_012270865.1 of Candidatus Poribacteria bacterium. Classification (GTDB taxonomy): domain Bacteria; phylum Poribacteria; class WGA-4E; order WGA-4E; family WGA-3G; genus WGA-3G. Next base: position 10,595 of record JAAXHL010000170.1, on the reverse strand, counting down.
TGCCGTACAGTCGATCGGTAAATTGGCGATGGACGTTCAAGAACTCGGTGTTAACCTGCTCTCGCTTTCCGGACACAAGATTTACGCACCGAAAGGTATCGGTGTCCTCTATATCCGCCGCGGCACTCGGTTAGCGAACCTCGTTCACGGTGGCGCGCATGAGCGCAATCGCCGTGCTGGCTCCGAAAACGTTCCCGCTATTGTTGGACTCGGTGTCGCTGCCGAACTTGCGAAGCAGGAGCAGGAGGCATACGCACAGCATCTTGACGCTTTAACCCGTCGGCTCCGCGAAGGCTTAGATGCACATATCGATCGGCTGCACTACAACGGACATCCCGACCACTCTGCACCCGGTACCCTTAACGTCTCCTTTGAAGATGTGGAGGGTGAAAGTCTCATCCTGCGGTTGGATATGGAGGGTATCTGCGTCTCGACCGGTTCCGCGTGTACCTCTGGTTCTATGGAGCCGTCGCACGTTCTCGCAGCACTCGGTCTACCGCCGCGCTTGGCGCAAGGCACCGTCCGTTTCTCCTTGGGTCGGAACACAACCGAAGCGGAGATTGATGCAGTGATTACCAAATTGCCCAAAGTCATTCAGCAAATGCGGACCTTATATAGAAGGTAGATTTCCTGTACAAAAGACCTGCTGATACCCTACCTACAAAACCCCATATCTCAACTTCTACTGGCAACCTACGAAGAGATTCCGTTACCCGTACTTAATAGCAGCATATTTGTAGAAATACCGAAAATAGCCCGTTTTCGTGCAGTTCAAAAACGGGTCTGTCCCTTTCCGTGCAGTTAATCCCTTTATTACCGAAAATTCAGCGTTTTTGGCATTGGCATAAAACTTGCGTTTACCTCAACAACTATTACTTTGGAGGTAACGACAATGCGTATGAAAAGAACCTCAGGTGCCTTGATAACTTCTATGGTCCTCCACCTTGCCGTAGTATTTGTTACTGGCATTTATTTGATTACGCAAACACCACGATTCCGAGAATTCATAAATGCCGAAGTGCTCCAACGCAAAGTGCCACCGGGTCCCACGGTGCGGAAACCGATTGTCAAACCTGCTATTAAGCCGACGCTCCGAGCGAGAAACACTGCAGTCGAACAGATTCGGTTGAAGCCTCGTATAGCCACTGTGTTTGTTGAAAGACTCGTTTTCCAACCGCGAACGGTGCTTGAAACTCCGAAACAGACGATCAAGGTTAAGCCACCGATTGATCCAAATGTGCCGAGAGTTGTTACACTAAACGAACCGGTCCCAACAGTCGCGACACACGCAAGCCTAACAGGAACGGATGCTCCGGATGCTCTGGCATTCTCTGCACCTGTGGTAACTGTCCCTTCTATCAGTCTGGCGAATACATATCGCGGTGTCGCTGGTACTGCCGTACAGGTGAAGATCGCTTTTGAACATCCGCCCGGACTTACAATGGTCGAAAACGTCGGTGCTGCACGCGAGGCACTCAGCGATGTCGTTGAAAACATCGTCCTCGGTAATGACGAAGTGCTGCCACTCCCAAAAGGCGACCCTGGTGGACGCGTCGTCGGCAGAGGTAAAGACATTCGCGGCGTGTTCCGTTTCGCACGCATCCGGCACAGTCTCTCTGACTGGTGGGCGGATACTTCTGCTCTCAATGCTTTAACAAACTGGCTCAATGAGCGCACGAAAATCAAAACCGATATGAACGTTGACGGCGGCGCGGTGAAACTCACCGATGTGAACCTCTTTAAAACGCCGCTTGCTTTCATGACAGGACACGACCCAGCCTTTGTCCGTTCTCGTAACTTGCACGAACGGCAATATGGCGGCGGGAAGATGGATAGTCGTTTCAGTGAGGCGGAAGCAGCGGGTTTACGCCGCTACCTCGTCGAAAAAGGTGGATTCCTCGTCTTTGACGACTGCGGTGTGAACGCTCCCGCGCAGGCGATGGTGCGTCTCTTCCTCGCACAGATGCGTTACGTCATGCCTGAGTATCACGTTGAACGGATTCCCAACAGACACGAAGTCTACAACAACTTCTATCGAATGGGCGGTCCGCCTATCGGCTTTGACATCTTCTGGTGGGGCACGCGCCCACCGAAACGGAACTATCTTGAAGGGGTTTCCGTCGGCAGTAGGTTATCGGTTATCGTGATCCGTCGTGATTACCTATGCGCGATGGAGACAGTGAGTATCCCAACACGCAGTGTACACTATTCTCCCGGTGTCTATCGTTTCATGACCAACGTCGTCGTCTATGCGTTGACGCACGGTCAGATTTCTGATTACTCCAATTACGTTCCAGAACATACGTTAGCAGAAAGAGAACTCCCGACACGCCCACCCCAAATAGTAGATATTGCCGATTTTGAATAAGGTATATCTATTTCCCTGAACCAATTTAAGAATGTCTTTGTAGGCGCGGTTGCCAACCGCGCCTATAAGCATGTTGGCAAATCCTATTTTTTCCTGTTGACAAAAAAGGCAAATCCCATAAAATAAGACACACGGTTTTGGATATCCATCACACTGCTAACTAAAATTTTATTGAATAAAAGGACATAATATATGGAAAAAACGCATCTACTGGCTGCCCCTCATCTCCACGCTATTGCACGCAACCTATTTGTCGCCGCAGGTACGACACGACACATCGCCGAAGATGTCGCCGAGATACTTGTCAACGCTCACCTCGCTGGGCATGATTCGCACGGGCTCCTGCGCGTTCCGGCGTATTTGCGCGGTATTGATGCCGGACATCTGAAGCCCGTCGCAGAACCTAAAATCCTCGCGGAGACCCCGAATACCTTACACATTGATGGACAACGCGGCTTCGGACACTATATCTCACGTTGGTCAATCCATAAAGCCATTGAGAAAGCGAAATCTGCTGTCTCTTGTAGTGTTAGCATTAGCAACATTGGGCATATCGGACGTTTAGGTGAATACGCGGAAGCAGCAGCAAGAGCCGGATGTATTGGACTTATTACTGTCGGGACAGGCGGCAAAGGCGCAGGACCAACAGTACCCTATGGCGGTTCGCAAGGCACTTTCAGCACCAATCCGATTGCTATCGGTGTCCCGACCGGCGACGAGAGTCCGTTCATCGTTGACTACGCCACGAGCATGATCGCGGAAGGGAAAATCCAAGTCGCCCGGAGTAAAGGGATAGATTTGCCTGAAGGGTGCATCCTCGACAAAAACGGGATGCCAAGCACCATACCTGCCGATTTCTACGATGGCGGCGCGCTCCTCGCATTCGGGAAGCATAAAGGCTACGCACTCGCTATGTTCACATGTCTACTCGGTGGGTTAGCAGGAACTTATGACCTTGAGAGCGGTAGAATGAGCGGGACCTTCATGCAAGCAATTGATGTCAACGCCTTCACACCACTTGAAGAATACCAGAAAGGTGTGCGCGCCTTCTTAGACGGCATCAAATCAACACCACCGGCACAAGGTTTCGACGAAGTACTGGTCCCCGGTGATTTCGAGTCGCGTTCTCGCGAGCAACGTTTAAAAGAAGGCATTGAGATACCCGATACGATCTACAATCAATTGCAAGAATGCGCCGAGAAATTGGACATCTCCATCGGCGAAGACACCGTTCAAGAGGACGACAAAGCACACTACGGTCCGCTCCCGTGATTCACCGAACCGCAAGGATACTTAGAAAATCAGAAGTTGTGCGTAGCTTGAAACGAAGTGGAAAGCGGTCTACGGAAAGGGACACTAAATCCGCAACCCACCTCACCGAACCGCAAGGATACTTAGAAAATCAGAAGTTGTGCGTAGCTTGAAACGAAGTGGAAAGCGGTCTACGGAAAGGGACACCAAATCCGCAACTCACCTCACCGAACCGCAAGGAAAATTAAAAAATATGAAGAGGCACATATTTGAAGTCGTAGGTCTCCAGAAATTTACATACGATCTTTTAGTCGCCGCTGGCACTCCACAGCACATCGCTGCCGATGTCGCCGAAATCTTGATAAAAGCCAATCTCGCGGGTCACGATTCGCACGGTGTACTTCGGATCCCGTCCTACCTTGAAGGCATCGAGAATGGTGGCATCCAACCCGCTGCGGAACCGAACGTCCTTCGGGAAACCGATAACACGCTCCATATTGATGGTGAAAACGGTTTCGGACACTATACCGCTCGCTACGCAATCCGACGCGCAATTGAGAAAGCAAAAAACGGACGCACCTGCTTCGCGACACTCATTCGGACGGGACATATCGGCAGGCTCGGTGAATATGGTCAGGAAGCCGCCGAATCCGGATGTATCGGCATCATCACAGTCGGCGGCGGTTCAAAGGGCGGTGGACGGATTCTCCCGTTTGGCGGTGCCATCGGCGCACTCGGTACAAACCCGATTTCTATCGGTGTCCCGACCGGTGATGACAGACCGTTCCTGATCGATTTCGCAACGAGTATGATCGCAAACGGGAAAACCTACGTCGCCACCAGCGAAAATCGGGACCTGCCCGAAGGGTGTGTCGTCGATAAACACGGGAACCCGACCGTCAAAACTGCTGAATATAACGACGGCGGCAATCTGTTGGCATTCGGTAGACACAAAGGCTACGCGCTTTCTCTGTATGTGGCACTGATCGGCGGATTGGCAGGGACGTTTAAAATTGAAGCCGGGCAGATGAGCGGACTCCATATCCAAGTGATAGATGTCAACGCCTTCACACCGCTCGAAGAATACCAGAAAGGCGTGCGCGCATTTTTAGATACCATCAAGGCGACACCCCCTGCACACGGATTTGATGAGGTGTTAGTACCAGGTGATTTTGAAGCCAATTCGCGAGCACATCGGCTGGCAAACGGTATTGATATACCAGATACCATCTGCCAACAACTTCAAGAGTACGCTGAAAAGTTGGATGTCCCGATGGCGCAAGCACAGATACATACCGATTAGATGGGTTATCCTATGTCCTTCAAGCATCTCTTTCTTACAACGACTTTTTTGCTGACGCTTCCGTTCACCGCCTTCACGCAGGAGCACACCATTCTTAGACACGGCGGTAGCGTGAGAGCAGTGGCATATTCCCCAACGAACCCATTTGTCATCGCGAGTGCAGGAGATAGCCGGGCAGTTATGTTATGGGACCTGCCAAACGACACCGTGACAACACTCGGTTCACACGCTGACACCGTCAACGCTGTCGCATTTTCGCCTGATGGTCAGTTGCTGGCAAGTGGTGGCGATGATTACGCTTGTAAATTGTGGGATGTTCAACTTAAAAGGCGTGTCGCGACCTTTGAACATATCGTCAATAGAAGCCGATCACAAATTAAAGCGGTCGGTTTTTCGCCTGATGGTCAACTGCTGGCGACTGCGGGTATCGACGTAAAATTATGGAACGTCCAGACCCGTTCCGAGATAGGCACGCTCGAACACAGTGACTGGGTCCTGGCGGTCGCCTTCTCACCCGATGGACGATTGCTCGTGGCAGGAGACCGAACCGGACGCGTTAATGTTTGGGACGTTCAAAGCCAACGAATTATTTTTCAATTCAAAGGCGACGCTTCACCTGTCTATACAGTTAAATTTTCTCCGAATGGTAAAATCCTTGCAGGTGCCGGGTACGAAGGAGAGATTGAGTTGTGGAAAGTAGAAAATTGGGAACATCTCGGCACGCTTTCTGTTAACGCAACCGTCTTCACAATTGATTTTTCACCCGATAGCACCACACTCGCCAGTACGGGCTACGAATCTGTGGACCTCTGGACAGTTGCCACCGGTGAAAAGATTACCTCACTTATAGGACACCCAGGTTGGGTGAATGCGGTCGCCTTTTCATCGGATGGAGAGACGCTCATCAGCGGTGGTGATGATGAGACCCTCCGTCTTTGGGATGTCACCCCCTACACTTCCGCAACGCAAGAAATCGTGCGGATTATCTATTTCCTGCCGCGCGGTCGCAGCCTCCAACCCGATATGTGGACGAAACTTGATAGGTTAATAAGAGATGTACAAAATTTATACGCCGATGAGATGGAACGCAACGGGTTCGGCAGAAAGACCTTCACCTTTGAAACCGATGGAAATAGCGAAACGCTTGTCTATCGCGTCGATGGGCACTCCAACGACTGGTTCTATCATACACAGACGCAGGAGAAGGTCTATGCCGAAGTCGCCACCCAGTTTGACATGACCAAGCACGTCTATCTCATTGTTGTAGACATTAGCAGTCAATCCATTGAACATGAAGATATATGTGGGGTCGGCGGTGGGCATTGGTTTGAAGATGAGGCGTTGATACGGAGCGGCGGCGGATATGCCGTCATCCCCGCGTCTGGTCAGTGTTTTGATGCTGAAACTGGCACCGTTGTGACGGCACACGAACTCGGACACGCCTTTGGGTTGGAACACGATTTTCGGGACGATACCTATATCATGTCCTACGGGGCAGCACCTAATAAGTTATCAAGGTGTGCCGCCAGTTGGTTAGCTGCGAATCGCCTGTTTAACACCGGCCAGACAGCCTTCAATGAACCGACAACGCTACAACTGCTCACGCCTACGTCTTACGCACCCAACGCTGAGAATTTTCGTCTCCAGTTTACAGCAGCCGACGCAGACGGTATCCACCAAATTCAATTGCTCATTCCGACAACCCCTGAAGACCCGGCATCCGGTATCAAGCTGCACAGTTGTATCGACGGGCATATCCAGAACAGCACCGTCGAATTTGAGGCATCAACGTTAACCGAATACCGAGAAAATACCGTCGCGCTTCAAATCATTGATGTCTATGGGAATATCACACGACGGGAATATACGCTCACCGCAGACGATACACTGATCGTCGAAAACATTGAAAACCCAGCAGATGTCAACGGCGATGGAATCGTGAGTGTTGACGATCTGACGTTAGTTGTCGAAAGTTTCGGCGAAACGATCCCGAAAAGTGCTGACCCGAACCCGGATATCAATGCGGATGGCGTTGTCAATATTATAGATATCTTCTTGGTTTTCGAGCAGTTAGACAGCGTGCCGACAGCACCCGCACTGCACACCCTCACAGCCACCGACCTACGAACTTGGATCAACCAAGCCGAAAGCCTCGGTATTTCAGGCAACACCTCACCACTCCGCGCCGGCACTCTGGAAAACGGCATCGCTATCCTTCAACACCTCCTCGCAACACTGGTACCGACCGAGACAGTACTCCTACCCAATTACCCGAATCCTTTCAACCCGGAGACATGGATTCCCTATCAACTCGCTGAAGTAGCGGATGTGACGTTGTACATCCATTCTATGAACGGCGTTTTGGTACGCACATTGAGACTCGGGTATCAGTCAGCAGGAATGTATCAGAATCGAAACCGTGCAGCGTATTGGGACGGTAGGAACGAACACGGTGAGCCTGTGGCAAGTGGTGTCTATTTCTACACACTCACGGCGGGTAAGTTCATCGCAACGCGTAAAATGTTAATACAGAAGTAGCAAGCCTCCAACAAAAACGCGAACACAACCGATTCTAAAATAATACCATTTCTGATAATAAACCCCTCTTTACGTAGAACAAACTGTTAGTTTGTTCCATAGTGCTACGCGTTTCACCAAAACCAATATAATACCATTTCTGATAATAAACCCCTCTTTACGTAGAACAAACTGTTAGTTTGTTCCGTAGTACTACATATTTCACCAAAACCCATAATATGATAACAGTATTTATACTAAAGTTTGGACAATTTCGTTCAAATTTGGACATCGTTTTCAAAGCATCTCTGATTTTTCTGAATGTTTCTCACACAAATCCAACTCGCAAAAAAAATAAACGCCACGGCACTAAAGAGCAGCCCCAGAGGGGCGGAATGTCTATAGAAACAGCATACCTATCAAGTCCTAAGCCCTGTAGGGGCGATATGTGTATCGTCTTAAAACTGTCCAAACTTTTGTATAGAAAAGGTATAACATCTTGATTGACAAAATACGGACTTGTGGGGTAAAAATATGCAGAAAATTTTCTAAATTCTGAAAAAAACGCATTTTTTTTCATTTTTAATTTGACTTAACCGTCTTAGGATGGTATAATTAATCTCGTAATTTATTGAATAACCTCATGAGTTATTAAATAATCTCGTGAATTATTGAATAATCTCGTAAGTTGTCCAGCGCGACCATTTACACATTTCGATTGCGAATATTGCTAACTTTTGCGGAAGGTTAATGAATAGAATGGTGGTCATGAAAAGCAGATTTTTGGATATTTTAGAAAGAAATCGCTTGGATGCGATGATAGATGTTCGTGTGTCCGCGCGATATGGCACGTCTGCTAATATCTCATTGTCGCCATGTCTCACTCCCCCCGCGCTTTACAAACGTTAAGCATTTTGCTTTACAAGGTCTGTCCGGTTACGGAGACCTTTCATGCCCCGCGTGTTGTCTTTGTCATAGACAAGGCATTGTATGGCGGGTTTTTTGGTTGCATCGCAGAGGGATCCAACGAATGTGTTCTCTCGCGTTACAACTTTTTTGTATGGCAATAACACCCACACGTGCCACACTTAGGTACATCTCTTGTTGTTGTCATAAATATTTTTCAGATGGCAGCCTCTAACGATTTTGAGGTGCGCCGAGGGTGTTACCACCACCCACGACGCGGCACTGCCATTATACTGGAATGACAGCGCTAAACTAATTGTAGCATAAAATCACTGATTTTGTGTAATTTTTAGGTTAGCACCTTATATCAAATATAGAGGATTGCCATGAAAGCAACACACCTTACCCTTTGCTTCTCGCCGGTAATCCTTGAAAAAATGGAGAAAGAAAGATGACACATCCATCTAAAAGGGCAGTTGCTTTACTACTCTTATTGACATTTTCCACCTGTTTTTTGATCACGCCGCTTGCGATTTCCCATGAAAATTGCAGTAACTGTGCATTCGTAGGCACTCCGGGGCTCTGCGTCATCTGTGGTGCATACCATCCAGACGGATCGCACGATTCACCGCCTCCACCGCCTCCACCGCCTCCACCTACGCAGGAAGAATGTGATGAAGCACAAGAGGACTGCGAAAAGGCTAAAGCCCGGGCGGTAGCAGCACGTGATAGAGCACTCATTGTTTGTACGGTGGCTACAATCGAACCCACCCCCATAGGAGAACTCGCGTGTGCTATGGCTTTGGCAGTAGCCGGTGCTAGAGCAACAGAGGCTGTTGTGGTTTGTATGAAGGCAGATGATATATGCAGTCGTGTAGAGTAGCGTTCTAATAGGAACGCATCACCTATTCATTGTCGAATGAACAAATTATGGACGAGGTAGATAGGTTCTGTTTACATCAATTTTCTTGCGATTTTGATGATAGAATGTAAACACTACCTATCTACTACCTATTCTTTTAGGAGATCCCATGAAAAGACATCACATTGTAGCGGTCATCGGTGGTATAGTTGGCGTTCTACTCGCGATCCATCAAGCCTTTTTTAGACAACAACCAGATGAGGCACTTATTACGTTGATACTTGTCACCATTGTCGCTGTATCAACTTTTTTTAAAGATAAAATGTATTCATCTTGGCGACTCCCTCGTTTTGCATACATCGTTTTTGTATTTGTCTTCATCCTCGTTATTCTTTGGATTGGTTTCGGAGGAAAGGGAAAACATACCTTCACTCAGTCCCCCGCGCAGACACAGGTGTCTGATAAGGACGGGAGGGCTCAAATCGCCCCTCTAGAGGAATCAGATGTTTCAGAGTCCCTCCCTACGCAAAATGGGATGGCCGGACTCTTAAAAAGCGAAGCTATGAAAAAACTGGCAAAAGAGTTCAGCACTGATGGCAAGCTGCCGGAGCCTCTTACATCGTTCTCAAAGTTCCAAGAGTATCTCGTAGAACAAGGGATGACAGAATACAAGGACCTTGACTTTACGAATCACTATCTAAAAATATTCCAAAAATACTTTCCCGGGAAGGTGCCTTCCGATTTGGACTCGGAGATGAAAAAACAATTAAGAGAGCACATACAGAATATGGGGTACGAAGCAGGACGAACAGCATTTCGGGAAGTCCCAGAAAACGCTATCTGGCTTGCGGCTCGCTTCGACCCTACGGTAGATATGGGGGAGGCACTGGGACGGTGGACAGAGCTTGTCCTGGCCGATGGCTTCGGAGACAATACGATAACCGAGACAATAGACGGATTCTCTCCAAGACAGGCAACCGTAAACTCGCCCTCTCACAAAGACACCGATGACCCCATTCGGTTGACACAAACACAACTCTCTGTTGACCAATCACTGGATGATATAGATCCAATGGAAACAAGAGAAAAAAATGTCCCTGAAAATGTGCTGCCTCCGGACATAGCAGAAGCAGAATCTACACTTGCGGAAGCAGAATCTACTTTTACAAAGTGGCTTAACGCGCAAGACTTTGAGACCTTGCTTTCAGAAGAAATAGAAGCTGCTCGTTTTACACTACAACAACTCAATACTGCCTTGGAAATCATTAACCGTTATGGGCCTGAAGAAGGGTTACGCAGAATTAAGGAATCAGATCCAGCTGTCGCAACACACCTTGAACGAATCTTTGATAAAAATAGGAGATCTGATATTTCTCAGAAGTTATTGT
>JAAXHL010000187.1:2029-5952 GCA_012270865.1 Candidatus Poribacteria bacterium | reverse complement strand
GGGTTGCTTTTCGGCGCGGCGTAATAACTTATGTCGTTAAAATCTATCTCTGGATACCTGAGAAAAGCCCACCGGGGCTCCTTCATCTTCTTCCAGCGCTCGTAGGCCCCCAGGCGCCATCCAAGAAGCCACTCGGGTTCATTCTTCTTCGAGGAGATCATCCTGATGACATCCTCGTTGAGACCCTTGGGAGCAATCTCCTGCTCGACATCGGTTACGAATCCGTACTTGTACTCCTCCTGCGCCAGTTTTTCAAGATCAACGCTCATTAAGAAAATATCCTCCTGCTAATGCCTTTTTCCGCTCCGAGTTTCATTCACCATATCCCCGATAGTGGTATCTTCGAGAATCCTTATCATGGATACTTTGAGCTTATCCCAAAGAGGAAGCTGCCCGCAGTTCTCATAGAGAGCGCAGGGACCGTCGTCGTCCATGCAGTCCACTATCCTTATTTCTCCCTCTATGGCCTCGTACACTTCTCTCAGGCTGAGTTCATATGGAGATTTGCGAAGCATGTACCCACCCTCAGGCCCTACCTTCGACCTGAGTATTCCACGATTGACAAGCCTTCTCATTACCTTGGCCAAGTAGTTCTGCGGAATGTGCTGGGTTTCGGATATCTGCTTCATGCTGAACTTATATCTCGGATTGCCTCCCATATGGATAAGGCATCTTACGGCGTAATCAAGGGTTCTGCTTACCTGCATGACATTATTGTAAACTTTATATATCCATAAAACAATTATCTAAATGGTAACCATTACCATTATTAGAACAAAGTCAACAGAGGAAAAAAGAAATCACTGCGTGGGAGAATACGTCAGAAATCGAGCCCATACGAACGGGAAGGAGCTTGTCTCTTGAGTTTCAGCAATCAATCTGTTAGCTTATCAAGAATTGTACCCATTGCGTCTGCAGATCCCACTTCAAAAAATGGACTATGGAAACCAACACTCTTTATTACGGCGATTGCCTTGAATGGATGAGTCGCTGGAATGATAACAGCGTTGACCTCATTTGTTTAGACCCCCCGTTTAATTCACAGGCGGACAAGAATATGTTGTTCTCTAAAAAAATGGTGGGGGACGCACAGTACAGGGCATTTAAAGATACTTGGACATGGGATGAAGAAGCATCTAAAAGATATGGGGTTTATGAAAACTCAGTGGGAAAGCGAGCGTATAAGTCGGTCACTGGTTTGTATGGTGTACTCGGGGAATCAGGAATGCTGGCGTATCTCACATACATGGCGGAACGCTTGGAAGAAATGTATAGGATACTTAAACCAACTGGAGCTATTTATTTACATTGCGACCAAACTGCAAGCCACTACCTGAAAATCGTATTAGACAATATTTTTGGTGCTAGAAATTTTAGAGATGAGATTATTTGGAAGAGAGCTGTTTCGCAAGCTAAAGGAAATCAATATTTGCCCAAGAAATGGGGAACTAATACCGACACTATATTCTTCTATGGCATGAAAGATCATAGACCAATACCGTATAAGGAATTAAATCCCAATGAATTAGAACAGAAATTTCCTTTCACTGATGAGAAGGACGGCAGACGATATAAAGACGATTCAAACCATATTTATAGCACGCCAGGGATGGGAGACCGTCCCAATCTTTGTTACGAATGGCGAGGCTACAGAAACCCGCATCCTTCTGGATGGCGATTAAAAAAAGAGCGTATGGAGGAAGAATACCAGAAGGGCAATATCATAATTCACGAGAATGGGAGGTTGGAGAGAAGGGCCTATGAAGAGGATTATCGAGGCGAACCCATTGGAAATCTTTGGACTGACATAAATCCTGTATCTGGAGAAGAAGACTTAGGGCGAGATACACAAAAACCAGAGGATTTGTACAAACGGATAATTATGGCCTCTTCAAAGAAGGAAGATATAGTCTTAGATCCATTTTGCGGATGTGGAACTACTGTCGCTGCCGCTAAGGAATTGGGGAGAAAATGGATTGGCATTGACATATCTTCTCATGCTATTGATTTGATTAAAGAGGTAAAATTGAGGGATAAAAGCATAGCAACAAAAGGAATTCCTTACGATTTTGCATCCGCAAGAAAACTTGCTAAAGATAGTCCGTTCAACTTCGAATCATGGGCAGTTACCAGGTTGCCGGGGTTTGTTCCTAACACCAAACAGGTTGCGGATGGTGGAGTTGATGGGAGAGCTACGCTGGCTATAAAACCGGACAACTATGATTCAAGGTTAGGTTTGGCACAAGTTAAAGGCACAAAAATTTTCAGCCTTAGCTCATTAAGAGATTTTATTCATGTATCAGACAGCAAAAAGGCGGCTGTGGGTTATTTTATAACTCTCAACAGGGTTAATACCACACAAGCTAGAAAAGAAGTATTAAGAAAAGGGAGAATTTCTATTAGAGGAAATGAATTCCAAAGAATGCAATTATGGTCAATAGATGAGTACTTTGAAAATTCTTGGCCACAAGTTCCTCTTATGAATGATCCATATACCGGAAACCCGATAAGGAAAAATTTAGAAATGTTCTCTGACATGCCGTTAGGATAATTCTATGCCACCAAACCGAAATAATAAAAGCCAGACCAAGAAACCCCGAGGCCGTCCGGAAACTCGAAAGATAGAGCGCAACACCGGAGGAACTGGCAAGGGCGATGTTTCGCAATGCGGACAGGAAACTTCAGGTCTCAAAAAGAATCAAGTTTAAAAAATGAAGTTTGTCTAGTTATCGCTATAATTCCCAATCCCATATATGTATCTATAGTCAGGAAGCGGCAGAACCGTAGATGAAAAGAAGAACGATTATTACAACGACTCCGCCGACCATAGCCGCCGCATAATACCTGAGCAGACCGGACTGAAGGGCACTCAGGCGTCTTGAAATATTCCTTACGAAATCGCTCAGTCCGTCAAGCGAGCGGTCTATCACGGAGCGGTCAAAATCCGAGGACAGTCCGGAAATATAGTTAAACGGAGATACGAAAACCGCTTCGTAGATTTCATCAACGTACCACTTGTTAAAAGATCCTCTATGAACCGCGTCGGCCGCCTGACCTGAGACTATGGCCGTTTTCTCCCGCCCGCGATAATAAACCAAGACGCCGCCCAGTATTCCCGCAAACGCCGCAAGCACCGAGAACCCTACAAGAGTCCAGTGGCCAAAATGGTGTGAAGACGCATATTCCGCGCCGTGGTGAACGACTACGGAAGAGGAAAGGAATTTCTCAATAAGTCCCGTGTAATGAAAACCCACGCTCTCGCCGATAAACTCCGGCACGCCTAAAAGACCGCCGATAACCGACAGAACCGCAAGAACCACAAGAGGTACAGTCATTACGGCAGGAGATTCGTGCACGCGGCTTTTCGTCTTGTAATCCATCCTTGCCGCCCCCTCAAAGGTGAGAACGTAGAGCCTCGTCATGTAAAAAGCGGTCAGTACCGCCGTAAAGAGTCCCGCGGCCCAGAAAAACGTATGGCCGCCGCTATAAAGCGAGGCCAGTATCTCATCCTTGCTGAAGAACCCCGAGAGAAGAGGAAAACCGGAAATCGCAAGCGTCGCCACCAGGAAAGTAACGGCCGTCACGGGAATCATCCCTCGAAGACCTCCCATCTTTCTTATGTCCTGTTCTCCGGCCATGGCGTGTATGACGCTTCCCGCTCCGAGGAAAAGAAGCGCCTTGAAAAAAGCGTGGGTAACCAGATGAAATATCGAGAATACGTAGGCCCCTACCCCCGCGGCCATCAGCATGTACCCGAGCTGACTCACCGTCGAGTACGCGAGCACCTTCTTTATGTCGTTCTGAGTGATAGCTATCGTCGCGGCGAAAAACGCCGTGAACGCGGCCACAATCAGAACAACGCTCGAAGCCACGGGACTCAGGTCAAAAAGCGCCGAGCAGCGGCTCACCATGTAAACCCCGGC
>JAAXHL010000187.1:0-1993 GCA_012270865.1 Candidatus Poribacteria bacterium | reverse complement strand
TGGTAGTTAAGCGAACCGAACACCGTAAAAATAAGAAAGATGCCGAGAATAAACCCGAAGTCCCCTATCCTGTTGACCACAAAAGCCTTTCTTCCCGCGTAGACCCGAAACGAGTCTTCGTACCAGAATCCTATAAGCAGGTAGGAGGCAAGACCCACTCCCTCCCATCCGACGAACATCATGGGGAAGTTGTTGCCCAAGACCAGAACGAGCATAAAGAAAACGAAAATGTTCAGGTAAGTAAAATAACGCGCGTAACAGCGGTCATGGCGCATGTAGCCGATCGAATAGACATGTATAAGAAATCCCACCCACGTCACGACAAGGGCCATCACGGCCGAGAGGGAGTCAAACAGAAACTCGAAACTGACGTTAAGAGTGCCCGACAGCATCCAGGTGAAGAGCTCGGTCGTAATTGGCTCGGCCCCCGCGGGGTTCTGCGAAAGAAGGTCGAGGAAAAGGCGCGTGGACAAAAGTGCGGAAACCAAAACGGCCGCGCACGCCACCGTCCCGACAATCCTGTCGCTCGCGTGTCTTCCGGTTCCGGTAAGCTTTCCGCAAAGACCTGTGGCGAAGAAAAGCCCGTTGAAAATCGCCCCCGCAAGCGGCGCAAGAACTATTAAAGCGAGCACCCAGCCAAACCTCCGAAAATAAATTAACCCCTAAGCAGTTTCAGCAGATCAATGTCAAGACTCTCTTTCTGCCTGTAAATCGAAACGACAAACGCCAAACCGACCGCGACTTCAGCCGCTGCCACCGTTACCGACATCAAAACGAACACATGTCCCGTGGGACCTTCATACAGCCTTGAAAAGACAACAAAAAGCAGATTGCAGGAGTTCAGCATGAGCTCAAGGCACATAAGCACAATAAGTATGTTCTTTCTCGTAACGACGCCATAGACCCCTATCGCGAAAAGCACGCAAGCCAAAACGACATAGTGAGTGACCGCGATTTCCATCTTACGATTCTCTTTCTTTTGCTATGACCAGAACACCTACCATGGCTATGACCACAAGAACCGAGGTAAGTTCAAACGCAAGCAGGTAGTCGCTGAAAAGGGATCTTCCCACGTTGGCCACGGTACCAAAACTCTCAGGATCCCTAAGTTCCGAAAAAGCGACCGGGGAGGACGAAAAAAGCTTCGAGGCGAGGAACCCGACAACGGCAATGAAAAGAAAAAGAAACGTCATCCTCTTCGGTATGTTCATACTGTCAAACCTAAGCTCGCTGTCCCTTATGTTGAGGAACATGACGGTAAAGAGGAAAAGAACCATTATCGCTCCCGCATAAATCAGTATCTGTATGGCCGCGATGAAATGGGCGTGGAGAAGAACGAAAAGCACGGCGGTGGAAAAAAGGGTAAGAACGAGCGAAATAGCGCTTGAAACGGGGTTTTTATGGCTCACGACCATAATGGCCCCAAAGACGGCAAGCGTAGAAAAAATATAGAAAAGGACAGTATGAGACAATGGGTTTTCCGGAAAAAGGTTTGGCAATGAATTATAGTTACAATGCGGGCAGAGTCAACCGGAAAACAGGTTCTACCTGCTTCTCAAAACCCCTGTCTTCGGGCAGTAACCACTTACGGGGCAGCGGCTGCAGAGAGGAGACAGGGGCCTGCAGATCTGCTGCCCCAGAGCCACCAGAAGAGAGTTGTATTCTATCCAGTATCTGCGAGGCAGTTTTCCCCGCAGAGCCATCTCGGTATCGTAAGGATTTTTGGTGTCCACATAACCCCATCTGTTCGAAATCCTGTGCACGTGAATATCGACGCAGATAGCGGGTTTTCCGTATCCAAGAGAAAGAACCAGATTAGCCGTTTTTCTCCCGACGCCGCGGAATTTTAAAAGCTCATCGATACTGTCCGGAACCCGGCCGTCATATTCATCTATCAGTTTCTCACATATTCCGATGATGTTCTGTGCCTTTACCCTGTAAAAACCGACGGGGTATATAAGATCCCGCACTCTTTTTTCCCCAAGCTCAAGCA
>JAAXHL010000083.1 GCA_012270865.1 Candidatus Poribacteria bacterium | reverse complement strand
GTGTGTTTTGGGAGATAAACGAACCTGATGCGATGAGTTTTGTCTTTGAGGAATTCAGATCGACTCCCCATTGATTTTAAAATGCCTCGTCTACCTTTTTCTCCCAAATCTCCCTCAATACCACATTGTTTGGCCACTAACCGAACCAGAGATTCGGATTTGTGAGTATTGAGTTGATCGACGATAAATATCCACTCTCCGCGGCTATCGCTGTCTATAGTCGTTTGGATGTGGGCTGCAAAATCGACTTCGGTTCGTGTGGGAGCTAGACTGGGGCAAAGCACAAGTCCGGTTGCCACTTCAAAGTTGGCAATTAAACTCAAGGTACCATGACGAATGTATTCAAATTCTTGGCGTTCGATAATCCCGGGTCTCATCGGTTTTGTGGGTGCTTTTCGCTCTGTTGCTTGTATACCTGTCATCTCATCACAACTCGCCAGGTGAGTGGATTGTTGAGCCAACTCTTGAGCTTGATGGTATAAGTCACACACTTCCTTCACTTCAGCATCGAACGTCTCCTCTTTTTTCGGGTTGAGCCAATACCGACATTGGTGAGGTTTCAAATCGAACTGCTTTTAAAAAACGCCCCACATGTCGGGGCGAAATCGACTTGACTATACCCCGTTTTATCGACTCATCGGCGAGGTCTGTGGGTGTCCAATGGGTGATGGGGCGTCCGCTTTGGGAGGGGGGTTCACAAGCTAAGGCGACAATTTGACAGATTTGCTGGGCACTAAAGGTGGGTGGTGCTCCGCTACGTGCGTTGTCTGAAAGGAGATTGACAATTCGGTTGCTATAATCTTTCTCCGTTTCCTCAGCTTCACACACCGCTAAGTTCTCCGACGCCTTCGCCCATCTCAAACGCCAGGTTCGGACTGTATAACAGCTTACGGAAAGTGTTCGGGCAATTTGTTCATTCGCAGTCCCTTGATTGGCAGCCAAAATAATACGGCTGCGTCGCACCAGTTGCTGCGAACTTTTCTCTCGACGAACTAGCCGCTCAAGTATACTTTCTTGGGTTGGCGTCAACTCAATCAATTCTGGCTTAGGCCCTGGCATGGTAGACTCCTCGTATGCTAATATGTTCAAAATCAAATCACTGCACCTCATAAGTCTCAATATTATAACATGCCTATAACCTATAAGACAATTGCGCCGAACTGTACTAGCTACTCGATTGGAACCTTACTTCGCAGAAAGGTAGTTCATGTGACTCACCATCAATTTCACAGTATCGCGAGCGGAAGGATACTATAAATGCACAAATGGAGGGAATATAAATTGATAAGAATGTGCCTTTTCACGCTATTCGTGATGTTATCTATTCTAGCTTGCGATGTTCACGTTTATCAAGGCGAGTCAGATTACCAAGAGGATTGGCACGGTACCTGGTACGATGCATCTACAGGCTTTAAGATTATATTTCATGATAACGGATTTTGGAGTGCATTAGTTGTCGGTGACGGTATAAGAGTTGACGTTGACAACGACGGTACATGGGTAGAAATTGACGAAGATGGTGTAAGATTTGAAGTTAGCGGGGATGGTGTAAGAATAGAGGTTGACAGGATGGGGTCATATTCTGTTGACGAAGACTCTTACAGATTAACTATATTCAGCAATAATCCTTTGGGTATAGAGGGAGAAACAGATACTGGAACTTGGAAACGGAGAGGAAATAAACTTGAATTGATTTCTGATTACGGGGAGATGACGGTTCTAAGGAAAATTTGAACTCGCCCTATCAGTTGGTCCTTTCTTGATATCGGTCGGTTGATCGCACTCTACGGGAGTACTGATGATAAACTCGGTATCGGGACGAACTGTGACACGGAAAATAGGTTTTCAAACAGGTTCTCAGCGATTCTAATCTGCTTGCCGCGGATTAGAAGATCCAATGCACACAGTGAAAAGGAGGTTAAAGCACGATGACATGCAATCAAATACAGGAAAAATTGCTATACTTAATTGACAAAGAGATTCCTTCCGAGATTCGGAGGCATCTCAGGGAGTGTGCGGAGTGTGAACGGAAAAACCGAATCTTTCAGGGAACGGAGGAGACGCTGAGAGATCTCGGCGAAGCTGTCCGGTCCGGCGCTAACTCCATGGCGCCGCCGCCGTTTCCGTCCATCCGGCAACGCTCATTCTGGACGGGCATTTTTAATCAATTGAAAACTCCCGTGCCGATCTGGGCGCCATCCGCAGTATGTCTTGCGGTTCTGTTATTAGGTGTATCAGTCTATCTCATCCCATTGAACTTACCTATTGAGTGGGGTGCACAAAAGGGCGGTCAACACGTTGGACAAATAACTCCGCCCCTGTCGGCTGAAGGAATGCTAGAATTTCTGATTGTACCCGATCAATCAGACGCGGCGCAACTCTCGGCTTCCATAGAAACGGTTGAATCGTTTCTGAAAACACATCCCGACGACATCGCGATGCATGTCAAGATCGTCGAACTCTATCAAGCCCGACTCAGACTAGGTTCTCTAACTGAAACGGAGCGGAAAGTATTGGAGAAAAAACTGGAACTTAATCGGAAATCTCTCCTAAAACTGATGAACGATTTTGCAAAGGAGGTGGACGATGCTTCAAACTAACCTGAAGTCAACCATTCGATTGTTCTTTCAGATTGTCAGCCTCTTGCTAACTCTGTCGCTGCCCGTCGCTGCCGAGCAACATGCCATCCTTGTCGGGGTTTGGGACTACGAAAATCCGAACTTGCAACTTGACGCTCCGCCAAACGATTTGAAGCTGATGAAGGAGATGCTCGCCGCGCACGGCGTTTCCGAAGAACGAAGCCACATCCTGACCAATCCGAACAAGCGGCAGATTCAGCGCAAGTTTCGAGAACTGAGCCAACGTTTGAAACCGTCTGACAGTCTTCTTTTCTATTTTAGCGGGCATGGAACACAGATAATCGATAGGCTCGGGACATTTCCGGGCGATGAAGCGGAAGGACGATACCCGGACAAGAATGACGAAGCCCTGCTGCCCGTAGACGCAAATCTGGCGTCACCCGAGACCTATCTGCTCGATGATGAACTCAACGTCCTTCTGCAAGAATTTCCCACGCGAGAGATTGTCTGTATCATTGATACCTGTTATTCGGGTGACATACTCCGAGAGATTCGTTTGGGACGCCCCAAGGGAGCGCCTGTTACGGACACACCATTGGAGAGTCTACATCAGACTCCAATCGTGAGTCACACGGAGGACATTTTGGATGAATCCGCCGATTTTGCGCTGCTTCTTGCCGCTTCCGCTTACAATCAGGTCGTTCACGAAATACGTATACCGATCCGAAACACCTATCTGCCCGTTAGCGCAATGACCTATTCGATTTATCGTGCGATGGTTCCTCGAGCACAAAACCCAGTTGGGATGCCTCTATCTGATGAATTGACCTACCGGCACCTCGCTCAACAGCTCCAGAAGGATCATGAACAGTGGAATCTCGCGTGGCAACCTATATTGGCAGGGCCCGAGAATCGCTTTGATGAAACATTTCTTCCTAATGATTCTTCTATACAACTGAGCGAAACGCTCATTCTTTCCTCAATAAACGGAAAATCATTGAGGGTCAGCCAGCGAGATCTGGTCACTGCTGGCGGCGGAAATCTCCAACTCGGCGCATCCAGCGGAGTAGACCAACAGCGCTGGGCTATCGTTATCGGCGCGGATGCGTATGCACCTCCGCTGCAGCCGCTCAAGTACGCCGACGACGACGCAAAGGCCGTCGCCGAGGTGTTCCGAGAGGCAGGCGTTACCGTGACATTGATGACACCCGATAGTCTGATCCAGCCTACCAAAGTAAACATCATCAGTCAACTTCGGCGGCACGCTCAGATTAAAACGATTGACCTCCTGACCGTTTATCTCTCAGGACATGGGGAAGACATCGACGGCACAAGCTACTTTCTGCCGATGGATGCGTCGGAACCGCTGGCTGACAGCGGGATTAGTCTAGAAGATCTGTTCGCCATCTTAAACAGCGCCAAAGCAAAACACCGGTTCGTCATCGTCGATGCGTGTCGTGTGGCGCCCAAAAAGCACTTTGTGTCAGCGCTTTCACGCTACAGCGAAGAGAGCAATATCATCTTTACCGCCTGTGATAGCAACCAGTGGGCGCCTGAAATTCCACAACTAAAGCATGGGCTGTTTACGTATTTCCTGCTGGAAGGATTGCGTCACCCCGGGGC
>JAAXHL010000081.1 GCA_012270865.1 Candidatus Poribacteria bacterium | reverse complement strand
CCTTGATAGATTTGAGAAATATCAGAAAGGTAATTAAAAAATTGATTGAACATAGTGAAGTGCCAACGTTTATTCAGAAGATATTTTTGAAGCCTTCAAGGTTTCCGCGTGGAATCCGGTTCGGTTGCAAACCGAACCTACCGGGCCTGGGTCTGCGAAGGATGTTATTTCCAAAATTGATACTTATGATTGTGTTTTGTCGTTATGAAGAACCGTCCATTTTTGGCGAAGGTATTGATTCTTGAGAGTTGTCATTCTTAGGATTCGGTGGCGGCGGGTCGTTAAAGGGGAGTCCTTTTTCTGCTGCTGCCTGTCTTCGTTTTTCCCAGTCTGCTTGCCAAGCACGATATATCTCGACTTTGGCTTGCTCAATAATTTTTCCAATGCCCTGCTCAATACCTATTATGATACCCTATTCAATAGTTTTATCTGCCGAGCGAGTCAGAGGCATTTAGTTTTCTTTTTTGTAGCGTAAACTGTTAGTTTGCGCCTTCAGATGCTTCAGGAAATGTGACGCGTCCGTATATTTCCTGTAAGAGTAATTCGCACTGGCGAGAAGTTAAGGGTAGGTGCTGCTCAAGTTAATGTATGTTTGGACAGCACTTATCGCCATGATTTCCTCCGTTTATCGCTAAGATCTAACCCCCACCATTAGTTTTTCAAGTCGAGGACGAAATACCGCATAGAATTTTTCAAGCGTATCAACCAACCATTCGTGTTGATTATGCCAATCTTTCTCATTGGTCGGATCTGCATCTCGGTTTCTGAAAGCCACGCGTTTCTCGGATTTTGCTTTTGCCCACCATTCTAATTTGTCCCCAAAGTCTTTCTCAATTTCTTCTTCCTGCACCCTTAAAGTGTAGAAGTGCCCTATAGCATTTGCACCCCTCATGACCAACGAAGCACTGATTTCCTTATGTTTAATAGTCTGCCTTGCTCTTAGCGAAAAACCTTTTATTCCAATCTGCAAATCTTGGTAATGAGATGCATTAGCCGTTGGCCGTTGTAGATAACTGTCTCGCCGGTCCAGATGTTCACATAGTTCTATCCAGTATTTAATATTCTGTAATTGTCTTTCAGTAAAATTGTCTGCTATCACTTGTTCAGATTCTATTTTCGGCGGCAGATTAATGAGAGCCTCCGCTCCAAAAGACGTGAAAATTGAACTAAGGATATGAAAAGGGGGCATGGATCCATTATTTACAGCATCTGAAAGAAACCTCGGATCAATGCCAGCGTGTTCTGAAACGCTAAGAATCCCACCTTGTGCTTCTATTACATTTTTTATTCCCTTTAAAAAAAATGCTTTGTCGCCATCATCTAAATATTCTTCAAGAGAAACTTCAAGGTAGCCGATAACATCTTCTGGATCAGAAAGACGTTCCATTAAAATTTCGTGCCACGTTCTAAATCGTTCCATCATTATATCCCTCATATCTTTGTTTGACATCTAACGAATATTCTTTAGCACGTTCAATATCACGTGTTTGTGACGACTTATCACCAGCACACAGAATCAGAATAGTCGTGCTATCTGATTCGCTAACATAGATGCTAAAATAGATACGGTAACCAGGGCCAAAATTAAGACGTAGTTCATAAAGATTAGTCCCTAAACGTCTATAATCACCCATATTTCCATCCTCTACTCGGTCCATTCTCTTTTCAATTCTACCTCGCGTAGTTTTATCTCGGATTGAAGCCAACCAGTCGGTGAAGGGTTCTTTCCCACTTGAAGTACGGTACGCCTCCATCTCCAGTTTACCTGTATCATTCATCCATCATCTCCATGTTCACCCTTCAACTTGAATTCTAACACATTGGACGTTACAATACAAGTTAAGTTGAGACGCAATCAGAGTCATTCAGTTTTAAGAAATTATAGAGTTTATCGTCCTTTTTTTAGGAGCCGGTGCGGTTAGGAAACCGCACCTACCGGGTCTGGGGGCCAAAATTGGACTAAAAAACCGAGAACTGAATGGTTCTGAGATTCAATCAACGCTCCTATACAACCTAATCGTTTATGGTATGCCATCACATCAATAATTTCTCATAACCCCAAAACCTCATTCAGCAAGCCTTCACTTTTCTGTTCCAATGCGAGTATCTCATCGGCGATTTCCTTCAGGGAACGCAGCGGTGTGTACTGATAAAAATACCGATTGAAGTTGATTTCGTAGCCTACCTTATCCTTCTGCCTGTCTATCCAACTATCAGGCACGTGCGGTTTTACTTCTCGGTGGTAGTAATCTTCGATGTCCTCTGTGAGCGGAACGCGCTCATGGTCTCGCAGCTTGGTATCCGGTTTCGGATTGCCTTTCTTGTCGGTGACGATATCGCCTGTCTCCGCGTCAATAAGCGGTCTCTCAACTGTTACTTTTGTATAGCCGAAAAAGTCGTTTGGATAGATTTTACAATGCTCCGTCTCTTCAAAATTGGTGTACAATTCGGCGATTTGACGGACATGGCTATCGGAGATAAAAGCGTTCTTGTCTCCGAGATTCCGTTTCATCTGATCGAAGAAGTCAACGGCGTTGATGAGTTGGATTTTACCTTGTCTTGCCTCCGATTTTCGGTTCGTTAGTATCCAGATATAGGTGGCGATACTGGTGTTGAAAAACAACTTTTCAGGTAGTGCGATAATACACTCCAACCAGTCGTTTTCGATAATCCACCGTCGGATTTCACTCTCACCGCTGCCGGCATCGCCTGTGAAAAGTGGCGATCCGTTAAAGACGATGCCGACGCGACTCCCACGATTCTCCATTTTCGAGAGTATATGTTGCAGAAACAGCAGTGCTCCATCGGAAGAACGCGGTGTCCCTGCTGAGAATCTACCAGTGGCGGTCTGTGCTTCCGCTTTCACCGCCGCTTCATCGGATTTCCAACTCACACCGAAGGGCGGATTTGTGATCATATAATCGAAACGTTGCCCCTGAAATTGGTCATTAGAGAGACTGGAACCGTGTCGGATACTGTCGGGGTCCTCTCCCGTGATGAGCATATCCGACTTACAGATGGCGTAGGTCTGGGCGTTGAGTTCCTGACCTAACAGGCGAATATCGGCATCCGGATTAATCTGTTCGCTGAAGTATTTCTTCCCAATCGTCAACATCCCGCCCGTCCCGCAACACGGATCGAAGATACTGCGAACAAGTCCTTGCCCGCGTAGGTCTTCACCGTGTTCCGCAAACAGCAACGAGACCAATAACCGCACGACATCCCGCGGCGTGTAGTGTTCTCCACTCGTTTCGTTGGACATCTCTGAGAATCGGCGGAGCAACTCTTCAAAGACCTGTCCCATCGTATGGTTATCTACTTGATTCGGGTGCAGATCGACTTCGGTGAACTTATCGCAGAAGATGAACAGCCTATCATTTTTGTGGAGCTGCTCAATAAAATGGTTAAGGTTGAAGTTCTCAACGATGTCGCGCACGTCCTGACTGAATCCGTTGAGGTAATTCTCGAAGTTGAGATGGATGTTGGTCGGGTCCTCTGTCAGTCGGGAGAGGTCGTATTGGGAGGTGTTGTAGAAACTGGCGTTTATCTCTCTCAGGATAATCGGCGGTAGTGCTTCTTCGGGTACTTGATCTTTGAATTGATTGTAGATATGGATTGCTTTATCTTTTCGATCGTCTTCATCTAAGATGCAGTCCAATCGGCGCAGCACCAGAAACGGGAGGGTGATGTCGCCGTATTCGTGTGGTTTGAACAGTCCTCTGAGCACATCATCCGCTACAGTCCAAACCAGATTTGCGAGTTCTTGATAATTCGCCATACGTCTCCTTTACTTTGTAATACTATCCGTAGGTTAAAATCATAACAGATTTCAACAAAAAATCAAGTCAAAAAATCAAAAGTTATCGCGGTAGCGATACCCAAATCCCACCGACTTCTGATGGCTGATGGCTAATTGCTGACGGCTGACAGCCAATTCACAGAAATCACAGTTCAGTCCCTAAAACTGAATCGTTCCGAATTCTTGACACATTTTTTATTTTTTGCTACACTGATATAGCATCAATAGGAGGAAACACCGTGGGAAACATGGAACTGAATCAACCGACACCGACATCACCAAAGGACATCTTTGTGTAATTTACGACCTCGCAATTTAACAGAATTTTACACTCGTTATGAGTTTCCGTTCTACGATGGCACACGGTGCGTATTTTCTATTTTGGAAGAGAGTAAGATCAAAATGACACAATGGCAACCGACCCCCGCGCAAAAAACGCAATATGAGAATGAAGGCTACTTTATCCTTCGCAATATTATATCGAAAGAAGTGGCAGCAGAACTCCGCGGCGTCATCCGCAACCACATCCTGCTACCCGATCCGGGACAAGTCGTCGATATGGATCCGATGGACCCGATGAACGATTCGCCAGAAGGACGTATCGCACGCTATCGGAAACTCAGCAACTTCTGCGTCCAGGCGCCACTGATATGGCATAAGATACATGCCTCTGCTGAGATACTCGACATCGCACGCTATTTTCTCGGCGACGACATCATTATGAAGTTTAATAGCTGCTTCCTCAAACCCGCACGCACCGGCAGTGCAACCCCGTGGCACCAAGATAACGGACTCTGGCGCGACGGCGAAACAGAACCTTTCAACTTCTGGACACCCCTCGAACCCGCAACACGAGAAAATGGATGCATGCAGTTCATACCCGGCAGCCACAAAACCGAGATCATTGAACACGTCCTGTACGCCGATAGTATACACGGCGAACTGCCACGCGAACTCGTTAAGGAGATGATCGAAAAACACGGTGTCCATCACATCGAATTAGGGACAGGAGATGTCGTCATCTGGCACAGCAGTCTTTGGCACTACAGTCCACCAAACAAAACGGAGCAGAGCCGTATTGCCGTCGCTGGTGTCTATACAAACCCGGAAATCGTCAAGACAAGCAGACGCTTCTGGCACAACTTCAGATGGGTGATGAAGGACGGGACGGTCTGCCCACAATTTCCGCCAGAAAACGTTGAGATGAAAATTGAGGACCCTCAGAAACCGAAGCCGTTTCCAGCTGCTAAGGACTACTAACCGATGTCATCGAAGAAACCGATCCGCAAACCGCACAACTCGTTTATCTCACACAACACCACCCCGTAGAGGAATTATATGACTTAACGACAGACCCGTATGAATTCAACAACTTAGCCTTTAGCACGGATATGCATCCGGTGCTTAAAGAGATGCGCAACGACGTTCAAAACTGGATGCATTCACAAAACGACGAAGGGAACCGCGAAACATGGAATCCAAATTAATAACAAATTACCCGATAAATCCGAAACGAAAAATGCCTTTTTCGGGCAGTCGATGTTTCGTCCATCTTTCAGTCCTGTTAGCCGCTGTCATCTTCCTGTTCTCCGCGTGTGATAGATCTGAACAGGCACCACAAACTGTCGTTCCACCTGAAGAAAACACAGTCGAGCAGCTTCCTGAAGGTGAAGGACTTGCGATCGGCGCGCTGGCACCCGAATTCTCACTGTTAGATGCTGATGGCAATACCCACAGTCTTTCCGAGTATAGTGGTAAAAAATTGGTCATTGTCTTCTATCGGACGGGGACGTGAGGTTTCTGTCAAACGCAACTCGGCGAGTTGCAGAAAGGGTATGAAGACATTCAAGCGCAGGGTGCTGAATTAATCGCGATTAGCGCGGACCCATTGCCTCGTGTGGCTTCAACGCAAGCGGCACTCGAAATAACCTATCTCCTACTCTCAGATGAAGGGACAGAGACGATTACGGCTTATAATGTTATTGACGTAACCAATACAAGCATCGCACGTCCAGCAACCTATATTCTTGATACAGACGGGCGCGTCGCATGGAAGTTTCTTGACCCGAAGTTTGACACGCGCGTCAGTTCCGATCAGATTCTGACTGAATTGAACAAATTGTAAAAGGAGTCTTTTGTAATGATTGATGTCTGCTTTTTTGCTGACGAAGTTTCTAAAACCGATTTTGAAGAAGCCATCAAGCTCGGTGTCGAAGCCGGTGCCAATACCGTCGAAATACGCGGCGGGGTTTGGAGCAAACACGTAACCGAAATTGACGATGACGATGTCCAACGCGTGCAAGATGTCCTGAGCCGTTACGAGGTACGCGTCGCGAGTATCGGGTCCCCGTTTGGGAAATGTTCAATCGACGACCCGCAAGAATATGACCAACACCGGAAGCATTTTGACCGAATGGTCACGCTTGCACACGCCTTCGATACACAAGTGATTCGAGGGTTCACATTCTGGAATCCGAACCGTCGGACGAAAGGTGCCCCGCGCCCAGATATTAACGACTATATGGAACGTATCGTTGAAAAACTCTCGCTTGTCGTTCCGGTTGCGGAGAGTGGGAACGTTACGCTCTGCTTTGAAAACGAAAGCGCGTGCCTCGCGGGTACATGCGAAGAGACACGCGCCGTCATCGATGCACTCGGCAATAGTCCCGCACTCACCTCGTGTTGGGATGTCAATAACGGGTTACACTGCGGCGAAAATCCGTTACCTGACGGATATGCACATATCAAGGGACTCGTCCGACATCTGCATATTAAACCGAACCGCGAAAAGAATCTTGACCCAATCGGCGACACCGGATTACGCTACGCACAGATCCTCGAAACACTCGTTGCGGACGAGTTCAACGGCGCGGCGAGCATCGAACACTGGGGACAACCGGAAGATATGTTAGACGGTATCCGACAGTTGTGTGCTGTCATTGATGCCATGTAGGAGGAGATATACGATGCAACTGAAACCCGATGCACCACAACTGACGTGGCAGGGCGCGGTCTCCCTGCAAAAAAACGAGGACTGGGTGATGCCGTGGCGCACACCGCATCCAAAACACATCCTGTTCCCGGAACCGCTACTCGAACGTTCCGCAATGCCTGCAGGCGTTCGTATCAGTTTCCGTAGCAATACAACACAGGTTTCGGGAAATATCGTACCGAAAAACGGTGCCGGAATGCTTGATCTCTGTTGTGATGGCGAACTGGTGGATTCAATTGACCTGAAAGAGAAGGATAGTTTCGCCTTTAAAGGCTTGGCTGATGGCGAGAAATTAATTGAGTTGTGGCTCCCCCAATTCGGACAGTTTCAACTCCGCAGTCTGGAGATAGACGACGGCGCGACGTTGGAAGCATTCACCGATACACGACCGCGGTGGATTACCTACGGTAGTTCTATCACGCAGTGCCGAACTGCGGCATCACCGACACAGACGTGGCCCGGGATCGTCGCACGGACACACGGGTTGAATTTGACCTGTCTCGGCTACGGTGGACAGTGCCACCTCGATGCTATGGTGGCGCGGATGATTCGTGATTTACCCGCCGATTATATCTCAATGTGCCTCGGTATCAACATCCAAGGTGCATCCAGTTTGGGACCCCGGGCATTCCGTCCAGCAATTATCGGCGCAGTCCAGATTGTCCGTGAAAAGCATCCAGATATACCGATCGTGCTGATGTCGCCTATCTGTTGCCCACCGAGGGAGGAGAATCCGAACACTGTAGGGTTTCATCTCAAACGGATGCGTGAAGAGGTACACGCCGCTGCCGAGGCACTTCAAGCACACGGCGATACGCAAGTCCATTATGTTGATGGGTTAAGCGTCTTCGGTGCTGACTTTGTGCACTTACTTCCGGATAACCTACATCCCGATGCGGAAGGTTACCGAGTCATGGGTAAAAATTTCGTTAACGTCGTCGCCGAGAAATTTTTTGTATAAATAATCGTAAGAGATAGGTCCCCTTGCAGCAAGCGGGGTTACAAACCCTGAAGAAACACCCCACAGCAAAAACCCTGCAAGGGGTTGCTGAACAATTTTTTAGATTATTCTTTGATCTCCACAGCCTTCCCTGTTTCTGCGGAGGCGTAAATAGCATCGGTTATCTTTTGCACAACAAGCGCGTTTTCCAGGCTGGTCAACGGTTGTCGGTTCTCGCGTATACCCGCGGCAAAATCGGACAACGGGTTGTTGTGTGGTGATGCTGGAGCCTCACCTGTTTCCGAGAGGGATGTTGACGCTACGCCACCTTCTGTTGTGGTCCGATCATAGACAACGTTTTCCGGTTTTCCATCACCCATCGTCAACTTGAGAGAACCTTCTGTGCCGATAATTTCCCACCCTTGGTGCGTGTGCATCGTCATGAACTCACCGCGTTCTACACTCAGCACGATACCGCCTTCACATCGAACGAGCGCGGTATAGTGTGTTTCAGCGTCGGAACCCGGCGTAATATGCGATTCAAAGACCGGTGGGACCGTCCATGTTTGGGCAAATACGGTCTGCGGTTTGAGCTGCCAACCCGTAATACCGAGCAGATAATCGAGGTCGTAGCACCCCCAGTTAACGAGGATACCACCGCCGTTGAGAGCCTTCGTCAACCGCCAAGCCGGACGTGGCGTGTCCGGTTCTTTCCCCGCGCCCCGAATCGCGCGGCACTGTACGCTCCGGAGTTCACCTAAACCGCCTGATGTAATGAGTTGCGTCGTAAGTCGCGCCGCCGCACTAAACCGATTCCGTGAGGAACAGCATCCTGACATTAAATCGCCACGCGCAGCGATGAGTTGCTCAACTTCAGCAGCGTTCATCGCAATCGGTTTCTCAATTAGGACATGCTTGCCTCTTTCAAAAGCACGCAACGCGACCTCCGTCCGGTACTGCGTCGGAAACGCAAGTACCACCGCTTCGACTTCATCGTTGTCGAGGAGGTCGATGTCGTTGTCATACATTTTCGGAGGGTCGAAACGTTCCGTTGCCCTTGCTCTATTGCTCTCGATTAAATCTGCCGCTGCAACCAATTCAATGTGTGATGCCTCCGATGCGATACTCAGATGTCTACTTCCGATGACACCACACCCAATTACACCAACTTTTACGGGTTCCATAATAAAACGATCCTTTCACAAGAAAATTGTTCAAATAAGGTGTTCACTCTACCCATTTTGCAAAATTATTATAACCATCATTCTTCACCCAATTGTAGGTTGGATAATTTGAAGACAGTTTGTAACATATTCCACGTTTACGCAGGGGTGCTATGGTTTTTAAAGGATACGGGGCAAGATCTTGATATTTTACCCATTTTCCACTTTTCCATTCAAATATAGATAACTTTTTTCCATCATTGCTATATTGATACGCAAGGTAGTCAAACGGATTAGGACCTAAACTTTTAGTTTTTCGATTTTTATCTTTAATGCCATTGATATGCACACCCAAGAGTTTATTTCCTTTTTTCATGCTTTTTGCAATTTCGTATCGAACCCACCTTCGCGCGTAGGTTTCACTTCCAATCAAAACAGTCGTTACGGTAGTGTTTTTAAGTTCACCATTAATAAGACGTTTTAATGCTAAAGAACTTGTCTTTTTAGCGTCTTCCCAGATTGAGGCATCGAAAAAGCCTGCAGCTTCTCTATCGGGCTTAGTAAGCCAATGGTTCCGCACAACATTTGCTCTAAAGTCTATTACGTCTTGATAATGGAAACTAAAGAAAACTCGTTTTGCCATTTGTTCTCCTTATTTCAAGATACGGATCATACTAATAAAGATTAGGACTAAAATAACGATAAAAATTGGACCATAGAATCCTAAGATTGTTCGGGAAATGCAAACGGATACCCAACTGGCAACTTCATCTTCGACAGAAGAGGTGTCCATTTCAAAAGTTATATCCTGTTCATCTAATTTTCTAACCTTACCGTATAGTGCTCGAAAAAGTTTTTCCTGTCTCAGATAATAGCCATCTAAACCCCAAAAAGTAAATATAGGCAGGAGGACCAACGGGATATAATTGGAATCAGATTCCTTGATGGCAAAACCTAACACAGCAGCGATAAAAATAACAGTCCAACCTTTAAGTGAGAAGGAGTTATTTGCCAGCCGAGTGATGACATTTTGGATCATCTCTAAATGCTTCAGTTTCTTTTCCACTGTTTTTACCTACTTAGATTATTACCCACAACCACATTCTCCTCAGTCAGGCGGTTTTCAATTGTGTGCGTTTTATCTGATTGAACCTATGATTCTGTACTTTCTCGGCAAGTGCCTCCAGTGAATAAACAATTTTTACTTCTGGACGAACCAACAATGTTTGAATTTCAACATCAGTACGCCTCGTGTATTGCGGGTGCACACCAACATACAAAGGTTTTTCTGTCATTGACCATGCTCCCAATTCATAGAGAACAATCGGGCAGAGCGTCTCACACGGGAACCAATATAAAATTATACTTGCGGCACGGAGAGCGTGATATTCCCAAGTTATTTGCGCACGCGATGCGTTTGGGTCCGAGATAGGAAAACACTTTCGGCGGGGATTAAGCAGAATGTAGTCTGTATGGCGCAACAAGTGAACCATCTGTTGTTGCCAATCAGGACAATTCGTTATGCCTCCAGCGAGGTAAACACTTTTATGCAAGGCATATTGAGAATAAGAATGTGGGGCCTCTATATAGTGCATAAATAAAGTCTCTTATTTTTACTATAGTTTGGACAATTCGGATTGTGTGCAACCTGTAGCATAGGCTGTTAGCCTGTGCATCACAGCGACGTGCTATATCTATCAAGGGATTTTTCTACGAGTTTCGCACCTCCCGGAACTTGGTGAAAAATAACCCAAGGTTGCCGAGGATTGGAGACACAATCGAAATATTGCCTCTCCTATAGGGGCACAGGCTAACAGCCTATGCTACAAAAGAGGGTGTCCCATTAGAAATCCTATGACCATCTTAAAATTGTCCAAACTTTAGTATTTTTAAAGAAAAGGGCAAAGCAAGTTGCCCTTACGGTAGAGGTATGAACAATCACAAGTATAGGCACACCTATGATCTCGAAAGTGGTGCCTACCAAGAAGTTTTAATGTCTCCCCAACGCGTTGCGAGTTTGCCCTGCGGTTCGACAGGAAGTCCTTCCGCTTCAAAAATTTGTTTTACCTCGTTCGCCGAGAGTGCTTTATCGTAAATCATGACCTCATCAATGATACCGATGAAACCGCCGTCATTGGCGTGCCCGATCTCAGTTTCCGTTCCAGTCGTAGATATCGGACCGTTGTACCCCATCTCTTTCTCTAACTTACCGTCAACATAAAGGAGCATTTCATCGTCAGCGACAACGCCAGCGAGGTGATGCCACGTCCCCGGGGCGAATTTAGGTGCGCCAAAACCGCCGTCACCTTGCCAACCGGGTTGAACAATAAATTCCATCTCTTGATCGGCATTCCTACCGTCAAACCGCAATGCCCAACCGTCGACATCCCGCTGCGCGAAAATCGTACCGCAGCAGCCAGCAACGACACCTTGCACAGGACTATCGTTATCCGCATTCACCCAAGCAGCGACACTCATCTCGCTTTCACCAGCAAAGTCCAAAGAATTCGTACCGGGGATATGAACAGAATTCGTGCCATCGAATTCAAGTGCTTTTCCAACCTTGCCTGCGACAGATTTCGGATTCCCCATCAGTTCGCCATCGTTATCACCTAAAAGGTCTTCACCCGTACCATCATCAAAAGACCAATAACTTACGACACCATCTAACGGAAGTTGCGCCTCCACTAAAGAAACAGGAACAAAGAGGCACGTAATAAACAGAATTAGTATTGATATTCTTAGGAACATGTAATTTATCTCCTTATATCAGTTTTAGGGAAACAGGCGCGACAGTCATCAGACAAACACTGAAAATCAAACTGAGTCCTGTAAAGGTTAATCGCTTCGTCAATTTCATCGGAATTTCCTAAATTATTAAGATTTCTATATCTCCGCAAAATGATACAACACGTTTGCGAGACCCATTTGAGACTATAGGTCTGATTATTATGCCAAAAGTTCGGATTTCTGTCAATCAATTTCTTGGAGTACTGGATACTTTTCGTTTGACACAAATCGTAAGGACGTGGTATCATATACAACAGAATCAAGGACAGAATCACAGACGTCAGTTCACGACTCTATTGAAATGTATCATATAGACCTAAAACGAAGGGTGTTACTCGCAAACCCAATCAAGAAGTAAGGAGGTTGGCGTTGATGCCGTACCAGAACAGCAGGTTTCAACGCCGTGAAATTTGATGAAACACAGAAAGCGCATACTATCTATTTTCGGAGTCTTGCTGTTGCTCTCTATCGCGCCTTTCGCACTCGCACAAAAAGCGTGGGAAACGGTGAGCGAATCCAAGTGGCAGGCTTCCTTTTGGGATGTCTTTTTTGTTGATGCCCAACACGGATGGATCGTCGGGAGCGACGCGACAATTCTACATACCAATGACGGCGGCGCAACATGGAACCAGAATCCGCTACCCCTTGAGGTCGAACTCAAAAAAGTCCGTTTTATTGACACGAAAGTCGGCTGGGCAGTCGGTGATAACGGCACAGTCCTGAAGACAACGGATGGCGGACAGACATGGATGAAAAAGAATACCGGTACCGGCACCGCACTCTTGGCTGTCTCTTTCGCAGATAAGGACCACGGGTGGGCAAGCGGAGACGGCGGACTCATCATCAGTACGAAAAACGGCGGCACCACTTGGGTACAACAAGCCATTGATACCAACAACACAATTGAGGGCATCGACTTTGTCAGTCCGAAAATCGGTTGGGCAGCAGGCGGTGGCGGAACTATCCTTCATACCCTGGACGGCGGAGATACATGGATGTTCCAGACCAGCGCAACCGTCAATACGCTCGATGCCATTTCCATGCTAAACGGCAAAGTCGGATGGTCGGTCGGTGCAGGCGGCGCTGTCGTCGCTACTGTTGATGGTAAAAAATGGGCCATTCAAGAGAGCAGAGTCCCGCACTCTAACGGGATGCCTGAACCGATCTGGGATGTCCACTTCGCTGATAAAAATATCGGTATTGCCGCCGCCGAATTCGGGGTCATCCTCCGTACGACCGATGGCGGGATAACATGGACACCGCTCGAACCTCAACCCGTTGCCGCTCGACTCCAAGGCATTCACATGATCAGTCCGACCGAAGCATGGATCGTCGGCGATAAGGCGACCATCCTCCACACCACAGATGGCGGCGAAACCTGGGACATCGTCTCAAGCATAAGCGAACTCCGTGCCGTCCATTTCCATAACGACATGCTCGGCTGGGCAGTCGGTCTCGCAGGAAGCGTTTTGCACACCACAGACGGCGGTGACACATGGCAATCACAAAATAGTGGAAACGTCTTTGAACTCTTCGGGGTCGGGTTTGTTGATGAAGACAAAGGTTATATCGTCGGAAGCAACGCCGCACTGGCTGAAACGAAAGATGGTGGTATGACTTGGAGTGCTGTCAGTGACGCACGAGATGAAGGACACGGCACAGCCAAACGGATTCAATTCAATGACCCGATGACGAGTTGGAAAAGTGCTATGGGGTCTTACGCCATGAGCTTCGGCACGGAAAAACACGCATGGGCAGTCGGAGAAACCGGCAGAATCATGCATACCAGCGATGCCGGCGAAACCTGGATCGGTCAAGATTGCGACCCGATGATGACAGGCGCAGGCTTTAATAACCTCTACGGCGTTCACTTCATAAACGATAAAGTCGGTTGGGTCGTCGGAGATGCCGGAACCATCGCAAAAACAGCCGACGGTGGACTCAGCTGGACACCTAAACTCCAAGGACCAACGTGGAACGATGTCCATGCCATAGACGAACAAAACGCATGGGTCGCTGGTGAACAGGGCGCCATTATGGTAACTACGGATGGAGGCACTACATGGGTTGATCAGACAGTCCCGACAGATGAGAACCTTAAAGCTATTCTCTTCCGTGATGCCAAGGAAGGTTGGGCCGTCGGAGACAACGGGACCATCCTCTATACAAACGACGGGGGTGTCACTTGGCTCCTCCAGCAGTCGCCCACCTCAAACAACCTTCGTGACCTCGTTCAAACACCGAGCGGTCAACTCTGGGCAATCGGCGACGCTACAACTATTATTCGGTACTAAAAACGCCCTACGCAATCCACTTTGCAGACGGAGACCCACTTTGCAGGCGGGGTTCCAAACCCCGCCTGACATAAGCAACACATTCACCGAACATTGGAGGATACAACCGCGATGAACCCACTACGGTTCCGCCACTTTTTATGTGTTGGAGCCTTTCTAATATTTCTAATAAACCTATCTGCTACGGCACAAGAGACACGGCATTTGACGTTAGAGGAAAGCATTGAGATTGCCAAACAGAACAATCTTACCGTTCAAACTGCTGAGCAAAACCTAAAAACCGCCGAGGCGCAAGTCCGCACCGCACGCGCAGGACTCCTGCCGAGACTTACAGCAAACGGTAACTACACCTATTTTAAAGATATACAAAAGTCCGTCATTCAAGCCGAAGGTGGATTCGGTTTCCCGATGCCGGGTGAAGAGTCCAACGAAATGGCACCACCCAGCACCGATAACGAAGCCGAACTGATTGAACTCGAATTTGGCGCACATCACAACGTTCAAGGCACGCTCAACCTAACACAACCGGTCTTCGCTTGGGGACGCTACTATTACGGTTACCAAGCCGCAAAACTCAATTATCAGGCGGTTCAGCAGGATGTTAGTGCCGCATACAATCAACTCCGTTTAGATGTGTCCGAAGCGTTTTATGGCGCGCTCATCGCGCAAGAGTTCGTGCGCGTCGCACAGCAAACTGTTACCCATGTCGAAATGCAACTCGACATTGCAGAGACATCATTTCAGGCGGGCACCGCAACCGGCTTTGATGTGCTTCGTGCAAAGGTCCAACTCGCGAACGCTCAGTCCCAACTCGTGCACACCGAGAACGCCGCCGTCACTGCCAAAGACGCATATAAAACAGTCCTTAACATACCCTTCGCCGAAGATGTATCGGTTAAAGGCACCCTCGAAATCCCAGAAAAACAGCAGATGCCGTCCCTAAATCTTGATACATTAATAGAACAGGCACTTAAAAACCGGCCAGAAGTACACCGCACGCAATTTAGCGAAGATGCCGCACGCAAACAGGTCGATGTCGCCAAAACTCGGCGACTTCCTGACCTCGGCTTCTTCACAAACTATCAAATTTCACAAAACGAAAGACTCACAGAAATGAACCGGATTTGGAGTCTCGGCTTCCAAATCAATATCCCTATCTTTGATGGGTTCGCAACCAGCGCAGCTATCCAACAATCCGAATCCGTTTTGAAACAGGTACAAATCGGTGGAACACAAGTCAAAACGGGGGTTGAGTTTGAAGTCCGCAACGCCTATCTTAACCTAATCGGTGCACAGACACGGATTGAAGTCCAACGCCAAACAGTCACCCAAGCACAAGAGAGCGTCGAGATGGCGAATCTCCAATTTCAGAATGGGATCATTACAACTGTCGCTTTGACCGACACGCAACTTGCATTGGCACAAGCAGAAGTCAATCGTTTGCAGGCATACCACGATTACATCGTCGGTTTGGCGAGATTAGAAAAAGCAATCGGACAGCCCCTACAATAAACAGACACTTACGCAGCCCCGTTGCAGGCGGGGTTTGGAACCCCGCCTTTAGTACTTGTTATGTAAAATACAAACGATACGTCTGTCCTAACCTAAAATATCAGTTATAGGAAAAAAGGAGAAAAAATTGAAGAACGTACTCATTATCATCCTCATAATTTTAGTGATCGCAGCGGTGCTTGTCCTACCTCGGTTCCTGAAACCACCGACATCCGAAGTTGAACAGATGGGATCCGCAGCTGTCCTTAAACCCGTCGAGATCGCAAAAGCGACACGCGGCGAGATCCGTTCCGAACTGGAACTGTCGGGTACGATTCAAGCAGAATCACAGGTTAACGTCTTCCCGAAGGTCGCAGGTCGGATGATTGAATTAAACATTGATGAAGGCGACACCGTTCAAAAAGGTACTCGGCTCGCGGCTGTTGAGCGTGAAGAATTAGAACTCGCAGTCCAACAAGCCGAGGCAACACTCGAAGCGGCGGAAACCGCTTACGCACAAGCACAGCAGCTCGCAGAGGTACGCGTACACGCACAAGTTACACAGGCGAAAGCACAACTCCGAGCCGCTGAAATCGCACTTCAGCAAGTCGTGGACCTCTCCGAAATCCGGACGGTCACACAGATTGATCAAGCACAAGCCGCTTTAGAATCGCTCGTCGCGAACCTTGAGAAAATCAAAAGCGGGGCACGAGACGAAGACAGACGGCAGGCGCAAGCCGGATTGAGCCAAGCCGAGGCGAACCTCGCCAACGCCAGAAGCAACCACACCCGGATGCTGCAGCTCTTTGAAAACGGTGCCATCAGCCAACAATCCCTTGAAGGCGCGAAGACACAGTTGGACATCGTCGCCGCACAGCATAAGATCGCCGCCGAACAACTTCTATTGATTGATAACGGCGCACGCGCTGAAGATATTCAGGCAATGGAGGCACAAGTTCAACAAGCCGAAGCCTCCTTACGTTTGGCACAGACGCAAGCCTCGACGAAAACGTGGGAGAAAGACATCGAACTTGCCCGTTCACAAGTCGAGACCGCACACGCAGGGTTGGTCTCCGCCGAAGCCTTAGAGAACGCGAAGAGTTGGGAAGCAGAAATCACATCAGCAAAAACAGGACGCACACAGGCACAAGTTGGACTCAGACTCGCACAGAAACGCTTGGACGACGCTATAATACACGCACCGATTTCAGGTATCGTCTCCAAACGCTACTTAGATTTAGGTGGAATGGCAGTACCGACAGCACCCCTCTTCGAGATCGTCAATATTGATACAGTGAAAGCCTCCGTCGATGTCATTGAATCACAATTGGGCGACTTAGCACTCAATCAGCACGCGACAATAGAAATTGACGGTATAGATACACCGATGTCCGGTAGCATCGTTTTCATTAGTCCGACTTTAGAAGTCATGCGGCGCACCGCAAAAGTCGAAGTCCTTATCGACAACCCAGAAGGAACCATCAAGCCGGGGATGTTCGCGAAAGTCACTGTGCCTGTCAAAATCCACACGGATGCCATTATCATCTCTCGTACTTCACTCATCGGCGATGCTGACACGAAGACCCAAAATGTTTTCGTCGTTGAGAACGGCGTAAGTCAACGTCGTCCCGTAGAAATTGGACTCTTACGGGGTGCTGAGGTGGAAGTCGTCAGCGGAATCACTGAAGGCGAAGCCATCGTCGTAGCCGGGCAACACTCCTTGAAAGACGGCGAAAGCGTCCGAGTCGTCAATCCATAGACTTGGCTTATATAGGACCTACGCACCCCATTTATAGTACCTACGCATCCCATTTGCAGGCGAGGTTTGGAACCTCGCCTGTTTTTTAGAAACGAACCGCAAGAAAAAAACACTTGATAAATTCACAGAATTCGTGTAACATTATGTAGCATTGGGAATAAGCGTCTATCGGAGGCGTAGATTTTGTGGTCAGGAACCCGTGTATCCAGATGCCCCAGAATTTGGGAGAAAGGGATCGCCAGAAACGATACTACAGAAAAGTCTTGGTTGGAATGACAGATGAAAGTTGAACAACTCCACGGTCCTAAGGTAAAATCCTTTGAGGTCCTTGAGTTAGAATACCTTTTACAGGAAGATTCACCTGAAATCTTCTCAACCTTCGGTTTACAAAAGGGCGGACAGGTCATTGTCACGCACGCACCAGCAAGACTTGATATTATGGGTGGCGTTGCGGATTACTGCGGCGCGAACGTCTTTGAGATGACGCTTGACCGAACCGCAATCGCTGCATGCCAAGCCAGAGAGGACAGAAACCTTTGCGCGATGACGCTCCGCACCGGTAGCCAATTTAAGCCAAACTTTCATCTATCGCTTGATGACTTCTATACTGACGGCACTCTTAAAGCCTATACAGAGATCCGAGAACGCTTCAATCAAGAACCGAGTACCGCATGGGCAAGCTACATACTCGGTGCCTTTTATGTACTTCTCAAGGAGGCAAAGATTGACGAGTTTCCTCACGGTGCCGCTATAGTTATCAAAAGCGATATTCCGATAGGCGGCGGTATCGCATCGTCCGCTGCTGTTGAAGTCGCAACGTTGATGGCTCTCAATCAACTCTATAACTTAGAACTCGGTGCAATGGAGATAGCACGTCTCGCACAAATCGTCGAAAATCGGATTGCCGGGGCACCCTGTGGAATTATGGATCAGGTGACTGTCGTCGCTGGCACTTCAACAAAAATTCTCTCGATCCTTTGTCAACCGGATAAGATCCTCGAATTTGTTTCGTGTCCATCAAACGTCAGTTTCATCGGTATCCATACAAAAGTCCGAAGAAGCACATCAAGTACCGCTTACATTGATACACGCATCGGTGCTTTCATGGGATTGACGATCTTGAAGAACGCTTTTGCATCGGAGGTTTCCGATGAAAGCGACCCTGCTCACAATATCTCGGAGGCGTTAGCAGAGAACTACTTATGCAACATCTCTGTCAGCGAATTTCGTGAGCAGTGCGAACACCTGTTACCGGAAGAAATACTTGGCGCAGAATTTCTCGAAAAATATGGCGAAACTGTTGATACCGCAACGCAGGTGGAGCCGGAGAAATTATATCCCGTGAGAAGCCGAGTCGAACACATGATTTATGAGAACGCGCGGACCAAACAATTTATCGCCCTCATAAAAAACGCCGGCAGCGACCCAGAGCATATCCAAGACTATCTCAGAGCAGCAGGGAAACTTATGTATGAATCCAATGCGAGTTACCGCGACCTCGCCGGACTCGGTTCACCGGAAGTTGATGGGCTTGTCAGCATCGCTGAAAAAATCGGCGAACACGGTGGCATCTACGGTGCCAAGATTACCGGTGGCGGTGGCGGCGGTACCGTCGCGCTACTCTGTCATGATAGCATTGAGAATTCGCTGACGCAAGTCCTCGCCGCCTACAAACTCGCTTGGGGTATTGATGGTGAACTTATCAGAGGTAACGCAGTCGGTGCTTATGAATTCGGACACATTTTGTGGGAACTGAAGGAGAGCGAACCACCAACACACTTCTAACGGAAGATTATCAGCCAAGATGGTTCTCGGCTTTCGGTAAAGAGGTTTTTTCTGTTTTTAGAGTCCTCTTGTTTCCGACAACCGATAACTGACAACTGACAACCGGCTCTAAAGAAAGCGAAAACAGACTGTGCAAAATCCAAACGGGCAAGACCAAAACCGGGCATCTGGTGTCACATGGCGTGCCATACTCATCGGTATGCTCCTAATCCCACCTAATGTTTTTTGGGTTATTGAGGTCGAGTGCGTCTGGCACTCCGGACATCCAACGACCATTTCTCTCTTCTGGAATGTCGTTCTCAATATCTTTTTCCTCATCTTGATCAACCTCTTTCTGAAGCGGGTCGCACCGCGGGCAGCGTTGACCCAAGGCGAAATGATTACCATTTACGCCATGCTCTCCATCGCATCAGGCTTGGCAGGACACGATACGTTGGCGTTGACGATCCCTGCACTCCCGCACGCGTTCTGGTTCGCAACACTTGAAAACGACTGGGCGGACATGTTCCACAGCTACATCCCGCAGCACCTTGTCGTCGCAGATAGAGAGATTATCCGCGGATTCTACGAAGGCAATACCCCGTTTTATAACGCCAAAATCGGCGGCGCATGGATAGGACCGACATTGTGGTGGACATCCTTCATCCTTGCCCTCGGCACTATCATGATCTGCCTGAACGTCCTGATTCGGAAACAGTGGACAGAACACGAAAAACTCGCCTATCCGATCATCCAACTCCCGATGGCAATTACCGAAGGTGGCGGTACAGCACAACTGTTCCGAAATCGGATCCTCTGGTACGGGTTCATCGCTGCAGCACTCCTGAATGTTTGGCACGGCTTGGCACACTTCTTCCCTGTACTACCGGACTTCAGCGTCCGACACAATGCCCGCAACTGGGGTACTTTCTTCACAGAGAAACCGTGGAACGCCGTCGGCAATATCCCTGTTCCACTCTACCCGTTTGTAATTGGCTTGGGTTTCCTATTACCGCTCGATCTCTCTTTCTCGCTCTGGTTCTTCTACCTTTTTGAGAAAGCACAGCGCGTCTTCGGCAGCGCGGTCGGAATCCCGGCACCGTTCCCTTACGGTAGCGAACAATCGATCGGCGGTTGGATGGCGATCTTTGTCATCGCCTTGCTCGTGACGCGTAGGCACCTCGCCAATGTTGTCCGTACCATCTTCGGCATATCCGGCGGTATCGACGACTCACAGGAACCCATCCGTTACCGGACAGCACTCGTGCTGATCGTCCTCGCGAGTCTCTTTATCATCTGGTTTTGTCTACACGCCGGAATGACGCTCCCGATTATTCTGCCGTTTTTCGCGTTCTTCTATGCCATCTCATTAGCCATTACGCGTGTCCGTGCAGAACTCGGTCCACCGGCACATGAAATGGCGGGGATGTGTAACGCGCAACAGTTTTTAGTCAATATCCTCGGCACGCGACGCATCGGTCCGAACAATCTGACGGTCTTCCCGTATTTCTGGTTTTTCAGTGGACGCGGCTATCGCGAACACATCATGCCACACCAACTCGAAGCCTTCAAGATGGCGGAACGCGCAAATATGAATACAAAACGGCTCGTGTTGGCAATGATTATCGCGCTCGTCCTCGGTTCCCTCGCTTCGTTCTGGGCGACGTTGAGCGAACTCTACCGTCTCGGCGGCGCAATCACAGGCGCAGGCGGCGGCATCGGACCCTCCGTCGGACATATCGGTCAGTTCGGGTGGCTCGCTGGGCTGTTCGCTTTCCCACGCGACCCGAATATCCCCGCGATGAGTTTTATGGCAGGCGGTATGGGATTCACCTTCTTCCTGATGTTCATGCGGATGCGATTTATCTGGTGGCCCCTCCACCCCGCAGGATACCCAATATCTATGACCTTCGGTGTCGGCTATTTCTGGAGTTGCCTTGTCATCAGTAGTGTCCTCAAGTGGTTCGCACTCCGATTCGGAGGACCGAGTACTTACCGAACAATGGTTTTCTTCTTCTTCGGCGTTATCCTCGGTGAATACTGCGTAGGCGCGTTCTGGAGCGTCTTGAGCGTCATCATCCGTGAACCGATCTACGACTTCGCACCGGGTTAAGGACCGCTAATACGGAAAACCCGACACGGAAAATAATTTTGAATATTTGTATTTGACACCTACACAAAACAATTAGAACCCAACGCCGTATGGCTCTATTTCAAACTATATGAAAATACGATTCTTTTACTTTTCTGTTCTGATCGCAAGCCTCATTTTACCTGTAACCGTCAAAGCAGCAGACGAAGGCGCACACGCCGCCGAATTTCTGAGCCACGGGGTAGGCGCACGCGCACTCGGAATGGGCAGCGCGTTTGTCGCTATCGCTGACGACGCAACCGCTACCTATTGGAACCCCGCAGGACTCACCAAAGTCAAGAAACACAGTTTTTCGGCGATGTATTCCGATACCTTTAGCACGGGAGACGGCAGTTGGCTCGGCAGAGGTTTGGTCTCCTACAATTTCCTCAACTACGTCTATCAAATTCAGGATATCGGTAGCCTCGGACTGAGTTGGATACGCCTCGGCGTTGACGATATACCGCGCACGACCTTCAGAGACCTCAACAAAAACGGTATCCTCGGCGATTTTCAAGACAAAAACGGGAACGGCATCAAAGATGAAGGTGAGCTCTATATCGACAAACCCGAAATCGCAGAGTATTTCAGCAATACCGATAACGCGCTCCTTGTCTCTTATGCCCGCCAAATCCACGCGATGGTATCCGTCGGCGGGAACCTCAAACTTCTCAACCAGTCCATCTTTGAAAACAGCGGAACCGGTTTCGGGATTGACATCGGGTTGATCGCAGAGCCTTACGACGGACTCCGAATCGGGGCAATGTTACTTGATGCCACAGGCACGCAGATCCGATGGGATACGCCTGAAACACCGACATTCACCCGTACCCGACGGATCCGATTCGGTACTGCCTACCACTTCACCGTGCCACGCCTCGGTAAAGGTGCCGTCGGTATAGACTTTGAAACCGATCAAGCAGACCTTGAAGAAGGCAGCGACGGTGGCGGAATCGTCCCACGAGCAGGCGCAGAATACTGGCTCTTTGATACCGTCGCACTCCGAGGCGGATGGAACGGACACGGACTTTCCGCAGGCGCAGGACTCCGGGTCAAAGTAAGTACCATGTCGTTCTTCATCAACTACGCCTTCAACACCCACACCCTCGGCGGTTCACAACGTATCTCCGTCTCCGGAGAATTCTAATATCATTCCTGAATACCGATAACTGAATGAGGGTGGTTCATTATTCCAAGTGTTAGAATCTGAGACTAACGTAGGGACGAGGTTCCCTCGTCCTCTGGCAAATCCGCTATCTATTTATCTTACGGGTTGGGGAACCCAACCCCTACGAGAATATTTATGCACCACCTTCAACTATAGTAAAACCCTGAAATAAAAAGACACTTTAAAGAACAAAAAACTGTCCCGTTGCAGGGTTTTTGCTGGGGTGTTTCTTCAGGGTTTGTAACCCCGCCTTCTATAGATGTCTCGTTAATTATAGGTTTTACTATAAATAACCCAAGTTGCTACTAACAAGTTTTGAAGGTTCAAGGAGATTTTTCACACACTTTCCTCACCCCGTATGAAGATTAAGAATTTAATCGGGCAATGCTAAAACGTGTGATAACAAGCAGATCAGTTCGTAGTAGTGCGATTCATCGCACGTTGCAGAGCCACAATTACCCAACTGATATTTCTCAAATCTATCAAG
>JAAXHL010000106.1 GCA_012270865.1 Candidatus Poribacteria bacterium | reverse complement strand
AACTCTCAAACAGTCTGAATCCCTATGACAGGCATTCAGACTGGCGCAAACTGGAAGTTTACGCTACAAATAAGAGTGTTCACGGCGGCGGTGTAGGACGATTTGCGTGCCGAACCCGCCGATACAGATGAGCGTGCAAAGTATCGGAAACCAATCGCCGTAGCGCGTATAGAGCGTTTTTTGGCGTTTCGTAGCCGACAGGAGCCGGACGGGTGTAACGAGAATTTCTTGATCCGTGTCCGGTGTAATCGTCGGGGTCGTGATCCTGCCGAACCTGTCTATCACACACGTAAATCCGCCGTTTGCGCATCGGAACACAGTGATTCGGTTCTCAATGGCGCGGAAAGGTGCCATGGATAGATGCAGTTCGGGGAAAGCCGTTCCTACGAACCAAGCATCGTTCGTGAAGATTCCCATCACGCTGGCACCTTTTTGGACGGGTCTACGAAATTCGTCTGGGAACACCGATTCAAAGCAGATAGAGGCACCGATCACTGTTTTTTTAGGGTCCGTGCTATCTTTAACGCTAAACGTCGCCTCTTGGTATGGCGGTCCCAACCCGTTCCCGGAAAGTTTCGTCTTATCTTTAACGCTAAACACGGGTAAAAGGTTTACTGTTTTTCCAGGTGTGAAGGGTTTGAACTGGATAAAGTTCGGGATAAAATCCGGGAGCAGGTTCGCCAGCGGCACGTACTCGCCAAACGGGACGAGGTGCATCTTGGCATAAGCACCGTGTATTTTTCCATCGGGTGCTATTGACAAAACCCTGTTGTATATTTCGACATCTTTCCATGCCTGTTTTTCGGCACTTTCGGAATAGTTGC
This sequence comes from Candidatus Poribacteria bacterium, assembly GCA_012270865.1. Taxonomy (GTDB): domain Bacteria; phylum Poribacteria; class WGA-4E; order WGA-4E; family WGA-3G; genus WGA-3G. The sequence continues at coordinate 9,160 of JAAXHL010000106.1, read as the reverse complement.
CGATTGTGGCGGCTATCGTTTCGCCTTCGTTGGCTGTGCCGATGAGTATCGGGAGTCCTATATCGCGGAGCATTTGGGAGAAGCGTTCATAATATGTTGGCCATTTACCTGTCAATGCTTCGCTTCGGATTGCTGTTTCGGGCCATACGATGAGATCGGGGTTTTTGTTGACGGCTTTATGGGTCAAGTTGATATAACGTTGCAAAATCCGTGGAAATTGATGCCTATCCCATTTCTGGAGTTGCGGGATATTCCCTGGGATGAGTGCGATATTCAGGGTTTCAGCGTCTGCAGCTGCTGTGGTATCCGCTGCACGTTCCAAGGGTTCAGCGTCTTTGAGTTGGAAGGCACCGTAACCGAAGCAGAGGAGCGTCAAAATCAGTGGGACAATCATGGCTCGGATTTCGCGTTGCCACTGCTGGCGGTTCATCAGAACAGTTGCAATACCGGCATTGAAAAGTACGATGATGAAACTGATGCCGTGTACGCCGACGAGCGAGGATGCCTGTATCCCGATCAGATTGTTCCATTGCGAATAACCGATGCTGCCCCATGGGAACCCTGTTATCATCCAACTCCGCACCCATTCGAGTGCCGTCCAGATACAAGCGGCTGCAAGCGGGAACAACACACCTGAACGCACAGGTACGCATCGCATGAGTATTGCGAAAACGGGAAAATAGAGTGCCGTATAGCCGACGAGGAGTAGGTATCCGACCAGTGTCGCGAAGATGTTGGCGTAGGGGTAGAGGAGGATAATGGCAAGGAGCAGTCCGCCGAAAAAGGGTAGACCCGCTACGTAAGCGATCCAGAAGGCGGATTTCCAACTTGTTGCGTGTGTGAGTGCAATGAAGAGTGGCACCAGCGCGACCCAAGCGATAGGGAAGAGGTTTGCCTTGGGGAAACTGAGAAATAGCAGGAGTGCTGAGAGTGCTGCGAGTAGATAGTGTTGGTAACGTTTCAAAAAGGGTTTCGTGGGAGTGTCCTCCAACTTTTCGTAGATGTTTCCTTTTAATTTTATCCTGTAGAAAGATATGTGTCAAGGGAAAATAGCCGTTAGCCGTCGGCTATCGGCTGTCAGCAGTCAGGAAGTTGTGAAGTGTAGCTAAAGTTGCGAAGTGTAGCTAAAATTGTTGAGCATTTTACAGATTTTAGGACACTTTACGAACTTTGAAACTTGCCGATACCTAAAAAAGGGTTGTTTTCAAGAGGTGTGCGACTTTGATGAATACGATTCGCTCGGTGTCGCCGTCTATGTTGCGGTTGTCGTTGTAGACGATGAAGAAATTGCTTTCGGGACGGTACTCATAGGCGAAGAGTGCGAAAACTCGGCGTTCTTTTTCTAACGTGAATTCGGCACTGGTTCTGACGTACATCCGCTGCGCAAATTGGTAATTCACGATGAAACGGCGAGTCCATTCCGAGAGCTGCCATTGCAAGGCATCTTGTTCTTTTTCGTGAAGTCGCTGTAAGACAAACTCGAAACTGAGCTTCGCGGTGGGTCGGATCGTAATCTCTGGACGGATAAAAAAGGTGTCTTTATCGTCGCGGATCCCGAAACTGCCAGTATTTCGGATTTGCACATATTTCGGTGGGAACCACCCTGTGAAGAACCGGACCGTTCTGTCGGTGAAGGGTTTATTGTCGTCGTCAACGTGATAGTACCATTCGGGTCCAAAGAAGAAAAAGACATCTTTAACGCCGATGAGTCCGCTGAAACGTGCTCTATGGTTTGTGAGTTCGCCTGCGTGGTTGGCGAGTCGCTCGTATTCTGCTTCGCCACGGAGCCTTTCGAGTAAGCCTTTGTATTGCTTGTTATAGCGACTGCGAATGACAAGCCCGCGCCGACCAACGCGGGGGATGAAGCCGGTTTCGGGGTTAAAGTGTTCACCGATGTCTGCATAAACCGCATCCAGCGAGAATACATTCGTCCGGCGATCGAGTTGGACGAAAATCAGGTCGTCCGCTGTAGGATCTGCCATGTCGAGTCCGCCTGCTTTCCACTCCCGTGCGTATTCCAGATTGAGGTTCATATCTGCTGGCAGTCGGATACGCGCGTCGAGTCCACCGGCGCGGTCGTATTTGCTGCCGCGTTGTTTATTGACCCCCAGAAAGCCGACAGATGACGTTTTTCCGAGTTCGCGTTGCAATCGGAAGACGGAGTAGTTATAGTCAGCGAGCGGCAATTCGCCTGCTTCTATCTCTTTATCGGGGTTCTCTGGTCCTGCGACGGCACCGACAAAGGCGAGATTGTACTGACTGAATTTTCCGATGACCTTCCCGCCGCCGATTAGGTCTTCGACGCGTCGGCTGTAGAACAGGTCGAGCGGCATCTGAAAGAGTTCGTTCCCTTCGAGGAAAAACGGACGTTTCTCGGGGAACCGGAGCGGGATGTCGCTGAGGTTCACGAGGTCGGGGTCTGCTTCAATTTGTGCGAAATCTGGGTTGAGCGTCAGGTCGATTGTGAAATCTTTGATGGGGTAGCGGAGGTCAATCCCGGCATCGGGTTTCATTTCAAATGTCGTATCGCTACCACTGGGTTGTAATACCTGCGGTTTTAGCGTGGCATACGGTTTGAATTTTACGGGTCGCTTCGTAACAAGGTCGGTAATCGGGAGGTCTGTTAAACGTCCGAATCTCGAAACGGCGTATTGGCGTTCACCGAGGTCTGCCCACGTCTGTTCTTCAGCGAGTGCCTCGTCGTTGCGCCAAAAGTTGATGCCCCATATTGCGGTTTCAGTCTTTTTTGAAAATCGGAGTTCGGCGAAGGGAATCGCGAATTCTGCTGTCCATCTGTCCTCTCCTATTGCAGCCTGACCTTGCCAGTCGCAGTCCCACGAGATGGCGGTGCCGATGTTGGATTGACCACTCCGTCTGTTCGCGCCTTCGTTGATTAACCGCCGATCGGTTTGTGTACCGAGTGCGTTTAAGGCGAACGCGTAACAGTTCCTGCCGTCGAGGAAGGTGTCGATTAGAATTTCGACGTGGTCATCGGAGAAGAAGAAAGAGTCGCGGCGCGTCTGGTTTGCTGCGAGGTTGTGCATATCCCCCTTGAAACATTCAAACGCGACGTAGAGTTTATTTGCGTCGTAAGCGAGGTAGATGGTGGTCGGCTGCGTTGCGGGTTCGCCGCGCTGGGGTTCAAACTGGATGAGTCCACCGGTTTTCGCGCTATTTTTCCAGCATAGGTCGTCCAATTTCCCATCGATTTCGGGTGGTTGTTCGGTTCGGACGGCTTTAATCGCTCGGTGTGCGGAAATTTCAGCGGGTTCGGGGTCTGTGTCTGCCGGTAATGCCTGGATTCCGCATAGATGGTGTATCAGCAGGTAGGCGAGCAGCAGCAGAAAATATCGGTTTCTAAGCCGTGCTTTAAGGGTTCGCATCGGTTTATGTGTTCAGAAGTCTCCTTTCGGTGTCGATTGGTTTGCGATTTTAGCACGGATGTGTTTTTGTGTCAAGGTGGAATTGGCTTTCGGCTGTCAGCCGTCGGCGGTCAGCAAAGAAGTTGTTAGCAGAATAGTTATCGGTTTGCCTCGCAGTGAGCGTTAATCTGAATGGTAGATTACGCGGATTGCGCGGATTTTGAGAGGGATCGGGATGCTGGAAAAAGGTGTAAATTTCATAGCATTTCATAGCAAATCCAAAATGTTATGAATTTTATGAGGTGCGGTGCGTCCAGTCTATGACTGGGTTTTTGGCGGTTTGTTAAAAGCTGCTATGAAGTTTGCTATGAAGTTTGCTATGAAGTTTTATAGTGTCGTTAAGGGGATAGTTTTCAGTTGTCAGTCTCCAGTTACCAGTTGTCAGAATCGCGGATTACACGGATTGCGCGGATTTCGCGGATTTTTAAGAGTCGTTTTGTGGGATACACGGTTTTTGACTCAGAATTGGTGCCCCTTCAAGGGATGTTTGAAATGCCTTGAAACGTCTGAGGAAATCATAATTCCTATTTCGTTAACTATTTTTCGCCTTTATGAGTATGCTGTAATACTTAGTGAGTGCGTTAACTTTCTTGTCCTTGGGCATTTTTTCGTCGTCAAGGATTTCAGTGATGAGGTTTTCAATGCTCCGTTGTGCGAATCGGACACTTTCGTTAAGGGTATCCTTTTGTCGAAAAGCATTCCTGCTGACTAACAACTGATGCGGTTCAAGTTGCAGGACTTCTGCAAGCTGCATGAAGTTCTTATCTTTTGGGAATTCGTCGTTTGTCAGCCATCGCATGATGGTTCGGTAGGAGACACCGACCTTTTCATGAAGTTGCTTAAGCGTGAGGTTGCACTCCTTGATTCGGATGCGAATGAGTTCGCTATCTAAGCGGAAATGATTAGGGTCAAAGAGGGTAGTCTCGTTTGCCCCCTGTTTCGGGGTTAGGTTGGTGGGTTTGGTTGCCATGAGTTCCTCTACGAATTCTTCGCCGCCGAGTTGCTCGGCGAAGTCTAATAATTGTTTTTCAATCTTTTTTGCATCCATGTTGAAAGTCCTCCTGTTGATGAAATATGTGACGTTGAATGTGACGTTTGTAACGTCACTGTGACGTGCAGAACCCAGGTGGTGACTGCGAATGTGACGTAATTTTGGATTTTTTTTATAGGGGGTTTCCCCTCCTGTTTCGGTTTTCGGCGTGCAAGGTGTTATTGCAAGTAGAGACACGTTTTCAACCTATTATCCATCCTTTGCATATATTATACAATATATATTTATTTACGTCAAGTTAAAATTTATATAGTTTAACAGTTTTCGGCTTTCAGCCGTCAGCTGTCAGTGAGTGTCGCGACTGGGAGGGTCGTTTCTGTAAGAAGACGCAAAGACCCTTGAACCGGTGCGCGAAGTCTCCAGTGAATAGGATGTGTCAGTGCATCCCAAGCGGGATGCACTGAATGACATGGAATGCAAAGCCTAATGACGACTTTACGAGTTCCCGTTTTACGGACTGGGAATGCAGCCTTTCGTGAAGCACGTTCGGGTCGAAAACCCCTCTGCCACTATACGATTCCGAGCTACTGCCGTGTCTCGAAACCATCCACGACTCAGTGAGATTTTAAACAGCCTTTTTAACGTGGGATTCAAAGCCGTCGGGTCGCTGTGATGCTGTTCGTGTCAAGCGACCCACCCACGACTCCTTGAGATTTGACGGTTGCCTTTTACAGACTACTGGAAAATCAACAGGTTGACTGGGGGGATACCCTTTCTAATCATAAATATCATACGCCGCTTTTTTCAGACGGGATACACGGTGCAGAAATTGTTGGTTTATGCGGTGTATATGTCGATACGTATTGAATTAGAAGGGGTATGAGAACCTCGTTCCAGCGCAGGCAGATATGTGAACACTGCTCACTGAAAGAACCCCTGCTTTCCATTTTCCTGTAATGCTGGGTGTCAGCTGATGCCATCAGTGTCAGTTGCACCCTCTGTAACTCGTGTGAGATTTTAGACGACATTTTCTTATGGGATAGTATCTATCGGTGGTTGTGTTGATGTCGACCAGCAACTCCCACTCCCACGACCGTGTAGGAATTTACGCGACGTTCCTCCGTGTTGGTGTTTTTCCGTCTCCGTTGGTTGCCGCGAGTTCCCCGGAGACTGCCCACGGACTCATATTTCGAGATTTCGAGCGACGGTTTGCGGTGTAAAAGTTGGGTTCCCGTGTTGTCGCTGCGTCAGGGAGCCGCCCGCACCTCTAAGAGTGTCGAACCTCGCATAAGCCGTATTTTGGGCGTTGCATTCTAAATCACGTATTAATTATACGACGAGATTTTGGGGGAATCAAACGGAAAATGCGTCAAAATATATTGATTCTATATTGATTCTATATTGATTCTATTGTTTCTGCATTTTTTTTCTTATCTGGACTGGGATTTTTGGGATTTCCCTTTCGTCTGAATCGCGGATTACGCGGATGACACGGATTGCGCGGATTTTAAGAGGTTTTTGGGGGTGTGATGGTTTTCGCAGTGAGGGGCGGTATTTGTGGGGAGCTCATTGCTAATTTTTCTGAATCGCGGATTACACGGATTTCGCAGATGACGCGGATTTTAAGAGGTTTTTGGGGGTGTGATGGCTTTCGCGGCGGATGACACGGATTGCGCGGATTTTGAGAGGTTTTCTACTATGGTCGTCTGCTTTTGGATCTGGGGTGGGGTTGTGTGAGTATCAGTCTTTTGATTTCTAAGCTTGTTGCTCCGAAATTGAGTAATAAACCGATTTCTAACTGGTATGCTTTTAAATAGTTTAAGAGTTGTGCTTCGTGTACGGCTTCCAGTGCTGTGATAGCTTTTAATTCGACCAGTATGTTTTTTGCTACTACAAAATCTGCTCTGCGGGTACCGATAGGTTTGGGAAAGTCTTTATAGAAGATGTCTTGTTCGACTTCGCGGGCGAACTCTAAACCTGCTTTTCCTAATTCAAGTGCTAAAGCGCGCTGGTAAATTAACTCTTGGAAACCGTTACCGAAATACTTGTGGACCTCAAAGGCTGCGCCTATGATCTTTTCGGTTATATCTTGATGTTTTAGGGTGTTGTTCATTTATTTTGGGGTGTCCTTTTGTTTGTCTGGATTGCGTCAGTCTGAATGCAGATCGCATTTGGGCGTGTACGCCGCAAATCACGGATTACGCAGATTTCACGGATTGCGCGGATTTTAAGAGGGGTTCTGTTGGTAGTCGCGCTATTGGGTGTACCTCTTTCTGAATTGCGGATTATTGGGTTTGGATATTGATGATTGCGTTATGTGTGTGTTCTTTTGTCTGAATCGCGGATTACGCGGATTACACGGATTACGCGGATTATTGGGTTTGGATATCTGAGCCTTGTTTTGATAAAAATACTTGTTTGAATTGCGGATTATGTGGATTATTGGGTTTGGATATTACCGATTCTGTTGTGTGTGTGTTCTTTTATTTGTCTGAATCGCGGATTACGCGGATTACACGGATTACGCGGATTTTAAGAGGTTTGGGTACTGAAATCGTTACAGAAGTTGAGGCTGGAATTTTAAAAAATAGGAATTCCTTAATTGACAGATGTAATTTATGGTCTTGGAATCTCCTGCATCTGTGTATCCAACCACCTTATAATTTCTGCGTTCATTCTGTGTGGATAAACACATAAGAAAAGTAATAGTAAAATTGGGTCATTTTTGATGGTTGGTGGAAGGCAAGCCCCTTCTGACTCAAGGGATGCTGCTTTTAATTCTTCCCAGTCTTGTGTATGCTTAGGAGACACGATTTTGTTTATGCCTTCTTCATTCCTCCATCTATAGAAATCGGAAAAATTTTCGGGTTCAAAGGAAGCATACATCAATCTTGTAACTTCGGGCCAAAGGCGTTTTATAGGCTCCTTTAGGTCTCGGCGGGCAGATAGATGAACGAGTCCTTCTAACCCATAGGATTCCCCCTTGAAAGAATCCATAAGGGGTTCCTCAGCAAGTTCAAGGATATGTGGGAGAATATCTTCTGCTTCATAATATGGACTAGCAAGAGATCCTCTTCCATTCGAGCCGTTTCGCTTGCATATTGTCGCAATCAAATAACAGAGTAAAACGTTCGATTCCTTAGTTGCATCAATCTTCTGGCAATACCAGCAAAATGCAAGCCATTGAGGTATCGCCGCCTCTCCCCATAACTCTAATAGGTGCTGTTTCTCCCTAAAAAATTTACAGAGGAAATTATCTATTTCATCTATGGGTGTTCCTTCCCTGCGTCGCCATAAGGCGTAGATGCTCATCAGTCCCACTAACCATGTCATGCGGACATTGTAAATGTACGAGTCTGTCAACGGATCACCTTCTACAAGGTATTCTCGTTCTTTAATCTCATCACAGAGATTTGTCAGAGAATTGTAGATTGATTGTGTAGCAATTTCAAGATCATTTTTGTATGCTTCTTCGGAAAGTTTCCGCCTTTCCACAAGTGCAAACACATAAGAAATGTAAAGCACCCATGCTTCAATTTCGGCTACGTGATTGTTTTCGTTAGAAAAATTTGAGATCGCAATTGCACATAAAAGCCCTGCACTCGCCATTACGCGCTTGCAGTACGCTTCGGACAGTTCAGCTTCACCATCAAGCTGAAAAATAGATTCAAATAGAGAAGCAAGTTTTTCCTTCGGTAGAACACCTTGACCGCTTTCGAGAAACATTTCAAGGAGGGTCTTTACATCTGTTAATTCCGAGGGCCACAGATCGATTCCTAACCTCTTAGCTTTCTCAAAAAGTTCTCCGCGAACAATAGTTTCTAAACGACGGTAAGATTGGTTTTGGCTCTCCCATGCTCGATTTCTATCATCTATCGCGCGGCTGACTTCTTCCTCAATTCTTCCGTTTGTGACAAAATACGATCTGTGATATTTTGAGGTGTCAACTGACGGGTGATTTATTTGGCCACAGACCAAATCATCTGTTTGTGAACCAACCTCATCTCTCCACTTTCTTAAGGAGATGTTACCGGTTTTCAACTGATAGGCACAAGGGGTTCCATCAGGGGCGATAGTTATAATGTCATTCCCGAGTTCCATAGCCAGGTGTCTTGTTGAATGAATTATCGTATGTCCCTCAGCGGATAGCATGTAACAGAAAGGCTGTTGGAATGATCTTTCGGTTGCCTTATCCAACCAATTTTCGACGACTCTCTCTAGCACGCCATTCTCTCCTTTTTCGTTCTATAAGCTCGTCGTAACGCTTGTTAATTTCGGGATCCGTCTTGGCTTGTTCAACCACTTTAACAATTGAAGGAAATAGTTTAGGGTTTACAGCACCTATTAGCCCGCTTGGATTTCCTGCCTCATCAAAATCTATGTCAATTTTTTCTAGTCCTTGAAAAAACAGATCCATTGAAAACGGTTTCCCATCAGCATCGACTACGTTGTCAACTTCCTCTGCTGCTCTGCCAACTTCTTCATAGAATGATTTTGCCTGTTGTCCTGCTATTTCTTCAGCGGCATCATTGATTTTATTGAGTACCGTTTCATGGTTCATTTTCTCAAAGTCTGCTAAATTGACTTTTAATTCGGATGTCGCTTCCTTCAAACCCATTTCTTCGATAGAACCATCTTCACGAATAATGATAGTTTTGTTTCCTTCAAAAACTACTGACATAGGAACATTAGCAACGGGACCTAAATGTGATGAACAAGCATGTGTACTGCCATCGGAAATTAGGGC
>JAAXHL010000133.1:2752-4256 GCA_012270865.1 Candidatus Poribacteria bacterium | reverse complement strand
TCAAAGCCGTCACACCTATTGACGAACTCCGTACTGTAACCGTCGAATTGAGGCATCAACACAGCGGTGCCAGACTCCTACACCTCTACACAGAGGACACCGAGAACCTCTTTTCTATTAATTTTCCGACACCACCCTCAGATGATAGCGGTGTCCCGCATATCCTTGAACATGCAGTCTTAGCAGGTTCAGAAAAGTTTCCGGTCAAAGAACCGTTCTTTGAGANNGCGACGTTTATCAACGCCATGACAAGTGCCGATTTCACCTGCTACCCTGTCTCAAGCAACGTGAAAAAAGACCTTTTCAATTTAGCGGAGGTCTATTTCGATGCGGTTTTCCACCCATTATTGACGGAAAACACCTTTAGACGCGAAGGACACCATCTTGCGCCTGTGGATCCCGACAACCCGACTGGCGATTTAAAGATAACAGGCATCGTTTATAACGAGATGAAGGGTGCATTCTCTGATCCGGAGGCTCGGTTATACCGGTCCATGTCGAACAAACTTCTCCCTGATACGCTTTACGCCTGCGAATCCGGTGGCGATCCGGTTGCTATTCCCGACTTAACTTACGCGCAGCTCAAAGCGTTCCATGAAACCTATTATCATCCGAGCAACGGCTATTTCGTTCTCTATGGCGACATTCCAACGAGTGATTATCTCACCTTCCTCGCGGATAAGTTGGATAGCATTCCCAAAAACGCGGCGAGTGCTGCCCTGCGTCCACTAAGTCCAGAGGTCACGCATCAACCGAAGTGGGATGCGCCGCGGACGATAACGGACACCTATCCTGTCGGTACAGATGAACCGATGACAGAGAAAACGTATATGATGCTCAGTTGGTGCATCGGAGACGCGACCGATCCGGACTCAGTTGTCTTAGCACGCATTTTAAGCCTCATACTGCTCGGAAACGAAGCCGCACCGCTCCGAAAAGCGATCATTGACTCCAAACTCGGTGCCGATCTTATCTATGCTGGTGCCGGTTCTATTGGACCCGCAGCCACTTTCCACGTCTCCCTCAAAGGAAGCGAAACCGATCGCGTCGAAGTCTTTACACAACTGGTCATTGATACCCTAACGGAGATTGCGGATTCGGGGGTCGACAGTGAAAAGGTGGAAGCGGCGTTCCAGCAAGCGACTTACTATTATCAGGAAGTCGCGTCAATGTTTCCACTCCGTATGCTCTACCGAGTCATTGAAGGTTGGATATATGAGAAAGACCCCGATACTTTCCTAAAGATGGGCAAAACGCTCAACGATATCCACCAACGTTGGCGAGAGAATCCAGCAATTTTTAGCGAACTGATCCGCGAATCCCTCATCGAAAATCCGCATCGCTTGACCAATGTGCTATCACCTGATCGAGATATGCAGGCGAAAATAGATGCCAAACTCATCGAACGGATGAAGGAGACGCGGGCAGAGTTGACGGATGAAGATGTAAAAAGAATCGCTGCTGATGCTGCTGAACTCGAACGCCTCAACGGTGTGCCGAATTC
>JAAXHL010000133.1:0-2721 GCA_012270865.1 Candidatus Poribacteria bacterium | reverse complement strand
GAAAAACCGAAACATATTCCGACAACAGTTGAAAATGTCGGTGGACAGGACCTGTTACGGAACGATGTCTTTGCTAACGGCGTTAACTATCTCGTCCTGAATTTCAATCTCCAAGGATTCCCAAAACATCTCTGGAGTTATCTACCGAGATATGCTGATGCGATTGGAAAACTCGGTGCCGCGGATATGAACTATGAGGAGATGGCACTCCGAAAATCGGCAGTCACGGGTGGGCTCGGGTGTTCAGTCGGGTTTTCGACCCATGCACGTCATGCTGACCGTTCATTGCAGAGTGTGTCCTTCCATCTCAAAACACTCGACGGTAAAATGGGCGCTGCACTGGATGTGCTGCACGACCTGCTTTTTGCGGTGAACCCGCGCGATACGCAACGCCTGCGCGATGTCCTCATTCAAGCCGTTGCAGAATACCAGACAGAGATGATCCATGACGGTTCAAGCACGGCAGTCCATCACGCTTCACGCGGACTCTCACCGAATGCGCATCTCGCTGAAATTATCTATGGGTTGCCGCAACTCCGCAACAGCGAAACACTTCTCAACGGTTATGACGAACTTAATACCGACCTTATGGGTCATATAGAAGGGGTTCGTGATTTCCTGTTGACACGTGGACGTGTGACCGCCAGTTTCACCGGTTCAGATTCGGCGTTTGAAACGACGCGAAACAGGCTCGATCAGTGGCTCGACGCGATGCGAGATGAACCGATAACCGCAGATCCGATTGCGTTTGAACAATTTGAGGTGCCACCGTGGGAGGGGTTAGCCGGACCTATTCAGATAGCGCACTGTGCACACGTGATGCCGGCACCACATTACTCACATCCGGATTCAACACTGTTAACGATTGGTGCCCATCTTGTTCGGCTCGATTATATACTCAGTGAAATCCGCTTTAAAGGCAACGCTTATGGTGCGAGGTTCACCTATAGCCCGTCCGATGGGATGTTGTGTCAATCCTCGTTCCGCGATCCACACGTCGCGCGGACCATCAACGTCTTTGAACAGACTGTCGATTATGTGAAAGCCGTGGAATGGACACAGACAGATATAGATCGCGCAATTATCGCTACGGCGAAGGATGGTGAGAGACCGATACGTCCGAGTCATGCCGCAAGCAGTGCGCTCAGTCAGCACCTCGCTGGACAGACGCGTGAGATGCGTGAGGAACGCTACGCGCAACTCCGCCGAGCGACCCCGGGTGAAGTCAAACGCGCACTCCTTCAACTTTTTGAAGAAAACCGAGATAAAGCCTCGGTCTGCGCTGTTTCCAGTCGTGAGAAACTCGAAGCCGCGAATCAGGAATTGGCACAACCCTTGATCATTGAAGATATTTTAAGTTGAACCTGTTTACGAAAATAAATATGAAAGGAATTGAAAATGAGAAAAATCGCAGTTTTGACCATTTGTGTTTTTGCTTTAGCAGCGGTTGCGGCGATCGCGTCACAGCCGGACGGTTTTGAGGGAAATTGGCACCATTGGCGCGGACCTCACGCTACCGGTGCCGCAATCGAAGCGAATCCGCCTACGACATGGAGTGAAACCGAAAATATTCGCTGGAAAGTGGCTCTCCCTGGGAGTGGACACGCCGCACCCATCATTTGGGAAGATAAAGTTTTCATACAGACCGCTATCAAAGGCGAAGCACCTGAGATGGAAGAAGATAAAGCAGGCGATGATAACCCTTTCAGCGGTTTCATTCAAGAGGGACGCGGACGCGGTGCGTCAGAAGGTTGGTTCAAGTTTGATCTCATCGCCATTGACCGGAACACAGGAGACATCCTTTGGCAAAAGACACTCAAAGAGACAGCACCACACGAAGGTACACACGGTGATGCCACTTTTGCGTCTAACTCGCCGGTAACCGACGGTGAACACGTCTATGCCTATTTCGGGTCGCGTGGACTCTATTGTGTGGACATGATGGGAGATGTGAAGTGGGAAAAAGACATCGGGATGATGTATAAAAGTAACACCTTCGGTGAAGGGAGTTCCCCCGCTCTTTACGGTAATACACTCGTTATCCAACAGGATCATGAAGGGGATTCCTTCATCACCGCGCTGGATAAGCGGTCTGGTGATGTCATCTGGAAGATCGACCGCGATGAAAGAACAACTTGGTCTTCCCCTATTGTCGTTGAATTTGATGGGAAACCGCAGGTGATTACGACAGGCACAAACCGCATCCGTAGCTACGATCTGGAAACCGGTGATCTGTTATGGTACGGCGATGGCTTGACGCGTAACAGTATCCCTTCACCGGTCGCCGCGAACGGTTATGTTTATCTCATGAGCGGATTCCGAGGCAATGTGTTCCGAGGAATCCAACTCGCATCGGCTACAGGCGATATCAGCGACTCCGATGCTATTGTCTGGGAATACAACCGAGATATGCCTTATGTGCCGTCCCCGCTTCTCCATAAAGGGATCATCTATTTCTTGAAAAGTAACAGCGGTATCCTGACGGCTTTCAATATCGAAACGGGGTCCGTATATTACGGTCCACAACGGCTGCAAGGCGTATCAGGGGTCTATGCTTCAATCGTCGGTGCGGCGGACCGTGTCTACATCGCTGGCAGAAACGGTGTCGTCAACGTCATCCAGCACGGACCCGAATTTAAGGTCTTAGCGGAAAACAAACTTGACGACAGTTTCAACGCATCGCCTGCTATCGCAGGTTCAGAGTTGTACCTCCGTGGTATG
>JAAXHL010000210.1 GCA_012270865.1 Candidatus Poribacteria bacterium | reverse complement strand
AGGCAAGGATTTCGGTCACGACCCCGGCCCCCACCGTCCGGCCCCCTTCCCGCACCGCAAACCGTAACCCCTGCTCCATCGCAATCGGCGCAATCAATTCCCCCGTAAACGTCGTGTTGTCCCCCGGCATCACCATCTCCACTCCCTCCCCCAACTGCACCACCCCCGTCACATCCGTCGTCCGAAAATAAAACTGCGGCCGGTACCCGTTGAAAAACGGCGTATGCCGACCCCCCTCTTCCTTCGTCAGTACGTACACCTCCGCCTTGAACTTCGTATGCGGCGTGATACTCTTCGGCTTCGCCAATACCATCCCCCGCTCCACTTCGTCCTTCTTCGTCCCCCGTAACAACGCCCCGATGTTGTCCCCCGCCTGCCCTTCGTCCAACACCTTCCGAAACATCTCCACCCCCGTCACCACCGTGCTCCGCGTCGCCCCCAACCCCACAATCTCGATCTCATCCCCCACTTTCACCTGCCCCCGCTCCACCCGGCCCGTCACCACCGTCCCCCGCCCGCTGATCGTAAACACATCCTCAATCGGCATCAAAAACGGCTTGTCTATCGCCCGCGCCGGCGTCGGTATATAGCTGTCAATCCCCGCCAATAACTGCCGGATCGCCGGGACCCCCACCGCGCTGTCATCCCCCTCCAGCGCCTTCGTCGCCGACCCCACAATGATCGGTATCTCCTCCCCCGGAAATTGGTACTTCGCCAACAACTCCCGCACCTCCAATTCCACCAACTCCAATAATTCCGGATCCTCCACCTTGTCCGCCTTGTTCAAAAACACCACCATGTACGGCACCCCCACCTGCCGCGCCAACAGTATATGTTCCCGCGTCTGCGGCATCGGCCCATCCGCCGCCGACACCACCAGAATCGCCCCATCCATCTGCGCCGCCCCCGTAATCATGTTCTTTACGTAATCCGCATGCCCCGGACAGTCCACGTGCGCGTAATGCCGCTGGTCCGTCTCATACTCCACGTGCGAAATCGCAATCGTCAAAATCTTCGTCGGGTCCCGCCGCCCCTGCGACTCACTCGCCTTCGCCACCTCGTCATAACTCACAAACTTCGCCTTCCCCTCCTGCCCCATCACCTTCGTCAGCGCCGAGGTCAGCGTCGTCTTCCCATGGTCCACGTGCCCGATCGTCCCCACGTTCACATGCGGCTTCTTCCGATCAAATTTCGCCTTCGCCATCTGCCCCTCCC
>JAAXHL010000040.1 GCA_012270865.1 Candidatus Poribacteria bacterium | reverse complement strand
AATTATTTAAACACATCAAATCGAAGTAATTCCCATCTTATTCCCCCCTGATAAGGGGGGTTAGGGGGGTTATCTTCGGACAAGTGTTCATTTATTTTCGGATTTTACTATAATTGAACATCCAAAGAGTGGCGGGGTTACAAACCCTGAAGAAACACCCAAGCAAACCCTGCAAACTTTGCGTCCTGTCAATATCTATTGAACATATTTGTAGGGTAGGCTGTTAGCCTGCGTGCATCTCATTAATTCTAACATCTACCATAAATGAAGGTAAACCGTGAAAAGACGTTGGACGTTAGGTATTTTGATTGTCTCTGCTTTGTTAGTTACAAATGTAAATCCGCTCATTGCAGATGGAACTTGGACGCGGAAAATTCTTCTAAAATGTTCATGAGGTGCTCAGTTATGAAAATAGTGAGTTTACTGGTTTCTATTATAATTAACCTATTGATGTTCAATGTAAGCATTCCTCCGCTTTTCGCAAGAGCATCAACGACCCCTAAAATTTTGTTCACCTCCGTATCGCATAGCAATTACGAAGTCTTCATTATGAACCCCGATGGCTCCGAGCAGGTGAACTTAACACAGCATCCCGCTAACGATCAACAAGCCGTCTGGTCACCCAGCGGTGATCAGATCCTTTTCGTCTCCGATCGCAGCGGTGGTATTAAAGATCTGTATCTGATGAACCCTGATGGATCGAATGTTCGACGCGTCTTCAAGGGAAATAGAAAAACGCATAAAAGCAGTCCAGCATGGTCACCCGACGGCAGACAGATCGCTTATAGTGCTATGGATTCGGATTCTCGCAGATTCACTATCTACATTGCAACTTTAGGAAAAGAAAAAGAAGAGGAGCTCGTCATAGATGGCACGGATCCGGCGTGGTCACCGGATGGGACAGAAATCGCTTGCATTATAGGTGACCGCGTTACATTTGTCGACCTCCGCACACGCGAGCGAAAACAATTCCTACCTAAGAAAGCCATACAATGGCAACGCCTTCCCTCTTGGTCGGCGATAGGTGATAAACTCGTCTTTTCTGGAAACAATCATGCGGTTGTCCGAGATAGGCAGCATCGCAATGAATGGAGGGACAAAAATACAATTTTCATCGTCAACCGAGACGGCACCGGTCTCCGACAACTTGTTGATGAAACCGGTCCCTATGCATGGTCTCCTGAGTTATCACCAGATGGACGAGAAGTCCTATACACACAAGCAATTAATGGACCATATCAGATTTCAAAAATCAACGTGCAAAGCGGTGTTCTGACCCAATTGACAGATAATATATGGAGTTTTGGTGGCGATTGGTTCGATCCTACGTACGCCTTACCCGTATCACCACAACCATACTTGCTAACCACGACGTGGGGAATGGTGAAGAAATGAGCAGGTCCGGTAGGTTCGGTTTGCCAACCGAACCATAAGTGTCAATTTTAGAAGAAAAACCGCCGCTACCCCAGACCCGGTAGGTTCGGTTTGCAACCGAACCGGATTTTACACGGAAACATTGAAAACTTCAAAAACCTCTTTAGTCCCGTAGGGGCGTTATGTTTATAGCAGCTGTAAAGTTTATAGCAGCCCACCCATTACATCCCATTTTTCCTGCAAAAAATATAGCGATTGTGATAGAATAGATAGAACTTATGTATTACGTCCATCTTAAAGTCCCCCTGATAAGGGGGATTTAGGGGGTTTAAAGAACGAGAGGAAGAAAGTCCCTGATAAGGTGGATTTAGGCGGTTTATAGCAAAGCCCATAATTATTTAAACACATCAAATCGAAGTAATTCCCATCTTATTCCCCCCTGATAAGGGGGGTTAGGGGGGTTATCTTCGGACAAGTGTTCATTTATTTTCGGATTTTACTATAAAGGACGAGAATTCCAACTTTTTGCGTAAGCCCTGTAAAATCGTCCACAAATACCGAAATCATGAAAATCACCGACGTTAAAACTTACAACTTACGCTATCCGCTCCTTGAACCCTTCGCTAATTCACGCGGATGGACGAAAACGCGAACCGCCAGTGTCGTCGAAATTTCCACAGACGCTGGAATCACAGGTTGGGGTGAAGGCATAAGCACACCATCCGCATCAGCAATCGAAACACATCTGATTGGACAATCGCCTTTTGAAACAGAGCGGATCTGGGAAGCGATGCGCGGAAATATCGGCGCACTCAGTGGCATTGACATCGCTCTATGGGACATCATCGGTAAAGCACTCGATATGCCGATCTACCAACTCCTCGGCGGCGCATTCCGATTGAAAATTCCGGCTTACGCAAGCGGACTTTTCAAAAAAGATAAACCCGACATCACCCAAGCTTTGATGGACGAAGCGAAAGGTTACGTTGATGCCGGATTCCCCGCCGTTAAGATGAAGATCGGTTTCGGGGAAGCGTACGATGTGAAAAACGTCGCCGCAGTCCGACGCGCCATTGGCGATAAGACGCTTTTCGCTGTCGATGCAAATTGCGGCTACGATGTCGGCACCGCTATCGACGTTGGACAAAAAATCTTGGACAACGATATCTTCTGGTACGAAGAACCGATTACCACCGACGATGTGGCAGGCTATCAGGAGATTCGACACGCACTAAAGGTCCGAATCGCTGGCGGTGAGATGTTACAAGGACGCTGGGCGTTCCGCGACCTATTACAGAAGCGTGGGTTAGATATCGTGCAACCGGACGTGAGTATCGCTGGTGGCTTCACAGAGTGCCGAAAAATCACCGCAATGGCGAGTGCCAACTATGTTCGAGTATTACCACACATGTGGGGCAGCAGCATCCGCCTCGCAGCGACGCTGCACTGGCAAGCCACACTCCCTGATGCACCAGACGCACTCAATCCGATCCCATCGCTTTTGGAATTTGATATGACCGAAAATCGGCTCCGCACGGCGTTGGCACAAGAACAGATAAACGCCATTGACGGTTATGTTGATGTCCCACAAGCACCCGGACTCGGAATCGAAATTAACCGAGACATATTGGAAAAGTACGCGTAAGGAGATACTTTATGAAAACCCGTACCCTGCTTATTGTATGCCTCTTATTCTTATCTGTCCTTAGCGTGCTCTTCCTCTACCATTTTCGCGTTGAAGCGGATTCCCGAACACAGCAGCCACCCAGCGAAGCACCTTTTTCGCATGAACTGTTTGATCAGGTTTTGCAAGAACATGTCGATAAAAACGGACACGTCAATTATACAAAACTGAAGGCAAACCCCAAAAAACTGGAAAAGTATTTAGACCTGTTGGCTGTTGCCAATCCTATGGAACTGTCTTACAATGCGCAACTGGTGTTCTGGGTTAACGCCTATAACGCACTCGTCATTAAAGGCGTTATTGATCATTACCCCACAACGAGCGTCCGAAAAGTCAAATGGTTCAACGGGTTTTTCTCCCGGCTTAAGTTCCAAGTTGCAGGTAAAACTTATACACTTAATCAGATTGAACACGGTATTATCCGCACAGAATTCGCGGACCCGCGCATCCATTTTATCCTTGTGTGTGCCTCAACGAGTTGTCCGCCTCTGGAAAACCGAGCATTTTCTGCCGAAGATATTGAGGAACGTCTTGAGACTGCAACGTTCAACTTTATTCAAAACCCTGAACAGGTAAGGATTGACCGCGCGAAACGTCGCGTCTACCTCTCAAAGATTTTCAAGTGGTACGATGACGATTTTAAGGAAGGCTACGAGGGTGTTGCAGATTTCCTCGCCGATTACTTGCCACCCGAAGATGCAGACTTTGTATTATCAGAGGGCGTAAAATTCCAACACTTAGACTATGACTGGACGTTAAACGATCAAAATTAGACCTTTTTAGGACTTACGCATTTTCTCTTAAAGTCCCCCTGATAAG
>JAAXHL010000130.1 GCA_012270865.1 Candidatus Poribacteria bacterium | reverse complement strand
TAAGGGGGATTTAGGGGGTTAATTCCCATTTTTTGCGTCTAAACGTCCAATATTTTCTCAATTTGCGTAAGTCCTGATAGTATAAACGCGGGTGTAGCTCAGCGGTAGAGCGTCAGCTTCCCAAGCTGAGGGTCACGGGTTCAATTCCCGTCACCCGCTTGTCAACAGACTTAACAATCGTGTGAAACTGAGGAACAACATGGCACGAAACCAACGGCTAACGAAAGAAGAAATCCAAGAAGATAAATTTATTGAAGCGGTGATGCACACCTACGCCTTTTTGAAGGATAATCTCCGAACGATTATCATCGTTGTCGGTGTAGTCCTTGTCGCCGTTGCCGGTTATGCAGCGTATTATCAGAATCAAGAGACGCGCCGCACCAACGCATCGCTCGCGCTCCGGCAAGCGACCGAGGCGTATCAAAATGCTGAAAACAGCCTCTTTGATGCTGAAAAATTGGCGGAAAGTGAAGAACTCCTTAAAACAGCACAGACCGAACTTAAAGCAGTCTTTGAGAAGTACCCGAATACAACTTTCGCAGACAAAGCACGATACCAGTATGCAGGTACGCTCTATTATCAGGAAAACTATGCCGAAGCGCGCACACAATTCCAACAGATAATCGACGAGCATCAACCCGAAAATCAGATAGAAAGTTTGTACGCACAGAAAGCCATCGGGAACACTTATGAACAGGAAGGCAATTACCAAAAAGCCATAGAAGCCTATCAGGCAAAATCCTTTCCTCCCACCCCCCAACTCTCACCAGAAATTCGTAAATTCGTGCTAACAGAAGCCAAGTCTAATCAAGCATTGGTTTATGAAAAATCCGGTGATACCGATGCCGCCCGAGACACATATAAAGAAATCATAGATGAATTCCGAAGCACGCTTGAAGCAGGACTCGAACGAAAAAGTCTTGAACGCCTTGAAGAAGCAAAAGTAGTTATCACTGCTATTGATGAATCTATAGATGTCTCAAACGCAGAAAAACTTGAGAACGAGCAGAAATACTTTGAAGCATACAGTGCTTATACCGATGCAATTCGTGCTTATAAAGTTAATAAAGACATTCAAGGTGGACTCTCTTCCGAGCTCCGTAAACAGATCAGTAGTTTTGAAAAAGCTGCGACGACTGTCATAAACAGCGTCCAAAACGCTCGACGCGCCGACGCTGAAGGAAGAGAAAGTTCCGCACTTTATAGTTACAATGTAGTCGTTGAATTTGAAACTTTAGGACTCAGCCGCCGACTCTATGAGAACGCGCTGTTCAACTATAAAAGGCTTGAACCGACACAATAATCTCAGAACTTACGCAGACACCTCACCAGCGGTACATAATTCAGATGCTATTACGGAAAAATTGCGTAAGTCCTAAATATTTTAGAGGATCCGTAATGATACATAAACACATTATTAGACCACTTTATACCGCGAAAAGCCGAACAACCATCCTTTTCTCACTGTTGATCTTAGCAGCGTTTTCACTCACTTCTATCAGTGAAGCCGTACCCACTGGACACCTCGCCTATGCAGTCAACGGGTTTGACGATAACTTAGGGCGTTTTGACTGGAACCTCTACACAAGTTCTATTCGTGGAACAAATGAATTGAAGGCGACCCCTCTCAACCACAAAGGAATGTATCCCGCGTGGGGACCAGAAGGCGAATTGCTCTATTTCATACAGTGGCATGGCGGAAAAGCAGACATCTATTCCATCAACCCAGAGAGTCCGAAAAATAAAACACGCATCACGTCAATATCAGGAACATATCGGTTTCTCGCAGCCTCTCCAAACGGTAGGCAGCTCGCCTTCAACGGTTGGACACAAGACCAACTGCCGCAAGACAATCAGATCTGGATTTTAGATGTCGGAAGCGGTGAAATGGAGCCAGTGACACAAGTTCCGCATTTCGGATGGCCGTATTCGTTCTGGGGAATCACATGGTCACCGAGCGGAAAGCAGCTCGCCTTCTCTCTGTCGAGACCCGGATGGTTGGAACACCTCTACATTTTGGATGTTGAAACCTTAGAATTAGAAATCTTAACCGAACTCAATAAGGATTTCTACCCCGTATGGTCACCCGATGGACAGCGCATCCTATTCATGAGGTGGAATAGAGAATTTGATACCTTCTGCACCATTAATGTGGAAACCCGTGTCATTGATACCCTCTTTGATGTTGATAAAGCAACCGGTTATTGGGGCGATTGGTCGCCGGAAGGAGATTATATAATCTACTCACGATGGGGCACCGTCTATCTATACGAATTCGAGAGCGGCGAAACCGAAGAACTCGTCGCAATTGATGGAAGCGTATTCGTCATTTCATGGCTACGAGACGGTGAAATACTGCCTGTCGAACCGCGCAGAAAATTAGTCACAACATGGGGTGATATTAAGGGAAAGACAGATCAACCTTAACACCACTATAGACCTGTTTCAACCGCATTTCTGAGGAATGTTGTACACATCTGAGGGGAACGAACCCGTGTTATCGAGTGTTGGAAAAGCGTTAGAATACGATAAGATCAAAGCACTTTTAAAAAAGTACACCGCTTCTCAACTCGGGACCGCGCGGGTTGATAGCCTTACACCCTCGTTTGACTTTGATCAGGTGCGTTATCTGCAGACACTCTGCAGCGAAGCCAAATTTTTTCATCAACTCTACGGGGGCATCCCGTTAGATGGATTAACGGACATCCGAGCAGCACTAAATCATGCAGACAAGACCGGCGCAATCTTAGATGCCGAGGAACTCCTTTACGTCCGAAAGGTCGCACGGATTCCTGGAACCATTCACCGTGTATTTGAAAAACGAGACCGCGAAGAGTTTCCTAACCTCTTTGCCATCGTGGACACGTTGCCAGTGTTCCCTGAGTTAGTTGAGGCAATCGACTATTGCATCAACGCAGATGGCCTGATACTTGACCGCGCAAGTCCAGAATTACGCACCATCCGCCGTAAATTGTCACGACTCCGTGAAAATATACAACAAAAACTTGAAGCCATATTACGAGCACCAGAACACCAGAAAGCGATTCAGGAACCGGTCATCACCTCGCGAAACAATCGTTATGTTATCCCGATCAAGCAAGAGGCACGCGCATCTTTCAAAGGAATAGTTCAAGGGCAATCCACGAGCGGCGCGACCGTTTTTGTTGAACCCTTGGGCATCCTGCAAATGAACAACGACTTACACGATGCTATCGAAACTGAACAGCGCGAAATTCGACGAATCCTCATTGAACTCACAGACGCTGTACGAGAGCATTTATATGAACTCGGTGTGTCCATTGACATATTAGCAGACCTCGATTTCTTGAACGCCAAAGCACGTTTCAGTCTACACTTGAACGCCGTTGAACCGAAAATAAACGCACGCGGAATCGTTAAACTCATTCAGGCACGGCATCCATTACTCGAATTCCATCTTCAAAACGCTCATAAAACCGACACCGATCCCGAACAGAACCTGATGCTCCCAGAACGCGTCGTTCCAACGAACGTTCATATCGGCAAAACATTTAAAACATTGGTCATCACAGGTCCCAATACCGGAGGTAAAACCGTTGTCCTTAAAACAGTCGGATTGTCAGTACTGATGGCGCAATCCGGTTTACATATACCAGCAGAACACGGCAGCGAAGTCGCCATCTTTGACCACGTCTTTGCTGACATCGGAGATGATCAAGGGATTGAGCAGAGCCTTAGCACCTTCTCCTCTCACATTACGAAGATTTCAGGGATGCTCGAAACTGTTAAAACTGCCGACTACTCACTGGTCCTCTTAGACGAGATCGGTGCCGGAACAGACCCCACTGAAGGAACCGCCATCGGCATGGCAATCCTTGACTGGCTCGGTCAGAGAAATGTCAATACAATCGTTACAACACACTACGGGGCATTGAAAGCCTACGCACATACGCAGCAGACTATGGAAAACGCTTCAATGGAATTTGACGCGACAACGCTGCGACCAACATACCGCCTACAGATAGGGATACCGGGGAGTAGTAACGCTATAAACATCGCATCACAGTTAGGAATCCCAGCCGAAATCCTTGATGAAGCACAGAACTTTATGGGCAAGAATATCGTCGCTGTCGAAGACCTACTCGTAGAACTACAGGACAGAAAAGATAAAATGGAGGAGAATGAACGTCAACTGCAAGATAAATTACGCGATGCCGATGCCAGATACGAGAAATATGACGGACTCCTTCAGACACTCGAAACCGAGCAGGAGACCCTGAAACAGCAGGCAGAAAATGAAGCACGTCAAATCGTTGCGGACGCACGCCGAACAGTTGAAGACCTGATTGCTGAGATACGCAGAGAACAAGCCTCTAAAGAGAGCATTAAAAAAGCACTCTCAAAAACAGAAACCGCAAAAAAACAACCGAAACCAGAACCACCGAAAAAACAACCGAAGCCGCCGAAAGTTGAAGTTAACGCTGGCGATAAAGTACGGGTCAAACAATGGAATAAATTCGCAGAAGTTATCTCCGTTAAACCGCGCGGGAAAAAACCGATCCAGGTTCTGATGGGTACGATGCAAATGTACGTCGATTACCACGAAATCGACTCGGTTCACCCGAAGCAGAAAAGCTCACATCTCTCGACTTCTGTACTTGATATTCAGTATCATAAAGCCAACACAATTTCCGGTGAACTCGACATACACGGAATGCGGGCAGCAGAGGCAGCAGACGAAGTGCGGAAATACATTGATGACGCATCCGCCGCAGGGCTGCTATCCGTACGTATCCTGCACGGAAAAGGAACAGGCACCTTACGTCAAATCGTACGTGAAGCCTTACAAGAATATCCTTATATCGCCAACTATCAAAACGCACCGTTTGACGAAGGCGGTGAAGGCGTAACCGTCGTCACCTTCAAAGAATAACACAGTCGTAGCGTTCTATCTACCATAACCGAATTGCAGGCGGGGTTTGTAACCCCGTCTGCTATAGATGTCTCGTTAATTATTCAGGACTTACGCATGCTGCTCTTTTGTAGCATAAACTGTTAGTTTGTGATACGAAAACGCTGTGTGTTACAAAAAAATTCATCGTAACAGAACGGGCTGCAGTCAAAATTGCGTAAGTCCTATTATTGTAGTTTTTACTATAAAATCAATCGAAGGAGTGGACCCACCGTGAATCGTTCTTCCGCAAAAAATCACGTTCCACGTGAAACAATTGACGAAATCCTGAGTCGGAGCGATATCGTTGAAATCATCTCCGAATGTGGGGTCTCACTGCGCGCCGCCGGACGCGATTTCAAAGCACTCTGTCCGTTTCACACGGAAAAAACGCCGTCCTTCTCCGTCTCCGTACAAAAACAGATGTTTTACTGTTTTGGGTGTCAAACCGGCGGGAACGTCATCTCCTTCATAGAGAAACATCAAGGCAAATCATTTAGAGAGACGCTTGAGTGGTTAGCTGACCGATTGAACATTGAACTGCCGAATCAGGACCCCCGAGTGATTGCTGACCGCCAACGCTATACAACCTTAGAAGATATTAACCGTTTTGCTGTCGAGTATTATCACAATCAACTTCTCAACGATCCGGCAGCTGTTCCTGCGAAGCGGTATCTCCATAATCGTGGTGTCAACGCATCAACCGTCCGATCGTTCCAACTCGGATTCGCGAAGTCCGGACGACGGGAATTCCTGAAAATTGCAATGGACAAAGGCTTTACGACACAACAACTCGTCGATGTCGGTCTCATTAAAGACGAGGATCACGGACCGCAAGATCGCTTTTGGAACAGAATACTTTTTCCAATTCACACGGAGCGCGGCGTACCCGTCGGGTTCGGTGGTCGCTCGCTCTCTGAAGAGCATCAACCGAAATACTTAAATTCGCCAGCAACGGTTCTTTACGATAAAAGCAATATCCTTTACAACCTCGACAAAGCACGCCAATCCGTCTATAAAGAGCAGCGGCTGCTCCTTGTAGAGGGGTACATGGATGCTCTAATGCTTTGTCAGTCCGGAATCGAGAATGTAGTTGCATCGTCCGGGACATCTTTAAGCGAAAATCACGCACGCCTCATAAAACGGTTTGTCCCAGAAGTCGTTATCGTCTACGATGGTGATGCCTCCGGTTTTCAAGCCGCACAACGCGGGCTACTTCGTCTACTCGCTGAAGGTCTACGCGTACGCGTCGCACTGCTACCAACAGGTGAAGACCCAGATTCATTTACACGGCAGCACGGTGTTGAAGCGTTCACACAACTTATAGACAAGGCGATAAACCTCATCGAATTTCAGATTCAAGCCGCTATTCAAAGCCGAGAAATTCGTCAGATTGATGTGAAGACGCAAATCGTTGAAGAACTCACTGAAACGCTCATCAACGTCGAGAACCGCATCGAATTGAGCGAATACGTCAAATATGCTGTCCGGGAACTCCAAATAGATGAAAGTGTACTGTGGCAGGAATTGAAAGACGCAGGGCTAAAAGCAGAAACCTCAGCACCGCGTCAGACAAGGCAACGCAAGACCGCACCGCAGAAATTATCTGTCCGCGCCCAAATTGAGCATCAACTTATTGAAGCATTACTTCAAAACCCGACGTTAATTCCGTACGTCAAATCTCGATTTGACAGCCAAGATTTTACGGAACCGCGTTATATAAAGATAGCGCAACTGCTCTGGCAAGCGGAAACAGACGATGCCGCTGTGGACATACAAAATATCATCAACAATTGTTCTGATGAGAATTTAAACGCCTTCATTTCCGGTGTCTTGCTACGGAAAACACCGCCACCAAACCTACAGGCAAGGGTAGATGGATGTCTCAAGAAATTGCGCGCTTTTCTCATGCGTGATCTTGAACAGCGCGTCCGGTCCAGCGCACGCGCCGAAGGCGCAGATGAAATCCAAACCCTTGAGCAGTTGGTCAAACTTTCAAACGAGCGGCGCGCCTTAAGCAACCACGACGCTGAAGACGCACCCAACGAAAATATTAATGATGAAAGGAGCTGATGATGGATTTTAAAGAACATCCGACCCTCGATTATCTTGATACCGAGGTAAACGAAGATTTTGAGTATGACGATGAAATCGTCGAAATCGCCGCAGTCAACGGTGCCTACACCGACGATTCTGTAAAAGTCTATATGCGAGAGATGGGGAAATTTCAACTCCTCGATAAAGCACAAGAGGTAGAACTCGCAAAACGGATTGAGGCAGGACACCGCACCGTTCATGAGGCTACCTTCAGCACTGTACTCGCAATTACCGAAATTCGGAAACTCTTGTACAAAATCGTCACTGCGAAAAAACGGGCTTCCGATATTATTGATATGCACGTTTCCAGCAACTCAACGCAGAATAAAGAGAAGAAATTGAGAGATCAAGTCATGAAAGCACTTGATGTCCTTGAAGCCGTTGAAATGGAACGTCTCACCGCGTCCACTGGAAATGGCAAAAAACCGAAGCGTCCCTCGAAGAACCGGAAGAACCTTGTGAAAACGCTTGAAACGTTGAAGATTGATCGAGAAGAAATTAGTAAAATCTCTGACCATGTCAAGCAGGCAGAGCATCAGGTCAGCACATGGGAAAACGAGATTCAGCGGCTCCAGAAAAAGTATAAAATTTCCGATGAATGGCTCAACGCGAATAACGGTGCTGAACGGCAATTTAAAACCGACGCAATCAGAAGTGCTTACGTCGATATTGTCCGTTTGCAGCGTAGTATCCGGCAACTTATGAACGAAATCGGTATCCCGCGCGAACAACTCAGGGCACTCACACAGCAAATTGACAAAGGAGAATCCGAAGCACAAGACGCAAAAATGGCTATCGTTGAAGCGAATCTCCGTCTCGTTGTGAGTATCGCCAAGA
The DNA here is from genome assembly GCA_012270865.1 of Candidatus Poribacteria bacterium. Classification (GTDB taxonomy): domain Bacteria; phylum Poribacteria; class WGA-4E; order WGA-4E; family WGA-3G; genus WGA-3G. Next base: position 6,584 of record JAAXHL010000130.1, on the reverse strand, counting down.
GGCACAAACACCGCGCATCAGGACTCGAATTCCTTGACCTCATTCAAGAGGGCAATATCGGACTCATGCGAGCCGTTGACAAGTTTGATTATCAGCGCGGCTATAAGTTTAGCACTTATGCAACATGGTGGATACGACAAGGCATCACACGCGCAATCGCCGACCAAGGACGCACCATCCGTATCCCCGTCCACATGCACGAACGTATCAACAAAATTCGGCGTGTACAACGGTCACTCTTACAAGAATTAGGATGTGAACCCTCTGCCGAACAGATCGCTGAGGACCTCAAAATCTCGACAAGCAAAGTCATGGAGGCACTCGCAGTCGCACCAGAAACCGCATCCCTTGATACGCCTATCGGTGAAGAAGACGAAAACCCGCTCGGTGCTTTTGTTATGGACGTTGATTCACAGACACCGGTCGAAGAAGCAGAATTGAATATCCTCAAGGAACAGATTCAGGATGTCCTCTCTGAATTGAGCGACCGCGAGAGGGAGGTCATCTCCCTCCGTTTCGGGATTACCGACGGTTACCCAAGAACACTTGAGGAAGTCGGGAATATCTTCAAAGTAACGCGCGAACGAATCCGTCAAATCGAAGCGAAGGCACTCCGAAAATTACGGCATCCCAGACGAAGCCGCAAACTCCGAGATTTCGTCCGCTAACGTCTCAGCCCCCAGACCCGGTAGGTTCGGTTTCTCAACCGAACCGGTTTTTTTCGATGCACCACTTCATTGCAGGCGGGGTTTGTAACCCCCGCTAATTGTGGCACCACTTCATTGCAGGCGGGGTTTGTAACCCCGCCGATAATTATAGATTTTACTTTAAATCCTGATCCTGATAACCCGCGTATCTATAAAAATTTGATTTTAAACCCAGAATATAGTATAATTCTTATACTACGTGAGTTTGATAAATACTTGAGGCGGACACATTTGCTCTTAAAGTCCCCCTGATAAGGGGGATTTAGGGGGTTGTATTCCTAAAATCGCAGCTTTTTCAGGGAATATATTGTTTTTTGCTCAATTTGCGTCCACCTCGAAAACCTCTAATATTTTTTTCAAACTCGCGTTATACTGAAAAGATCAAGGGCCCATAGCTCAGTGGTCAGAGCCACCGGCTCATAACCGGTCGGTCCTAGGTTCGAGTCCTAGTGGGCCCATATCCCAACCTGGGGCGTTAGCTCAGGGGTACGAGCGCTACCTTCACACGGTAGAAGTCACTGGTTCAAATCCAGTACGCCCCATCGATTGTCCAACCGAGGAGACGTAGATGGGAAACTGGGAACCCCCACATTTCGCACAAGCAGGCGTGAAAGCAATTGATTGCGACATCCATAACGAAGTCCCAACCTTGAAGGCACTTTACCCCTACATGTCTGATTTCTGGTGCGACTATTGTCAAAACTCCGGATTTAGAGGTCCCGATGCAAACGATTACCCGCGCGGAGCACCGCTAACGACACACCCTGACGCACCCTCTCCATGGGACGTTGACCTCGAGCACGTCCGACAGCAGCTACTCGACGGTTGGAATCTTGAATACGGTATCCTCAATTGTGCCTACCGAGTGCAAAGCGTTCATAATCCCGATCTCGCCTTAGCCATCGCGCAAGCAATAAACGATTGGCAGATAGAACATTGGCTTGATCCGGAACCTCGACTTCGTGGGTCGCTTGTCATTCCAAGCCAGATTCCAGAACTCGCCGCAAAGGAAATTGAGCGCATTGGTGAGCATCCAGGGTTCGTTCAAGTAATACTCCCTGTCCGTTCTCGGATCCCTTACGGAAACCGGCTCTACCATCCGATTTACGAGGCAGCAGACCGGCATAACCTCGCTATAGGTATCCAATACGGCGGCGCACCCGGAACCCAACCGTCACCAACAGGATGGCCATCAACTTTTTTAGAGGAATATTCTGGAATGACGCAAGTCTTCCAAGCACAAGTCATTAGCCTCGTCGCGGAAGGGATTTTCAACCAGTTCCCAGAACTACGTGTCGTACTCATTGAAAGCGGGTTCACATGGCTACCCGCAATGATGTGGCGGATTGATAAAGAGTGGCGAGGTCTCCGAAACAATACGCCCTGGGTCAAACGTCCGCCATCCGAGTACATGCGGGAACATATCCGATTTACGTTACAACCTATTGACGCACCACCGACATCGGAGCAGTTACTTCAGATCATCGGTCAATTGGAATCCGATGAAATGCTGATGTTTTCAACCGATTATCCGCATTGGCAGTTCAACACACCCAACGAAGCACTACCATCAGAATTGCCCAATTCGCTTGCCCGAAAAATTTTGCACGAAAACGCAAGCACCTTCTATCAATTGTTTTAATAGTTGTCAGTTGTCAGTACGATTTTTTTCTCCGAAAAAAATCTTTCAGTTGTCAGTAGTTTGCCTTACAATGAGAGTCGTCAGAAAGAGACTTGGGGATTATCAAAAACCTCTTTAACTGATAACTGACAACTGATAACTGACAACTAATACTCATGGAGATAAACGCAATGGAAAACACAACGACAAAACGTTCTAATGTAGAGCGAAGTTCGCAATCCCATATTGCAAAACAGATTATTGATTGCGATATCCACAACTCTGTGCCACCAGGCGGGTTATCTCCCTATCTATCCCAGCGGTGGCAAGATCACCACAAAACATTCGGTCTCCGCGGTCAAATCGGTGGATACTATCCGCGGGCACTCCTAAACGCCGCACGCCATGATGCATGGCCACCCTCCGGACTCTCACCCGGTGCCGATTTAGGGTTCATGCAGGAGCAACTCCTCGACGCATGGAATATTCAATACGGCGTACTTAACCCATTAATCCCTGTCGGCGAACAGTTGAATCTTGCGTATAGTGCCGCACTCTCAAGCGCAGTCAACGACTGGCAAGCCAACGATTGGGTCGAACCTGAACCCCGTCTACGCGCCTCTATCGTCCTACCCTATGAGAACGGTGACCTCGCCGCTGCGGAAATCCACCGCTGCGGTCCAAATCCAGCATTCGTTCAAATCTTGCTCCTTGCCCGGACGCGCGAACCCCTTGGAAACCGAAAATACTGGAAAATCTACGAAGCAGCCGTTGAATACGACCTACCGATCGGTATCCACTTCGGAGGCAACCAAGGTCCCATCACAGGTGCCGGATGGCCCTCCTATTACATAGAAGACCACGGCGGTATGCCGCAAGCCTTCCACACCCAAGTGATTAGTTACGTCTGTGAAGGCGTGTTCGACCAGTTCCCGACACTCAAAGTCGTACTCATTGAAGGCGGATTCGCATGGCTCCCCCCACTGATATGGCGACTTGATGCCACATGGGAGAAACTCAGATGTGAAATCCCCGACCTCAAACGCAAACCGTCAGAATACATCCGTGATCATTTTTGGCTCAGCACACAACCCATGGAAGAGCCGCCGAAACGTGAATATTTCGAGCAGATGCTCGAGCAGATGGACATGAACGACAAACTCATGTTCGCCACCGATTATCCACACTGGGATTTCGATGCCCCTGACCGCGCGCTGCCCAGTTTCCTAAAACCAGAGTTGCGCCAGCAAATCCTATCAGAAAACGCTCGCAACCTTTACGCCTTTGAATCTCTATAGTTAACCCGATTATGTAACCCTTTGCAGGCGGGGTTTGTAACCCCGTCGTATCATGGAATTGTTCATTCTCATATTGTAGTCGGGGTTTGATGAAGTTTAATTTATGAATTTGGTAACTCCGATTTTCCCCAAGCCGGTAGGTGCGGTTTGTAACCGCACCGGACTTCTAAAAGAAATTACCGAAATATTTTCTTAAACTTCATGTAACCCCGTTTATTGTGCCATAAACTCTTATAGGAGCGAGAGCTTTCACTTGGCTATCCCCCGCGCTCGCGATATTTCCGATAGCCGACGGCTGTTCCTCTGAAAACTGACAACTGAAAGATTTTTTTGCAGAAAAAATCATACCGAAAACTGAAACTACCAACCAATGCCTAAATACGTTGTAGCAACCCCAGACGAAATACCTCCCGGTGAACGCAAAATCGTCGAAATCGGCGGACGTTCCATCGGCATCTTTAACATTGACGGCGAATACTTCGCCATCCGTAATAGCTGCCCCCACCAAGGCGGACCGTTATGTAAAGGCATCGTCACCGGTTTCTTAGAGTCGCCAACGCCAGGCACCTATCACTACACCCGCAAAGGCGAGATCCTCCGGTGTCCCTGGCACAGCTGGGAATTCGACATCAAAACCGGACAATCTTGGTGGAGTCCTGCCCAACGTCGTGTCAGAAGATACGAAGTCCACGTCGAAAGCGGCGAGGACATTGACGCATCCAATAACGAACGCGAAAAAGGACCCTACGTCGCCGACACCTTCCCCGTCACCGTCGAACAGCAGTACGTCGTCATCGAGATCGATTAAAACGTCCCTTTCCCCGTAGGAGCGAGCTGTGCTCGCGATCTTGTTCTCCCTGTAGGAGCGAGCTGTGCTCGCGATCTTGTTTTCCCCGTAGGAGCGAGCTGTGCTCGCGATCTTGTTTTCCCCGTAGGAGCGAGCTGTGCTCGCGATCTTGTTCTCCCTGTAGGAGCGAGTTGTGCTCGCGATCTTGTTTTCCCCGTAGGAACGAGCTGTGCTCGCGATCCTCCGGACTTCCACCCTTCCAATCTTCCAATCTTTTTAATCTTCCTCCAAACCACCGATTAACTTCTCCTGATCCCCCGGAGAATAAAAATACGAACCCGGCCTCCAATCCCCGATATCTCCGATTAATCTTCGTTGCCGCGGCGTACATCGCTCCATCAATTCAGGCGTTGCTTTTTCATAATCAAACGGTCGGAAACACTGATGGCTATAGCAATAAATCAAAGACTTCCGAGGCAGTTCCGAACGATTCGCAACAACCCCGTGCCACAACGCGTGCGGAAAAACAGCAGCATCCCCTGCCTTCACGCATAGTTGCACCGCTTCAGGGATATAAGGACCGTCCTTGACACCCGTCTCAGGAAAAGTCCGATTATGGCTCCCCGGCACAACCGTAAAATTACCGCTATCTGGACCCTCAAGATCCGTCAAAAAATAGTGGATTTTCACCTGAAGCGGCGAACTCGACCGACTGACCCGAATCGTCCGCATCGCCTGTCCGCCGTCCGTATGCATATACCCTTGATCCTTCGGGTTCGGTGGACGGACAATCACCTCAGACATACTCAATTGGATGAAATCCCCCATCAGTTCACGCACAATCGGAAACGTCACCGGGTGATCCATCAGATCAACGAAGATGTCATCATCCTCCATCACATTCCGTTTATCGAACGCAGAATCCGCAGTAACATTCTCACCTTTCCGAAACTCCGCATCCATTTCATCAACTGTCGCCGTCAACGCTTCCACCTCTTCAGGCGAAAGCACCCCTTTCAGGACGATGTAACCCTCAGTCTTCCACAGTTTACGTTGATCTGTCGTTAGAATTCGCATTGATATAGAACCTCCATCCTCCAGTTTCGCAACACTTAACTGACAACTGAAAACCAACTTCTGACGCATATTGTATCATTTTTCCATAAAACTGACGATAATTATAAGAGAGTGGTGCATAAATATTTCTCGTAGGGGTTGGGTCTCCCAACCCGTAAGATGAGCTTGGAATAATGAGTCACCCTCAATTATAAAACGTATCTTATAATTTTTACCCTAAGGCAGACGTTATTCCCCTCCATAAAAAACCAAGACCCCCGCGAGTACCTACCTGCATTACATTTCAGAGCGTAAGGGAACCATAAAAACAGGAATGCAACCAGCGCGAATTTCCGGTTAAAATCTCGCCTATTACTTCCATTTCCATTTTTTTATTGATTTTTTCTTGAAAAAATGTAAAAATTCTATTGTATTCTCTCCAAATCCCAAAAAAAACAAAATTTTAACTTGACATTTTTTTAAATTTTATATAATAATGATAATTGGTCATTAAAAACACCAATTTTAACGTAAGTTTGACGGTTAATTGAAAATTTTTGTATCAAAGAGAACCCCTTTCGTATAATGAGGTCATCACATCTCTATAACCCAAAAGCGTTCTCTGATGAATATCAGAACACTTTCCTGCAAAATAGACGACTTTTTCTTAGGGTTGGGACGTGTAAAATTTTTGACGCGCGATAAATAAGAATGAGGTGCTGTAGCATAGACTGTTAGTCTGTGGCACGTATTCCTTGTAGCATAGACTGTTAGTCTGTGGCAAAGATTTCCTAATCCAAGAAATGCGTGATTTACGGCGTACACGCCCAAATACGACCTACATTCAGACTTCAGACGACAAATGACCAATTAATGCGTTTTTGGTGCGATCTTTTATGTTGTATTTACGCCGAGTATCACATTTTGTACTATTTCTATTGACATTTGTGAATGGTCAGATGATATGAAGGTGTAAGGAGGATCTCAATGTCCAAACCTAATACGCTCCTTTGTACAATCGGAGTGAGCCTTTTTTATCCTAACTTATCTAACCTTGCCAATGAACAACAGACTGATTCAAACCTCAGCGCACTAGTAGTCGTTCAATGTTGAGT
>JAAXHL010000212.1:463-5017 GCA_012270865.1 Candidatus Poribacteria bacterium | reverse complement strand
CACCAGGGAGTTCAGTACGTTTCGGGAAAGATGGTTTTTCCTCCCGGAGAGGATCAAATCACCCTTGATCTCCCGGTCTACGATACCACGAGTTCGGATGAGAATATCTCTTTACTGTCGCTGAACGTGATTGTCTATCCGGATGACAAGGGCGCCAATGTGAATGTAACCTCCCTTTATACCTTTGAGAACTCGGACGACACCGTTTTTACCGGAGAGCAGATGGGCTCGGATACTACGGCCCTTGTTTTTTCGATTCCCGAAGAGGCGGTGAACGTTACTTTTTCAGACGGCGCCAATCCGGAGGCGGCGGAGAGAAAGGGAGAAAAGCTTTACGGCAGGCTTCCTTTTCTTCCGGGGATGAAAAGAGTCGCTCTCGGTTATTCCCTCCCTCTTTCGCAGATAGGGGAGAAGTTTTCGATAGGCTTTGACTATGGAGTCGGCGACCTTGCCGTTTTTGTAAGAAAAACAGGACTCAGAATCCGCATTGAGCGGCCCGGGGCGGTTGCGAAAGAGATCATGATTCACGACGAGGCGTTTTTGAAATACGAGCTGTCCGACTTAAAACCCGGCGGCGTCACGGTAGTTGTTTCCAATGCTTCCTTTCTTAAAAGCAGCCTGAGCAGATACCTGCCCGTGGTGCTCTTTTTTGTCTTTGCCGCCGTGGGAATCATGTATTTTTTCTACGGGAAAAACAGATTTTCAAGTATGAACTCGGAAAAATAAAAACGGTTTTGGTACGGAGGAACCCTTCTTTTTTTCAGAGAATGAGCGATGCGCAAAAAAACCCACCGCCCTTACTTAACAGAAGTTTCGTCCTTATAACCTTTCTCGGGTGCCTTTACTTCTTTAACTTTCATTCGTTTCTCCTTCTGCCTATTAGAATTTCCGATCTGGGAGGAACTGAAAAAATAGTGGGATTCGTAATGGGCATCGCGGGATTGAGTACCCTTTTTCTTACTCCTTACGCGGGTCACGTAACCGACAGGTACGGTAAAAAGCTGTTTGTGCTGCTGGGGTTCGGGCTGCTTGCCGCTTCGACGTTTCCACTGGCTTTCCTGGACAGGGTCGATTACCTCTACTACGTTATCAGGATAGTTCACGGCTGTTCCTTTTCCCTTTTCTTTGTCGCGGCGGGAGCGCTTACGGTTGATGTCTCAAGCGAGCAGAGAAGGGCGCAGGCGCTCGGCATATACGGCGTTTTCACGATAATAAACTACGCGATTGCTCCTTACGTCGGTTCCATTCTGATAAGGAATTTCGGTTTTGATTTCTTTATTTTCTTTCTCACCGTTACGGCGCTTCTGGGTTTAGGGGTCTCCTTTATGATCGGAGAGGAAAAAAAGACGGAGGCGCCAAAGGACAAGGGGCCCAGCTATGCGGACTGTCTTAGGGGCAAAGCTACTTACGTGTCTTCGGCCACGCTGTTTATATGCGGGGCGGCGTTTATAACGACGCTTAACTTCATCTCCATTTTTTCGCTTTCCATAAACATAGAGAATTTTTACGTTTATTTTCTTTCCTACACCGTTTCGGTGCTTGCGATCAGGGTGCTTCTCGGCTGGGTTCCCGACAGATACGGGAAGTGGAGAGTCGCTTCCCCGTTTGTTTTCTTTCTGGGACTGAGTGTTTTCATGCTGAGCTTTGTGCACGAGATAAAGCTCCTTGTTCTCTGCGGAATCATATTCGGCTGCGCGCATGGATTTGTGTATCCTTCAATATATTCAATCATAATAGAATCGAATCCGAAGGAGGCGAGGGCGAAGGCTTTCGCCATAAGCAGTGTTTCGTTCACGGGCGGCGGAATGATGGGGTCTTTTGTTTTCGGAGTCGTGGCGGAACTTTTCGGATTCAGAACTATGTTTGTTTCAATAGCCCTTATGGTCTTACTGGGTTTTTTATTCTTCACCAGAAGTTCCGTTTTAAGGGAGAGTAAAGTATGAGCACCAGACCTATCAGACTTCCTTTCGGTCACCCAGAGATTTTCGATACGATGAAAATAGAGATTCTTCGTATGGAAGATGGAGAGTCGGAACTTTCCATGCCGTTTCTTGAGCAATATACGCAGCACTACGGAATGCTCCACGGCGGTGCTATTTTCACCTTGGCGGACGCGGCCTGCGGAGTTGCAGTCGCGAGTGTCGCCAAAGAAGGGAAGAAGTTCCTTACGTCTGGAATGAATATAAATTATCTGGAGCCCATCAGGGAAGGTATTACGGTTTGTCGCGCCAAGGTGCTCAGGCAGGGGAGAATAATGCCTGTTGAGAGCGAGGTTTGGAATTCGGGCGTTTGCGCAGCCAAGGCCTCTGCTATTTATACCTTGATTGACTGATTCTGGTGCTTGAAAAAGAATGTGGGCTCAGGTTATAATTCCACGCCAAAAAGTCAACCTGAGTATAAAATTCTGATTTTTCAGGAGGAATTTTTCATGAGACAGATTTCTCTTCTTTGTATCCTAGTCTTATCTTTATCTTGTTCGGTAGTTAAAGCTGGCAAGTCTGGTGGAACAGAAATGAAAGATTTTCTTCAAAGCGAATCTCGGGGGCTCGTTCTATCTCATGACGGGGTTGAAATATTACAAACACACCGTGATGAAAACGGAGTAATAATTTCGGAAGATTACTTTGTTCAAGAGAAAAAAGGTTCTATATTCAGGGCAATTATGCATGGCGTTTTAGACCTTGCTACTCTTGGTGTATGGGAAATCATTGGTACTCCAGTCGAGATGTCGAAAGAAGGGAAAAAAGGTGTTCCGGTTAGGGTCTTTTATACAGAAGATGGAAAAACGACAAAGATGGAATTCATAAATTAGCCCTTGAATTCAACTTTCCAATGAAGCATGTATAGACGCCATGTTTTCTTCGCTCATGGAAGCGGCTGCTCCCGACTTCGAAATACCAGTGAGGTTCGGTTTGGTTGCCAAGGCGGGCAACCTCCTCATTATGACTAGATATCTCCGAAGCGGGACTGAAGAAGCGCTAAGCTTACCACTGAAGCTGTTTCCGCTCTAAGTATTCTTTTTCCAAGACTGAGTGCAGTGTAACCGCTTTTCTCGGCCAAAGTGATTTCTCTTTGCGAGAAGCCTCCTTCGGGGCCTATGAAGATGCTTATACTGTTTACCTGTCCGTTCATGGAACGCATATAGTCTCTTAGCAGTTCGTTTTTGTTTTCGTAAAGTATTATTTTTATCTCGCTTTCACCTCTGACCCTGAAAGCACTCTTGAAGTCAACCGGTTGCGAAACCACGGGCGGCACTGCTCTTCTACACTGCTTTGTCGATTCCAAGGCTATTTTGTTCCATCTTTTTACCTTGGAGGTTGATCTTACTTGGGTTCTTTCGGAAATTACCGGAAAAATCTCCGATACACCGAGTTGGGTTGCTTGACTGATTATGCCGTCCATCCTGTTTGCCTTGAGAATTGCTTGGAAGAGATTGAGCTCCAGTTCTGGTTCGGTTTCCAATTGGCGGGTGTTTTGAACCCGAATCGTTATGGTTTCAGAAGAGATATCCATTATGATGCCTTCATACTCAACAGATTCGGCGTCAAAAACTGTTATGCGGTCCCCAGTTCCAAATCTCAGCACTTTCGTTATATGCGTGTAGTCGCTTTTGGATATTGTTCCGCGAAGTATCCCGTCGTCTTGTGATGAGGGTTCTTTTCTGATCGGAAATCTGGGCATTTCAAGCTGTCTGCCTTCTTATGAGACATATAGGTCCAAGATTTTTTCTTTGAGACCTCGGGTTGTATGAATGTCGGCGGTTACAGTGGGGGTAAGACCGTAGCCAAGCAATGTCGCGGCTGTTACAGGTCCTATGCAGGCAAATCCGGTCTTGCTGAAAAGCTCGGGATCTTTTCCAAGAAGCGAAAAGAAATTCGTTACGGTTGATGAGCTAGTGAACGTTACAAGGTCTATCTCCGCACCGGAGAATTTCATTTTTATCAAGTCAAGTTTTTGCTTCGCGTAGTCGGGAACAAGCGTTTCATAAACGCAGAGCACCTCCACTTCGGCTCCCATTGCCCGCAACGTGTCGGGAAGAAGCTCTCTTGCCACAAGTGCTCTCGGGATAAGTATTTTTTTGCCGTTGAGGTTAAGTTTTTCGGCAAGTGAGATTATTCCTTCAGCCGTATAGACCTTGGGTACGTAATCCGCTCTTAGGTTGTACCTGAGAAGTTCTTCCGATGTTTTTTCCCCTATAGCTATTATCTTTTTGCCTTTAAGTTCGCGCGAGTCCTTTCCCTCCAAGGCGAGCACCTCGAAATAGTTGCTGACTCCATTTACGCTCGTGAACACAAGGAAATCGTAGTCTTCAAGGTTCCGCACCGAGAGTTCTTGCTCTTTTGTATTTCTCACGGGCTTTATTTCGATTGTGGGAAATTCGATGATCATCGCCCCGCAGGAGGCTAGAAGTTCAGCGAACTCGGATGAAGCTTCTTTTTCTCTGGTTACCATTATGGTCTTTCCGAAAAGAGGCTTTTTTTCATACCATTCTATCGCTTCTGCAAGCGAGGCTACTTCTCCGACCACTATGGTTGCCGGGGTCTGCATGTCAAG
>JAAXHL010000212.1:0-384 GCA_012270865.1 Candidatus Poribacteria bacterium | reverse complement strand
TTGGCCCTGATGTCCGGTAAAAACCGCGAAAGACGAATTGTAACGCCTGTGAGTAATGGGAACTCCCCCGTAAGCGGGCACTGCAGTAACGGAACTTACTCCAGGGACGATCTCTAAATCAATACCGTTTTGAACGATCGCCTCAGCTTCTTCTCCTCCCCTTCCGAAAACAAAAGGGTCGCCCCCTTTGAGCCTTGCCACCGTTTTCCCCTCTTTTGCCTTGCTTACGAGAAGTTCGTTTATCTCTTCTTGAGACATGTGAGCCTGTCCCATTGTCTTGCCGGCGAAGACAAGTTCCGCGTCGGTGCGGCAGAATTTAAGGATCTGCGGATTTACAAGAGAATCGTAGATTACCGCCTGCGCTTCCCCGAGCAATTCCTTCCC
>JAAXHL010000005.1:2305-8035 GCA_012270865.1 Candidatus Poribacteria bacterium | reverse complement strand
GGTCCGATTGTGAAGTGGAATTTACCTGCTGGCTCGCCGCTGAGGCGATCCAAGCCGTATCCCCACCCTAACCGGGCTAACATGCCGAACATGTTGAGTCGGGCTTCAACACCGACACCTTTTTTCATATTGATTTGACCAAACGGGTTTGCAACGGTTTCGTCCCATACTTGTCCTACATCGAAGAACAGGGCAGCTGTCAGCTGCGGTGAAACTGGGATGCGATACTCTAAGTTGGCGAAGAATACTTTGTTACCGCCGTAAGGGTTCAAACTATCAGGGTATATTTCCCACTGTTCATAACCGCGGATGGTATCGACACCGCCGAGGAAAAAGCGTTCGTAGAATAAGAACCGACGATCGGTACTTTTACTGACCATATAGCCGGCGCGTGCGTGTGCGGCGATGACATGGTTCCACCAACCGCTATAGAACCAGCTGGTATCTGCGGAGTATTTTTGGAACTCATTATCGGCACCCAAGATTCCGCCTGAGTATTCATAAGAGATTGTATGAGATGACCCGCCCATTGGGTCATACAGTGAGGTCCGATAATCCCGGGTATCTCTTCCGACAGCGAAGAGGATACTCCGTGTAGAACGGTTGATCAACTCTTCGTCGGGATTGTGTGCTTCGACATGTTCGTTCCGAAGCCGGACGGACAGATCAATGTCGTGGATGATAGGTCTACCGAGCGTTACAGACGCGCCTCTCCGACTCCAGACATATCTATCGTATAAGTAATTACCGCCAGTTCGGTTTAGGAGTCTGCCGACGGTTCCGTAGTATCGGCGGAAGCGTCGATTATTGTAGATTCGTGCGTTAAGCCGAGTCGGGGTCCCTAAGATCCAAGGGGTGCCAAAACTGAGTTCGGCGGTGTGATGGTCGCGGGTGCCTAATTCGCCTTTTAGATGCACACGATAGGCGCGTCCGAGGAGGTTGTTTTGTCCTACCTCTGCTGTGCCGAAGATACCGCCTTCGCTGCCGTAGCCGCCCCCGAGACTGAGCATCCCTGTTCGGGGTGTTTCGGCGATATTAACCCTTAAATCCTTGCGATTCTCTTCGGGGGTGTCGCTCGGTACGAAATCGACTGCCCGAATGAACGATCCCATCTGGAACAGGCGTTGCCGCGCTTTCCGCAAAGATTTCACATCTAATAATTCGCCGGGTTTAATGTTCAAGAAGTCGAGTTCGCGTTTGACGACATGCTCCATCGTTTTCTCAAGTCCTGAGATGACCACTTTACCGATGATTATGATATCGCCTTCGTTGATTTTCACTGTAATATCAACGACCGCGTCAGCCTCATTGAAGACGGGTGTCGGTATCACTTCTGAAAGGAGGTAGCCTTTATCGAGGTAAGCCTGCTGTAATTTTGCGACGGATTCGTCAAAGCTTCCGCGATTGAAGATTTCACCTTCCGCAGGATCCAGCATCCCGAGTATTTTTTTATCTGAAAAGAGGCTTTTGGCACCCGCCTCCACTTCAAGTGTATAGCTGCCGACGACAAATTCGGGACCCTCATCAACGGTGATGTCGAGTATCAAGCCTGTTTTATCTTCTGTGAACCGTTTTTCGTAACCGATCACCTTTATTTGAGAGAATCCTCGGTCTTGATAGTAATTACGGAGGTTGAGCGAAACATCTTCTTCCTCAAACAGCATCTGATCGAAGGGTTTACCGGTCCGGGTTTTGAGTTTCTTCTGAAGTGTTTTCGCCGGAATATTCTCGTTCCCGATAAAATTGATTTCCTCAATTCGCACCCTCGGTCCTTCGTTTATTTCAAAGGTCACTTGGACGGTATTGGTTTCATCATCACTCGTATCGAGATGGGTTTGGATACCGACGAGGTAATACCCCTTTTCGTGGTAGATATTTTTGAGCGCTTGCTCGCTCTCCCATCGCCGCCGGTCGCTAAAAATTTCATCGGGACGGAGCGTAATCTCGTCCTTAAGTTTCCCGATGCTAAGATTGTCGCTGCCAATGATATTGATTGCAGAGATTTTGGGATTTTCGACGACTTTATATATAATTTCGAGTCCGCCGCCTTCAAAGCGCGTTGTCGCTACTTGGACATCAGAAAAGAAGCCAGTATCTTTGAAAAGGCTTTTTATGTCCTGTGTGAGAAGTTCCTCTGATACTTCGTTGCCGACCTGTGTCTGGATAAGCGTGCGTAGCATGTCTTCAGAGACGGTTGTTACGCCTTCAAAAGAGATCTTCTTAACGTGGAAGATTGGGTCAACCGTCGGTTTATCGGTATCTTCGGTATCCGTTTCTGTGGCGGTAGTTGTCTGAGGCTCAACGGTTGTCTCTGCGAGTTCTTCTGCAGTCGGTGCTTCAGGTCCAAACACGACCTCTGTCGGTTCTTGCGCTAAAACAGCGGTTGCCGCGAGTCCGATGATTAGACTTGTCAGAACCAAAATGTTTTTCATCGCATCCATAATTGTAAGGTCCTCCTGTGTGTCGCGGGTACATTCACATTCTGCGGGTGCAGTATCCTAATCCGTGTTATAGATCGGGGTGCCGGTGCTATTCGCGAGCTGCCGAAAAGCGGTAATCAGTCTTTGTGTTATCTTGCCGGGTTGCGCGTCCCCGATGGCGCGCTGGTCGATTTTCACGACGGGAATCACCTCAGCGGCTGTACCCGTAAGAAAACATTCGTCGGCAATGTAGAGGTCGTGGCGTGTGAAGACGCGCTCTTCGACGCGTATCCCGGCTTCACGAGCGAGGTCGATGACACTGTTTCGGGTAACGCCTTCCAAAATGCCCATGTGTACTGGGGGTGTGACAAGCGTTCCGTTTTTGATCCAGAAGATATTGTCTCCGCTGCATTCAACGACATAGCCTTCAGCGTTGAGCATCAAAACCTCTTCTGCCCCTGCCTGTTTCCCTTCAATTTTCGCTAAGATGTTATTTAGATAGTTCAACGATTTAATGCGTGGATTAATGGCTTCGGCATAATTGCGTCGGACTGAGGCTGTTACGATCTCCAATCCGTCTTCATAGTATTTTTGTGGATATAAGGCGATTTTATCTGCAATAATTATGATACTCGGCTTCGGACATTTATCAGGGTCTAATCCTAAATCCCCGACACCGCGAGTGATAATCAATCGAATATAGGCTTCTCTGAGGTGATTTCGGCGGAGCGTCTCCAGAACGGTTTCTTTCATCGTTTCGATGGAGATCGGAATCTCTAACATAATCGACTTTGCAGAATCATAAAGCCGTTCGAGGTGTTCGTCAAGTTTAAAGACTCTGCCGTTATAGGAGCGGATGCCTTCAAAAACACCGTCGCCATAGAGCAGACCGTGGTCAAATACAGAGACTTTTGCTTCTGTTTTCGGTAAAAATTCTCCGTCGATATAAATCAACATAAATGTTTCCTTTTTAGTTATAAGTTATAAGTTACAAGTTATAAGTTATAAGTTAAGTGTCGGAGATCCGTTGCAGTCAGGTTGACTGTATCCAGCACAGAAACCCTCTTTAACTAACAACTAACAACTAATAACTAATAACTACTAAAACTGAAAACCGATAACTATAAAACTACTTTTCCATCAACGAGTTCGACAATTCTGTCCATCTGCCGAGCGAGTTCTCGGTTGTGTGTTACGATAATAAAGGTCTGTCCAGATTTTTCGTTCAAATCCCATAGAAGTTTGAGTATTGCTTCACTACTTCGCCGATCGAGGTTCCCTGTCGGTTCGTCAGCGAGTACGACTTTCGGTTTATTAATCAGCGCGCGTGCGATTGCGACGCGTTGGCGTTCACCGCCGGATAACTGGCTTGGGTAGTGCGAGACCCTTTCAGAAAGCCCGACGTAATCGAGTAGTGCCTCCGCCTCTTCGTAGACGGCTTTACGACTTGTTGTCGCGATTAAGGCACCCATTGCGACATTTTCAAGTGCGGTAAATTCCGGCAACAAATGATGAAACTGGAACACGAAACCGATTTCCTGATTCCGAAACCGAGAGAGTTCGGTATCAGGCATGGTGAAAATGTCTTGATTGTCGTATAACACACTCCCTGCTGTCGGACGATCCAGTGTGCCGATGATATGGAGCAACGTGCTTTTTCCGACACCTGATGCGCCGACGACCGCGAGTAATTCCGATTTATGTACTTCAAGATTGAGACCTTGAAGGACGGGCAGTTCTGCTTCACCGTCGTAATAGGATTTATGTAAATCTACGATGCGGATGAGTGCTTCTGTGGCATTCGTCACGGGTCTTTCTCTTTTCCGTTATTCGTGTTGCAAGGCTTCAACTGGCTTCAGATTTGCTGCTTGCCACGCAGGATAGAACGTTGCAAGCCAGCAGATCGCGAGTGATAGCGCGTTGATGAAGATAACGAACACCCAATTGACTTTTATCGGCATTAGGTGCATCTGGTAGATTTGGCTGAGTCCAAGATCTACGAATGAAATCGGTCTGACGGCACAATAGAGTGCGAAACTGATCCCAATCAACCATAAGACACCGATGGCAAACTTCCAACCGCCTCTGTATTGCAGCGCACGCCGGGACGCTATAAGGATTTGTAAGAAAATTGGCACACTCAGCACGAGCGTATACCAGTAAGAGGGTCTCTCTACATCCCAACTCAGGAGCCAACAGAGTGCAAGCCCTAAAACGGTTCCCAACGTGATCCCAAAAATCCCGATGACGCTGCCTTGAATCATGAAGATTCGCATGATATTTCCGCGTGACGAGCCGAGTGTTCTTAGTGTCCCAACATCTTTTGTTTTTTCCATCACTGTCATGATGAGCGTGCTTGCGATGTTAAAAGAGGCGACCAAAATGATAAGCGTTTCAATGATGATGGTCGCTATTTTTTCTAATCGCAGTGCCGAAAAGAGTGGTGCCCGCAGCTCCATCCACGTTGTTGCGTCCGGCATGCCCTCTAAGACGCTAAACTTAACGGTGTCCTCAATTTTTACGGCGGCTTGAGGTGCCAAATCAGCATCGGTTAACCGGACGAATATGGAATTTACGAGATTCTCTTGATTATACAACTTTTGTGCAGCGTCTATGTGTATAAACGCGAAGTGGCTATCATAAGCCTCTATCTCGGATTCATAGAACCCGATGACAACAAAATTCGCTAAGTCCGGTGTAAGCATTGACGGATCAATCGGGTTTTCAACGAGTCTAACGAGTAACCGCAAGACATCCCTTTCGGCAATCCCGAGACGGGCTGCCAAACGTCTGCCAACCACAATCCCGCCGCTGATTGTCTGATCAGTCATAAACTCAGCGGTTTCAATAAATTCGGAGTTTTGCAGATCGGTTGAGCCTTCAACTAATTCGGAGAAACCTGTTACTCTGTTTTCTTGCTCCGGATCGATGCCTTTGATAACAATTACGTCCTGAATGGTATTCACCCGTTCCCGAAAAACGCCGGTTTGTGCCAAGATTACTGGCGATGCGGCTACAACTTCATCAAGTGCCTCGACCTGTTCAATGCGGTTTTGATAGTTGCCGAAAAAACTGTGATCGAATAGCCGTAAAACAACATGCGCTTCGTTTGCGAGGAACCGCTCCTTGAGTCCGTGTTCAACGCCGTCTAATACAGCGATGACGAGGATTACTGTTGCTACACCGAGTGCGACCCCACCGATTGAGATGATACTGATAATCGAGATAAACGACTGTTTTCGCCGAGAACGCAGATAGCGGGAAGCGACAAACCATTCAAATTTCATATTTTTAACTATGGACTCCTGGG
>JAAXHL010000005.1:0-2261 GCA_012270865.1 Candidatus Poribacteria bacterium | reverse complement strand
CCGTATCCGATTGAATCCTCAAAGTTATCCCATTTCTTTGTATGTTGTCGGCGGCACCCTTCATAGCGCATCCGGACTTTTTCCAGCACCCGTCCAGATGCCGGGTTTCGCGTGAAGTGATAAGCATAGATTCGGTTCAACTTCAACACTTCAAAACTGTAAGCAACAACAGCACGTGCTGCCTCAGTTGCATACCCATGGTTCCAGTAAGGTTTCCCTATCCAATAACCGAGTTCAGCTCTCTCGTTTTCTTGCTCGAGCTCAAGTCCTATCACGCCAATTAAAGTGCTATCTGTTTTCAGTATAATTGCGAAGTGTAGACCTTCGTCTTTTTTAAATTTGTCGTAACAAGAGCGAATCCAGTCTTCCGCCATACCATCTTCATAAGGATGCGGAATGTTGAGTACCGTTGATGCTACATCTCGATCACCAGCGAGACGTTGCACATCGGGTGCATCTTCAAGTGTGAGTGAGCGAAGTAGTAATCTTTCTGTAAGAAGCGGTGGTGCTGTCCTCATGTTAGCTTTCTGGACGCATCTGTGGAAACAGGATGACATCTCGGATAGAGTATTGGTTCGTTAGCAGCATCGTCAATCGGTCGATACCGATACCGAGTCCGCCTGTCGGCGGCATACCGTATTCCAATGCTCGCAGATAATCCTCGTCCACCATGAAGGCTTCATCATCGCCAGCCTCTAAACTGTCCGCCTGCTCGAGGAAGCGTTGGCGTTGGTCGATCGGATCGTTGAGTTCACTGAAAGCGTTCCCGACCTCCATACCGCAGATAAAGAATTCAAAGCGTTCGACGAACTCTGGGTTGTCGGGTTTCTTTTTTGCGAAGGGTGAGACCTCAATCGGGTGATCCGTTATAAATGTCGGCTGAATGAGTTTTGATTCCACAAATCTGTCAAAGAGTTCGGAAATAATCTTCCCCTTCGTTTCATCGCCTGCCAATTCAACGCCTGCGTCAACGGCTGCCTTGTACAACTCATCCGCTGACAACGAACCGGGATCTATACGGGTGTGTTCGCGAACCGCATCGACCATACTCAATCTGTGCCACGGTGGCGTGAGATCGAGTTCGTGCTCCTGATAAGGGATTTTCGTTGTCCCGTGAAGGGCTTTCGCTGTATCGGCGATGAGGGTTTCGGTGAGTTCCATGATCTGAATATAGTCGGCGTAAGCCTGATAGAGTTCGAGCATCGTAAATTCAGGGTTATGGTCTCTATCCATCCCTTCGTTTCGGAAATCGCGCGAGAATTCGTAGACGCGTTCAAACCCGCCCACGATTAGGCGTTTGAGATAGAGTTCATTTGCGATCCGGAGATAAAGCGATTGTTCCAGCGTGTTGTGATACGTTGTGAACGGACGCGCGTTCGCGCCGCCGTAAATAGGTTGAAGGACGGGTGTCTCTACTTCAATAAAATTTTGAGCGTTGAGCATGTCACGGATCGCTTGGACAATTTGTGTTCTTTTCAGAAAAACGTCCTTCACCTCTGGGTTCATGATGAGGTCGGCGTAGCGTTGTCTGTAGCGTGTCTGTTTATCTTGCAAACCGTGCCATTTCTCAGGGAGCGGTCGGATAGATTTCGAGAGGAGTTCTATGGCATCGACGAGGACGGTTAACTCGCCTGTTCGTGTACGGAAAACCGTGCCTTCAGCACCGACAATATCACCGCTATCGAAACGCCGATAGATTTTATAGGGTTCCGCGCCGACTTTGTCGCGTCGGACGTAAATTTGGATCTTGCCTTCGCCGTCTTGTAGGTGTGCGAAACTGCTTTTCCCGTGGTCGCGTTTGGTCATGATCCTGCCTGCGACGCGAACGGTCTGTGTTTCGTCGGGTGTCTCTTGCGTATCGGCAAAATCTCGGTGGATGTCGGAAGTCGTATGTGTAGGTTCGTATTTGTGCGGATACGGTTCTACACCAAATTGGCGAATTTCGTCCAATTTTTCACGACGTTGCTGAATTAGGTCCTTTGTCTCTTCCACGAATCGCGCCTCCTTTTCAAAGTTTCCGTTTCTGTGGTGATGTTTGATCCCTTATAATTATACTTTAGTTCTCTGTATAAAGCAACCAAAAATTGGCTATCGGCTATTAGCCGTCAGCGGTCAGCAGATTGGCTGTCAGCGATCAGCCGTTAGCCATCAGACACGCCATTGTAACCACAACCCCTCTCTTGCCGATAGCCGACTGCTACTCACAGTTATCAGTTGTCAGTCTAAATCCGCTTATCTTAACCCCCTAAATCCCCCTTATC
>JAAXHL010000177.1 GCA_012270865.1 Candidatus Poribacteria bacterium | reverse complement strand
TCATCCGCTGAAAGTAAGAAGAAAGAAGGTCTTGAAAAAAGAGTGTAGATTTGCTAATCTTATGACGCATGAGATGTCCTCCTGATGTTGACTCAAAAGTGGTTTTCTGAGTCATTAGGATGCCATCTCATGCTCTAAAAATCAAGAAACTTTTTCAAAACAAACGCATTTTCATACGGCTATACCTACGATCTATTGATGATTACTGACTCCTTGATAGATTTGAGAAATATCAGGAGATCTATTAAGTGAAAGACACTCATTTTTTATACCTCATAGCAGCATTGGCTGTTATTGGAATCACAACGGTGTTTATTGCCTACGCAACGGACACGCTCCCGAAGCACACCCCAAGAGTGATTTATTCGGCTCCTCCGAAACTCACAACCGAGGCGAAAAAATGTGGATGCTGCTCAGAGAAAATAGACGCATTGACACAAATATTCAAGAACAAAGATGTCGAAGATGCATGGGTTGAATTTGTTGATAATTATAACAGGTAAACGTCCTTGTCCACGCCATTGAACGTTCCAATATTCACTATTGGCGAGTTTATTTGGTGGACTTCTATCATGTCGTCAGAGACGCAAAGTGCTAAATAAAATCCTAAACTTTGATAGACATATTATCTTTGTTATCGTAGCACTCGCTGTGATCATTCCGACAATTCTCCAACCTCGGTTGCCGATTACAGTCTCTGAACCAACACAGAATGTCTATGATTACATAGAGGCACTCCCCCCGGGATCAACAGTCATGATGTCTTTTGATTACGGACCTTCCTCTATGCCGGAGCCAACTGCAATAGCGAAAGCTTTTCTACGTCACTGCTTTTCTAAAGGCGTGAGAGTTATCGGTATAACACTCTCGGTAGAAGAGGTTCCCTTGGCGGATTCAACAATCAAGGAAATGGCTCAGGAAAAGTCGGCTGTAGACGGTGAAGATTATACATACTTAGGTTTCCGTCCGGGAGAAATACCAGTGATAGTTGGAATGGGTATCAAGATAGAAAATATCTTTAAATAGCGATTACGCGGGCAAACCCATTTCCGAAATTCCAATGATGCAGCAGATAACCAACTATAATGATATAGATTTGCTATTAGTCCTTGCCAGCGGAGATACTGTTGAGAGTTGGATTATCTATGCCCAGACGAAATCTCCTCTAAAAATTGCTGCACGGATAACCGCTGTCATCAACTCACAACTCTATCCGTATCTCCAAACGGGCCAGTTGATGGGTCTGCTCAATGGTTATTTGGGAGCTGCAGAGTATGAAAAATTGATTGGTGAATTTGCAGAAGGGAGCGTAGGTTTAAACATCGCAACGTGGGTTCATACCTTAATTGTTGGACTGGTAATTATAGGCAACATCGTTTTTTTCATACAGCGACGTCGACTGTCAAGCGAGGTATAAACAACTTAGGAGAAAAGCATGTTTTTTGAGAATCTGAAAGGTTATCAATAATACGTCTGAAGACGTTACAGCTTATGAACTGATTGAATTTAACACTCGCCATGATTCTGTCTCTTGGGCAGCTACGAAACGGTATCGCCCCACACTTATTGGACAAAAACAAGGTAGTGAGGATATACAAACCTCTCTGGATTCTGATGACTTCGGTGCCACTCTCTACTTTAAACACAACGACGCTGAGCACAATTTTAGATTTCACAAAGCCTACAGTGTCCTCGCTCCCGGTTGGAACAGCCTTGCTGTCAAACTCTTCTTTCAAAGAGAACACAGCACAGCGTTTGTCTCTGTTTACGCCGTCCAGAATGATGCCCCTACCAAAATCAAAGTATAGGAGACCCACTATCCTCCCGACATCCAATCCGATCCGAAATATCTCAAAACAGGTTTCCCCGAAATCGACGATCATTTACCGCTACAATAAGCATGCTTGCGAACCTCATTACGTTCACACGTTGCTTTTAACCTCTGCATCATGGTTTCCCCATTCGACATCACCCGCCCCTGGACATCATTCTAATCTTCACCACCGTCCCCATCTTGCACGAAAAATAACACTTGACATTACACCGCCATAATGTTATACTTAACCTTGTAAAATTGATTCTGTTTTGAAAGGATGTAGGGCGTTGTGGCGGTGACTAACATTCGGATGCACAGGATTCAGCGGAGACGCGATATGAACGGAAATCCTGTCTTAAATCTTAACTAAAACCTGGATTTTCTGAAACGCACGTCAATACCCCAACTCCCGTCGTTTAACCGCAAGGAATAATTAAAAAATGAACCTCGGACTCACAGACAAAGTTGCAGTTGTCGGTGCTTCAAGCAAAGGTCTCGGACGCGCAATCGCACTCGGCTTGGCACAAGAAGGGGCAAAAGTCACCATCTGTGCCAGAGACAGCGACACACTGAAAGCGACAGCAGACGACATTCGGACACAGACCGGCACCGAAGTATTAGCCATCCCGACAGATGTTAGTCAACCCGATCAGGTTGAAAACCTTATCAATACAGCGATTGACCATTTCGGCGGTATCGATATCTTAGTGAACAACGCAGGCGGCCCCAGAGCGGGACGATTTGATGATCTGGATGCTCAGGATTACCAAGACGCGGTTCATCTCAACTTGATGAGTACAATCAATCTCTGCCGTGCTGTTGTCCCATCAATGCGCACACGCGGCGGCGGACGGATTATCAATCTCACCTCTGTCTCTGTTAAACAACCCGTCGATAACCTTATGTTATCAAATATGGCACGAACAGGTGTGATCGGGTTTGCGAAAACACTCGCAACCGAGTTGGCACCCGACAAAATTTTGGTGAACAACGTCTGTCCCGGTATCATCTTCACGGATCGTATCCAGCAGTTGGCGACAGTACGTGCCAAAGAGGCTGGCATTACGTTTGATGAGGCACTCGAAAAGATGACGGCGGATATCCCGCTCGGTAGAATCGGCGACCCCGATGAATTTGCGACCTTAGTTGTATTCCTCGCCTCCGAACGCGCAAGCTACATAACAGGAACCACAATTCAAGTAGACGGCGGCATGGTGAAGTCACTTCTCTGAAACTTTCGGACAAAAAACGCAGCAGGCAACAACGTTGACTGCCGTTGGACGGAAAGGTAACATAGCCTGAAACGCGTAGGGGCAAGGTCTCCTTGACCGTATAAAAGGCGGGTCTACGGAAAGGCACTTCAGATCCCAAACCCACCTAACCGAACCGCAAGGAAATTAAAAATTGGTGTCCGTAATCATTCCTGCGTTTAACGAAGAGCAAACAATCAGGCAGGTTGTTGAGGCTGTAGATTCACTGCCAATTGAGAAACAGATCATTGTTGTCAACGACGGTTCCACTGATGGAACGTACAAGGCACTTGAAGAACTACAGACTCTTCATAAGTTAACCGTCGTCCATTGTCAAGAGAATAGCGGTAAAGGTTTCGCCATTCGGAGCGGGCTTCCACATGTGAACGGAGAAGTCGTCGTTATTCAGGATGCGGACATGGAGTTGTCTCCAACAGACATCGTAGACCTTTTGAAGCCGTTTGAGAAAGATGATGTTCAAGTCGTCTATGGGTCGAGGTTCCTGAACGGGCGCGGAAATGCAAGTCTTCATAATTTTCTTGCAAATCGTCTCCTCGCGACCTACACGAACCTCCTTTACGGATGTCGCATCACCGATGAATCTACCGGTTACAAAGCCTTTACCACAGAACTCATAACACGACTGAACTTGACGTGTGAAGGCTTTGAATTCTGTCCAGAAGTTACCGCTAAGATATTACGAGCAGGACATCGTATTTACGAAGTGCCGGTCTCCTATTTTCCGCGCACGAAGAAGGAGGGTAAGAAACTACGATTCTGGTCGGACGGCTTATTTGCCGCATGGACGCTCTTAAAATACCGGTTTATTCCAAAAACAGAACTTTTCAAAAATACGGCGCATGACGAAATGCGCTAACATCTAATTTCCGGAGGTTAAATTGTTGACTATGTTCAAACAATTGATTTATTCCACACTTATCCTCTTTCTCGTGATGGGTGTCTCCTTCTCGGCACTTGGACACGGTGAAGATTCGACACTGTTAGAGGATGTTAACAAAGACGGCGTTGTGAACATTCAAGACCTCGTGCTTGTCGCAAATGCGTTTGGGCAGCCGGGGGATCGCAATTCAGAACAGAACCCGGATGTCAACCGTGACGGTATCGTCAATGTGTTAGACCTTGTTCGTGTTGCCAACAGTTTCGGTCAAACCGAAGTCAACGACCAGTCAACATATCATGATATTCAGGACTATATTTTTGATAGGAGTTGTGCAAGCAGTACTTGCCACGCAGCACCTGCGAATTCTGGGAACTTGAACCTGACGTACGGAACATCTTACCAGGATTTGGTCGGACGTGTACCCCAAAACCCCTCGGCTGCGGCTGCAGGTATGAAACTGATTGATCCGGGCAAGCCGGAGAACAGTTTCCTTTTGACGAAACTCATAGGACCAGAGTTCCCCGATCTCGGTGCGCGTATGCCGTTTGGTGGCGGTGTTCTCCATGAAGGCAAAATAAATGCGATTCGGACCTGGATTGAGGCAGGCGCGTCACAGACAGATAGGGTTCCAGGTATCGGCGATCTCGGTGTCTTACGCGATCCTGACGAAATGTTTGAACCACCCGAACCGCCACCACCCGGTGAAGGCTATCAACTCCATTTACCAAAATTTAAGATCGAACCCGGCACTGAGCGCGAAGTCTACTATGCTACCCAAATCAAAGATGAAAATGGAAACCCGGTAGAAGGCGACATCTTTATCAACAGAGTAGAAATCTTCTATCCGTCAGGCAGCCATCATTTCATCATGTATCGTTTCACAGAGGAAGGTTTGGCAAACGGTGTCCAAAACAGAGGCATCGTACCGGGGATCGGTGTCAATCCCACAGATCCGTTCCGTGAACTCGACCCAGATGACCCACAAGTACTCGGCAATTTCGGGGTCGATAGGCTTTTCGTCGTCGGAACGCAAACAGATGATACGCTATTTGAGTTCCCTGAAGGCGTAGCTTTACGACTGCCGGGAGATACCGTTTACGACCTCAATTCGCATTATATCAACCTCCTTGGCAATGAAACGCTGACCGGCGAGACCTATGTCAATATCTACACCATCCCTGAGGAAGATTTACAGTATGAAGCGATTGAAATTTTTGTTTCTAACCGAGCGATTAACGTGCCGCCCGGAACGACGCGTGTTGCTAAACTGACGTGGTACGTTGAAGATGAACTCGAACGCCGCGGACACGACCCGGATGCAGAGCTGCACGTCTTTTTGCTGACATCTCACATGCACAGACACGGTGAATTGTTTGAGATTTTCCAAAGATCTTCAGGTGAGCTGCTACACCGAAGCATTGCCTACGACGATGCTCCCATCACGCTGTTTAACCCAGTCCTCACATTAGGTCCAGATGATGGACTCAGTTTTCAGTGTACCCATAACAACTACGATACGAATGAACCGCTTATATTTGGGCTGACATCCGAGGATGAGATGTGTATCATCTTTGGCTATTATTATATTCCGACTGAAAGCGCAGGCTCTATCATTAGGTAGCGTCTCCCGCGAAAACATTGGAAGGCGCGCTTTATCGGCGCGCTTTTCGCTTATGACAAACCTTTCGAGAAAAAAAGACAACTTCATAGAATCCTTAGCACGCCGAATATTGGTGTGTGACGGTGCTATCGGAACCGAACTCCGTAAACGGATACCGGTACTTATGCAATGCGTCGATGCTTGCAATATTTCTGAAGAGCATGCCGAGAAGGTCACCGCTATTCACCGCGCTTACGTTGAAGCGGGTGCCGATGTCATTCAGACGAATACCTATCAGGCAAATAGAGAAGCATTAGCAGTTCACGGCTTAAGTGAACAGGTTGAAGAAATCAACAGAACCGGTGTGTTGTTAGCACGCCAAGCAGCAACCGAAGCATGTTATATAGCGGGGTCCGTTGGACCGATTTCGTTCCAAAATTTTGATGCCCCGGTGCCCTCTACAAAAACAATCCGACAGATATTCAAACAACAGATGGATATCCTCGTTGACACCGGTGTTGATCTCCTTATTCTCGAAACCTTCGTCTCCCCGAAACAGGCAGAAATCGCTACGAAACAGGCACTCACTTATGGTGTTCCTGTCATCGTTGAGATTAGCGGTATTTCAGGTGGAACTGTCGGTGCTGGATTAGATGTCCGTGTCTTTGCACAGGAGTTGGAGCAACTCGGGGCAGATGTGGTCGGCATCAATTGCAGGGGACCGCACGATCTCGTCGAGGCGATGGAACGCCTTGCCCCCGTCATCAAAGTCCCTATTGCCGTGCAGCCAAACGCTGGCAATCCGAGAGTTGAACAAGGTGAAGTCGCTGTCTCCTATACAGTAGAGGCTGACGTTTTCAGCGACTACGTCGGAAAACTGGTCGAACTTGGGGCGAACATGATTGGCGGTTGTTGCGGAACAACCCCAGAATATACAGCAAGGATCCGACAGGCTGTCGCAGGACGTGAACCTGTAAAACGCGAGTCGCGTATCTTTGTCCTTCCGAAGATTACGGTAGGGGCGAGGTCTCCTCGCCCACCTCACCCGGACGATAATCCCGTGCAACAGGTATTTGAAACGCGCGATCGGATTGTGAGCGTAGAGATGCGCGCCAATACATTTCCGCAATTGCGAACCATGTTGAAGGAAGGGGTCGGGCTTGCCGCGAGCGGCGTGGACCTGTTTGACGTGACAGACAATTCCGGCGCAGCAGTGAACATCGGCGCGATCGGTACAGCGTATCGACTTCAACAAGCAACACAGATCCCGACGCTTATCCATTGGACAACCCGATCGCGTAATCTTATCAGTATGCAATCGCATCTGTTGGAGGCGGAGGCATTGGGTATCCGCGGTATCGTCGCCTTATCAGGCGACCATCCGAAAGCCGGCCCCTTTGAAGCAGCAAGCCTCGTGCCGGATGTCCGGGGCGCGGTTCAATTAATGAAACTTATCGATCGGTTAAACCGAGGAGAACTTGCCGACGGGTCGTCTATTGGGGACCCGTGTGGCTTCTATTACGGCGGCGGGTTCACGGTCGCAGAGAACCTCCAACCGCACGTCAAGCATCTCACGAACAAGGTGGCACAGGGGGCGAAGTTCGCCTATACACAACCCGTCTGGACATACCAAGACATTCTGCGTACCCGGAAGGCGACAGAACACCTCGGCATAAAGATGCTTTATGGGATACTGCCACTCACCAGTTTCCGCAGTGCCTCCTACCTACGCGACAATTTGGGACTTTACATCCCACAGTTTATTGTTGACAAATTCCGAGACATCGGTGATACCGCTGCACAAGAACTCGGTATGCGGTTATGTTTTGAATTGATTCGAGACATCCGTGATCAGGATGAATGTCAAATTGACGGTATCTACCTAATCCCACCTGCTCGGATGAATTGGAAAAATAGAGCCAGCGTTATTTCAGAAATCGTTAAAAACTACCGTTAGTGATTTCTTCGCACCCACAATTCCAAAATTATGATCACTAACAAGGTTTTCTACCCCCAATAAATTGTTAAAGGATATACCAAAAACCATCGTGGAACGTAGTGGAACGATGAACAGATCCGATAGTTTAAAAACATCAACCCGTGTTACAGGACGTTCGCTCCTCTTAGGCGTTTTACTCATCCCGATTAATGTCTATTGGATGACACTTGTTGAGGTAAAGTACTATTCACTTGACGGTTCATGCCTCCCGCTCTTTATCCAACCTATTTTCATTATGTTCGCCTGCGTCCTCGCGAACTGCGTGTTGAAGTACCTTGCACCGCGGCGGATGCTACAGCAGGGCGAATTACTCACAGTTTACATTATGGTCGCGATCTCCTGCACGTTTGCCGGTCACGACACGATGCAGAACATGTTCGGCAGTATCGCGCATCCGTTCCGGTTTGCGACGGACGAGAACGAGTGGCAGGCACTCTTTTTTCGGTATCTACCGACGTGGCTCACTATATCGGATGCCCAAAGTTTACAAGGCTTCTACGAGGGTGAGGCAACTTTCTATACAAAGCATAACTTTTCGGTATGGATAAAACCGTTAATCTTCTGGGGTCTCTTTTTTCTCGTTATGATGTTCATGATGCTCTGCATCAATACGCTCGTCCGCAAACGGTGGGCAGAACAGGAGAAATTGGCGTATCCGATTATCCAACTCCCGCTCCGACTCTCGGAAGACGGTGGGATCCTTCTCCTGAAAAATCGGATGATGTGGATGGGGTTCAGTATTGCCGTAGCCATCGGTGTGATTAATGGCGTTCACTATCTTTTCCCACAGTTTCCAGAGATCCCTTATATCAAGCGGACAGCCGTATTCCAGAATATCTTCACCGAGCGTCCGTGGAACGTTATTCGTGGCACGCGAATCTCTGTCTATCCGTTTGCCGTCGGTTTAGCCTTTTTCCTGCCGTTGGACCTCTCCTTTTCCTGCTGGTTTTTCTTTGTGGTGCGTTTAGCGGAGTTCGTCATCGCTGCAGCACTCGGTACACGTTATTTTCCTGCCTTAAACGAGCAGGCTTACGGCGCGTGGATCGCACTTTTCCTGCTTGCGATCTGGGTCACACGTCAACACTTAAGCGAAGTATTGAAAAAGGTGTTTGGGTTTAAATCGCGTCTCGACGATTCCGATGAACCGATGCCGTATCGTGCTGCTTTTTTGGGTATCCTCGGATCACTCGTCGCGCTTGGTATCTTCTCTTCTCTGGCAGGCATGGCGTTATGGGTTGCAGGTGTTTTCTTCGGGGTCTATTTTCTGCTCTCCTTTGCGATCACGCGGGTCCGTGCCGAGCTCGGCACGCCGCACGAAATTTATTACGTCAATCCGCACGACATGCTGGCAACAGTGGGTGGCACGCGTCGGTTCGACCCAAGCAGCCTCACGATTATGTCGCTTTTCTACTGGTTCAATCGCGGCTACCGTAACCATCCGATGCCAAACCAGATTGAAGCATTCAAATTAGGCGAAGCCACAGGGATGGGGAACCGGCGTTTATGGGTGGCGATGCTGATCGCAATCGTTGTTGGGATCCTGGCGACCTTCTGGGCGAACCTCGACATCACCTTCCGAAACGGTGCAGTCGCGAAAGCCGGTGGTTTCAAGGATTGGGTCGGCAGAGAATCGTTCAGTCGGCTCCAACGATGGCTCCATAACCCGGCGGAACCCAACGTCATCGGGATCGGTTTTATGGGGATCGGTGCCTTGTTGACGTTCGTGATGATGTATATGCGGATGCACTTCTTGTGGTGGCCCTTCCATCCAGCAGGCTACGCACTCGCCATCAGTTTCGCAATGGACTATTTCTGGTTCGCCTTCTTCGTGGCATGGTTCCTGAAACTAATGATTCTACGGCACGGCGGTCTACGGCTGCACCGTAAGGTCGCACCACTCTTCTTGGGGTTAATCTTAGGCGATTACGTCATCGGTAGCATCTGGGCAATCATCGGACCCGCATCCGGCTTGCGGACCTACAAAATCTTTATCTAACGCACCCTTTATGCTCTACAACTGTAAGGAGAACCCCAATGACATCTCACCAAAACACTTTCATCAGATATCGGACATTTTATACGCTTCTAATCCTATTACTAACCTCTATCGTGTCAGGATGTCAGCAAATTCAAAAGGTTATTTCTCCTGATCAACCAATGATGCACGAGATTTGTAACGGTGAGAAACGGGTTCTCAATTTCGGTTTTTATGCCTATTTCGCGCCTGTGAGTTACAGTGCCGAGGCGGATCCGAACGCTAACGGATTCAACACACATCAAGGTTATGAGGCAGATTTATTGACAGCACTTGAAAATATGGAGTCCCTAAACGTGTCTTTTTCTCGAAGGGCTATTGCTGAATGGCCCGACATCTGGCTCAAGGCTGCCGAGCCGGAATATGATATCATCGGCGGCGGTATCACGATTCTGGATTCTCGAACGCGAGACGCAACAGGCACCCCCATAGTCGCCTTTACATCCGGGCATATTAAGTTCCGTCAATCGCTTTTGGTCCGCGCTGAAGATGCCGAGCAACTCTCTAACTATGCTGCCCTCACTCATGATGTACGCGTCGGCGCACTTTCTGGCACAACAGGCGAAGCGCGTCTGCTTGAGATTACAGGTATTGTTGATGCCAACGGCGTTCTCGTTGAAGGAACGCGCATTGAGACGCTCCAAGGGACTGTTATCACCGATGGAACACCGGACTACACCATTACCGCAGCGGGTGCCTCTATGAACTTAGCAGATAGAACACATCTCTATCCGCCTTCAGAAAACATGCCACAGATTATTTATCTCGGAGCCGAAACGGGCGAGTTGGAGCTACTTGACGCTCTCGCTGAAGGCAATATTGACGCAATCGCGAGAGGCGAAATCGGAAACCGGGATGCCACCCATGCGAATGGGGCATTTGTTGTCACTGCCCTCGACGATCAGATCGAATACGGAGGGTTTACCCTCGCAGTGGAAGATGCTGAACTTATCGCTTGTATTGATAAAGGACTCGGCTATCTGACCGATAACGGGAACATCGGTTATGGAGAATGGTTGCAAGACCCGATGGTGTTCATAACCCGCTCCGAGATGTGGAACGCCGAGGAACAATAAAAAATGGAAACTCTGAATCTACCTGTTGGGAAACTGAAACACGATTTTTTAAAAGAACTGCTACCGACACACGGTAAAAGTGCAGGCGTAGTTGTCGGTCCACAACTCGGTGAAGATGCCGCAGTCATCGAATTCGGGGACAACTATCTCGTCGCAACCAGCGATCCGATCACCTTTGCGACTGAAGATATTGGGTGGTATGTGGTTTGCGTCAATAGTAACGACCTCGCAGCGATGGGAGCCCTTCCGAAATGGCTGCTGGTAACCCTATTGTTACCCGAAGATGCAACAACACCCGCAACGGTTCGGGACATTATGGCGCAAATTACGCAGGCGTGCGCGGTGTTCGACATTGCATTGTGTGGTGGACATACCGAAGTCACACCCGCCGTAACACAACCCGTTGTCATCGGGCAAATGATGGGGGTTGCCGCTAAGGATGCCTTATTCACTTCAGCGGATGCTCGTGTCGGGGATGTCCTAATTCTCACAAAAGGACTCGGTATTGAAGCGACTGCGATCATCGCTCGCGAGTGTGAAGCGCAGGTACGTGAGAAGTGCGATACCGAATTCTTGGAGCAAGCGAAGCACTATCTCGTGGATCCCGGAATTTCCGTGCTAAAGGACGCACACATCGCGATTGAGGCGGGTGGCGTACATGCCATGCACGACGTGACAGAGGGTGGTGTCGCAACGGCTGTGTTTGAGTTGGCAACCGCTGCCGAGTTAGGTGTCGTCATCTATTCAGACAAACTTCTCGGTTCACCGGTATTATATAGTGATATAACACGGACACTATGTGATATGTTCGGGCTTAATCCGCTCGGTGTTATTTCATCTGGTGCCATGTTAATCGCAGTAGCACCCGAAAAAGGCGAAACGATTTGCCAAGCCTTCGATAAAGCAGGCATCCGCGCGGACATCATCGGAAAGTTCTTGCCTTATGAGAGCGGAATGTGGTTGGAAGATGCCACCGGAACGCAACAACCGCTACCTGTTTTTGAGACAGACGAAATCGCCAAACTTTTTTAGAGGTTGGGTAACCCAACCCCTACATCCGATAGCGTGCTTGCCTTACAAAGGAAATGAAAACCGAATTGCGAGACTATCCGCTAACAAGTACCATCATCAAGTTGAAAACAGGACGGGTTCAACTCACACTTGTTAAAGAACCCGACTGGTTCCTTGAGCAGCTCAGTCGTGAGGACAGTGAAGGCAAACTCTATCTCCCGTACTGGACCTATCTCTGGGAGTCCTCTATCGCTCTTGCACGCCATATAGAGGAACTCGGCACACACCTAAAAAATACAACCGTCTTAGAAATCGGCTGCGGGTTCGGACTGACAGGCATTGTCGCGTGTAAGATGGGGGCGAAAGTCGTTTTCACCGATGCTGAACGCGAAGCACTCCGCTTCGCACATCACAACGCAGAGCAGAACAACGTTACCCAACATGCCGATTTCGTCCAGATGGATTGGAATACACCCTGCTTCAATTACAAATTCCGCTATATCCTCGCCGCCGATGTCATTTACGAAGAACACCACTGGCAGCCAATCATAACTTTACTTCAAGACACTCTGAGCCCGAACGGTGTGGCTCTCTTTTCTGAACCGAATCGGAACAACGCTGTCGGGTTTTTTAAACTGCTCAAGACCAACGGTTTTACCTACCAGAAATCTACCTATCCTGTCACATTAGATAAACAGACCTCCCAAGTCTCTATCTATACGATACGACCTACGAAGGATCGTAGCACAAACTGTTAGTTTGTGGCGTATACAGTGCAAAATTAACAGTGGACGCTACATAAGTCCAACTTTTATCAAACTCACGTTGTCACTATAATATTTTTTCAGACCTTCCAATTTTCTTTTTCCATATTGCCCAAAAAATAGGAAAAGACGCAGGAATTCTGCTAAAAAAATAGGCAATAATCAGCACCCCGCGGACAATCCGTGGGGTTTTTATTTTTCCGAAGCCTTATATGTCCTTATATGTCCTTAGAGAAAGCCATCATCCATACTTTTGGCAAGGTTTTTGCTATACTGTAAAATAATAATCCTCATTGTACTTATGCAAAATTGATTTTGGGAAGGGTAGAAGATGGAAAAAGTCAGCTCAATGCCGAGTGTTTTAATCATTGATAACAATCCGGAACGTGCCATTCTGTTAGTCGAAATCTTAGCAGCGAGTCAGTACAATGTTTCTACCCCTTTGCGCTTACAGAAAGACATAACGGATCAAGTTTCACGCTTAAAACCGGACATCATACTGATCGGTGTCGATTTTCCGGGGCAGGCGGTTCTCGATTGGGTTACAGCCCTTTACGAGAGTTCCCCGTGTCCGATAGTCATGTTTTCACGTGATGAACGACCACAGACGATACAGGCGGCAACGCGTGCCGGTGTGTCAGCCTATGCTGTTGGGAAACTCACCGCTGCTCGCGTTAAAACGATTATTGAAGGTGCTACCGCACGGTTTTGTGAATTCCAGGCATTACAAGAAGAACTTGAAAAGACGAAGATGGAGCTTGCCGAACGTAAAATTATTGAACGAGCAAAAGAGATGGTCGCCCAACAGCGCGGTTGTAACGAGGCACAGGCGTATCAGATTTTGCGGAAAATGGCGATGAATCGTAGAAGACGGCTCGCAGAAATCTCACAGGATATTCTGTCGGCTTCAGAGATCTTGACAAACAAATTGTAGGAAGCGTCCTTGTTCTCCTATTTGAACGAAATTGCGTTTAACGTGGGCGGAAGTGTATACACACTAAAATCGCTTGTTCAACCCAAAACAGAATAATATATTTCGTTCATAGACAAACAATATAGATAATAACAAGACCCAGCCAACGACGGTCTGGGACCAGACACAGGTGTCTATCTGGCTAAGCATTCTGCTTACCGATGGATACCTTTTTTATTTTATCAACCCGATAGGACATCTGTTTCTAAAGGAGATTCAAAGGTGAACCAATCAAAAAAGAGAACCGTTCCTGAAAACCGAAGGGTGCGTTCAGCACCAACAGCAGTCGTCAGGAAAGGGAAATCTAAGATAAACGCTGCGGAGATTCTCAAAAGAGAAAAAAATGGTCTTGAGGTGATCAACGATATTCCAAACTATATTCGGGACGGTTCGGAGTCAATCCCACCAAACGAGCGCGACCGACTTAAGTGGGTCGGCGTTTTTTACCGAAAACAGACCCCTGGGGCATTTATGATGCGTCTCCGTATGTCCAGCGGTTTTAGCAACGCTGAACAGTTTCGTACGATCGCTGAGATCAGCGAGGCACACGGACCCGGATTCGTAGATCTCACGACACGTCAGCAGGTTCAACTCCGCGGTTTCACGATTGAGAACGTTCAGCATATCTGGAACCGACTTGAGGCGGTCGGTTTAGGTTCACTCCAAACCGGTTTCGACAACATTCGCGGCGTAATTGGGTGTCCCGTTGCTGGACTAACGCCGAATGAACTTTTTGATGCTTCGCACGTCGGCAGAGAGTTCACGCGGCTCATCGTCGGGAATAAAGAGTTTACCGATATTCCACGGAAGTTTAATGTCGGTATCACCGGATGTTTGGATAACTGCACACATACCGCCTCACAGGACATTGCGCTTACGCCTGCACTAAAGGAGATTGATGGTCAAGAAATAAAAGGCTTTAACGTCGCAGTCGGCGGAAAGATGGGGTCTGGCGGTTATACACTTGCACAGCCGCTTGATGTGTTTATTACCCCTGATGAAGCCTCAGTTCTGTGTGCGGATATTGTACTGATTTTCCGAGATCACGGACCCCGGACAGCTCGCAATAAATCCCGTCTCGCTTTTCTGATTGCCGATTGGGGTGTAGAAAAATTTCGAGAAGAATTAGAAAGCCGTCGGCACAGAAAACAGCCGCTCCTGACTGCTGGAAAGGATGTGCGGAGCAAGAACAAGACCGATCACACAGGCATCTTCTCACAGAAAGAGCCACATCTCAATTACGTGGGACTTGTTGTACCTGTCGGACGCATCACGACGGCGCAACTGTTCGAGATCGCCCGACTTGCAGATGAATACGGAAACGGCGACATCCGCCTCACGCAAGGGCAAAATCTGATTATTACCAATGTACCAGACGCAAAGATCGGTGCCTTGACCGCCGAGCCGCTCCTACAGGAACTTCGCTATGAGCCTTCCGAGATTATGCGCGGTATGGTGAGTTGCACAGGTATCGACTACTGCCACTTCTCACTTATCGAAACGAAAGAACGCGCGATGGAAGCCATTCAGCATTTAGAGACAAAACTCGGCAATACCAAACCGCTGACAATACACTGGTCTGGATGTCCGAACGGGTGTGGTAACCACGCCGCTGCAGACATCGGACTCCTCGGTAAAAAGGTTAAGATTGATGGTGTCATTACCGATGCGGTGGACGTGTTCCTCAAGGGAGATGCCAGTGCGAACCCTAAAGTCGCACCCAAAGTATTGGAAAACGTCCCTTGTGACGATTTACCGCAGGTACTTGAAGGACTCGTTCCCTATCTTTCACGGCGATAGAGTGGAGCAATGGAAACGTGGAAGGTTGGGAGAAGCATCTCCAATTTTCCAGTCTTCCTTTCCGTCGAAACCCTTAACAATATCAGGACTTACGCAACCCCCTTGCAGGCGGGGTTTGTAACCCCGCAGGCAATACGTATTATGTAAAATTTCATAAAAAAATGCGTAAGTCGTAAAAATAAAAAATACGGAGACATTCATGGAGATAAAAAATAAAGCAACACAGATAAATCTCTTTAGCTTAAAAACGATTCAGATGCGCACCTTCCATACCACGTGGTTTGCATTCTTTCTTGCATTTTTCGGTTGGTTTGGGATTGCCCCACTTATGGCGATTGTCCGCGAAGACCTGATGC
This sequence comes from Candidatus Poribacteria bacterium, assembly GCA_012270865.1. GTDB lineage: Bacteria > Poribacteria > WGA-4E > WGA-4E > WGA-3G > WGA-3G. The sequence continues at coordinate 11,300 of JAAXHL010000177.1, read as the reverse complement.
TAACAAAAGCACAGGTCGGCAATACGATTATCGCTTCCGTCGCGATTACCGTACTGGTTCGCGTTTTAATCGGACCCCTCTGCGACAAGATCGGTTCTCGAAAGGCGTATACATGGCTGTTAATCCTCGGTTCACTGCCTGTGATGGGTATCGGACTCGCTCAGAATTACGAAACCTTCCTACTGTTTCGATTGGCAATCGGTGCGATTGGTGCAGCGTTCGTCATCACGCAGTATCACACTTCGGTGATGTTCGCGCCAAATGTTGTCGGCACAGCCAATGCAACGACGGCAGGGTGGGGCAACCTCGGCGGCGGTGTTACGCAAATGGTGATGCCGCTCATCTTTACCGCTGTACTCAGTTTCGGTGTGGACAAATTTCTCGGATGGCGATTGGCGATGATTGTTCCGGGTATTGCGTTGTTTATTACTGGATTCGCATATTATTTCTTGACCCAAGATGCGCCGAACGGAAACTATAAAGAACTCCGTGAACGCGGTGAATTGGAACCCTCAGATGGCAAAGGCAAGGAGTCTTTCATGCTGGCGATCAAAGACTACCGAGTTTGGGCACTTTTCGTCATTTATGCCGCCTGTTTTGGGGTAGAATTAACCATTAACAACGTCGCCGCACTCTACTATCACGACCATTTTCAATTGGATGTCAAGACGGCAGGACTCATCGCTGGGTTGTTCGGACTAATGAACATTTTTGCCCGGAGCCTCGGTGGATTTTTCTCCGATCTTTTCGCGAAAAATATGGGACTCCGTGGACGTGTTATGTTCCTCTTTGTTGTCCTGTTAGGTGAAGGGGTTATGCTGATGTTGTTCTCGCAAATGGCGGCACTTATATTGGCTGTTGGAATGATGATTGTCTTCAGTCTCTTCGTGCAGATGTCCGAAGGCGCGACGTTTGGCATTGTTCCATTTATCAATAGGAAGGCGTTAGGAGCCGTCGCGGGCATCGTCGGCGCAGGTGGAAACGCGGGTGCCGTTGCTGCGGGTTTCCTGTTCCGTTCAGAGAGTATCACGATGCAGCAGGGTTTGCTATATCTCGGCGTAATGGTCGCAGTCGCCTCGGTTACTACGGTATTAGTGCGGTTCTCGCCTGCAGTCCAAGCCGCAGAGAAAAAGGCGTTTGATACAGCACTCGCGGAGAGGCAACGCCTGAAAGCCGAAGCTTTTTAATTTATGGCACCAGGGCTGCTCTCTACTTCGTTACGAGCGGGTTTCTGGTTAAGAATAAAACGTCTTGTAGCATAAACTGCATAGGGGCGAGGTCGTCTCAGCCTATATGCGGGTTTAACGAAACTGTAGCCTGCATTCTCACTGCGAAGCAGGCGCAGGCGGATATACGGAAAGGCACTTCCAATGCACAATCCAGTTGACCAAACCGCAAGGAAAATTAAAAAGACAGGAAAAGCGGTATGTCCCTATTGTGGGGTCGGTTGCGTCATCCGCGCAACCGTCGAAAAAAATAAAATTACGAGAATCTCAGCGGACGACGATGTCGCCCCAAATTATGGAATGCTCTGTCCGAAAGGCGCGCATCTCAAACAGGTCTTTCAAAACCATGACGGTAGACTCGCGTATCCGATGATTCGGGACCGACGCGGTGAACCCCCGCGCGAAGTTTCGTGGGACGAGGCTATTGCTTTCACTGCGAATCGACTTCACGAAACCCAGTTAGAGCACGGCAAGGACGCTATTGCGTTCTACGGCTCCGGACAATTGGATACAGAGGCTTCATACATTTTCAATAAATTGTTCAAAGGTTTCCTTCGGACGAATAACGTGGATACGAACAGTCGACTCTGTATGTCATCCGCGGTGGTCGGTTACATGCAGGCGTTCGGTTCAGACGGACCACCTACCTGCTACGACGATATTCAGCACGCCGATGTCTTTCTGATTATCGGTGCGAATATGGCAGTAAACCATCCGGTGCTTTTCCAGATGATTCGGAAACGACGCGCATTGGATCCGAGTACGCGGATTATCGCCGTAGACCCGCGCCGGACGAAAACAGCAGATTTCTCAGATATCCATGTACCACTCGCACCTGGGAGCGATGTCGCTTTTCTTCAACTCATTGCTAAACGCCTTCTGACGATCGGACGCGCCGATAACCGTTTCATCCGTAGAAGCACAGAAAATTTCAGTGCTTACGAGGAACATTTGAAAGGTTTAGACGCGGATGCCCTCCTTGCTGTCTGTGATATTCATCCAGCCCGTATTGATGAGATCGTTGAATACCTCTCTAAACCGAGTCGGTTGCTCAGTTTTTACTGCCAAGGCACCAATCAGAGTACGAGCGGTGTTGACAAAAATGTTGCACTCATCAATCTGCATCTCCAGTTAGGCGAAGTCGGCAGAAGGGGTGCCGGTCCATTTTCGTTGACCGGACAACCGAATGCAATGGGCGGTAGAGAGGTCGGTTATCTATCTCACCAGTTACCCGGCTACCGTGTCGTCACGAATGATATGCACCGTGCCTATCTGGAAGGCGCGTGGCGAGTACCACCCGGGAGCATTGATCCAAAACCTGGGTTGACGGCAGTACCGATGTTTGAAGCAGCCGCCGAGGGTAAGGTTCGCGCCCTCTGGATCGCCTGCACGAACCCCGCAGTCAGCATGCCCGATACAAAGGTATCACAAGAAGGCTTGCGGCGTGCTGATTTGGTCATCGTACAGGATTGCTATTATCCGACAGAGACCGCTGAGTATGCGGACGTGCTGCTCCCTGCAGCGCAGTGGGGTGAAAAACAAGGCACGATGACAAACAGTGAACGGCTCGTCGTCCGGAGCGACCAGTTCCTGACACCTCCCGGTGAAGCGAAACCGGACTGGTGGATATTCACACAGATTGCGAAGATGCTCGGATTCAAGCGGGATTTCGATTTCTATACCGCTGAAGAGGTTTGGGATGAGTATCGACTCTTAACAGCAGGTACACCGTGCGATCAGTTTGGAATGACGAATGAACGGCTTGCCAAGACATCGTTGCGCTGGCCCTGTCCGCATCCACGGCATCCCGGCACAGCGCGCCGATACGTCCGTACAAAGTTTTTCACCGAATCAGGAAAGGCACAGTTCAAAACACCGGTCTATCAGCCACCCGATGAAGACGTAAATGAGGAGTTCCCGCTCGGTTTGACGACGGGACGGATTGAGAGCCAGTGGCATACCCGTACTCGGACGGGCAAGGTCCCGCAGCTGGTACGTAAGGACCCAGAACCCTTTGTCGAAATCCATCCGGAAGATGCAGTCGAGAACGGTGTTGAAGACGGTGAGTGGGTCTATCTCGTCGGACGACGTGGGAGGTGTTATGCGAAGGCGCGTATTACGGAAACAATTCGGCGCGGATTGCTTTTTACGCCGTTCCACTGGGGCGACCTCTTCCACGCCGAGACCAATGCGAATTACGTAACGAATCCAGCATTTGACCCCGTATCCAAGCAACCCGAGTTAAAATTCTGCGCTGTGCGGATTGAGACTGATGGTTCGTAGGTGTGGTCGTAACGGAATTCCACAAGCACAGCTCGCGCTCTCGCGGTTAAACCGAGGTCTGCTAACCAAGTCTCAATCATCGGTTTCAGAAATTAAGCAAGTTACACCGCTGGCGGCGTAATCTCATAGTTTACACCTTCGTGGCAGATAATCATAGAGAGGGCACCTTTGGCAAGTTTAGAATATTTTGCCAAGTCAGGCAGATGCTTCATTAACTCATAATAGGCTTCGCTGTCAAACGCAACCTCTTTCCGCTCCGATGTGCCATCATATTCGCTATCTACCCATACATTTCCGTGACGATAAAACGCCTTACGTCCCATACGTCTCGTATCAGCATACTGTCTCACACGCCGAGGGTCTTTCTGTTCATCTAATACTCTATGGTCCCTAATTCTATCGGAGATAGGTCTCGCGTCCGTATAGGCATCCGAAATTCTTGAGTCATACAGTCTTCGTAGTGAACCATCGCCTGCTAACTTAAACGATGTGTACGGTGTTTCGACCCCGTACTTTTTACTAAGGCGTTCGATTTCATCAAAGAGTTCTTCATTTCCACCATTCAGCGCAGCCTCGTCCACCAGTTCCGCTACTCTACCTTCTGCCCAGAGATGCGGCAAGAAATCGTTATCCGGTTCAAGTTCAGAGAAATGCACGTTTTTGGAGAACTCATGCGGTTCACTGCCGATGATGCCGCGAAGTCTCAGAACGGTGTCGCCGTGCCCTTCATAGCGACCGAGAATCGTCAACTGATCCCCACGAAACAGGTCTGGAACATTTTTCGGGGTTAATTCTTTTGTAATAATCTGCCCGAAATTAATTCCAACATCCACCAATACCGGTTCATTCATTTTTCTGAAGAGAGAGGACACAGCATCCTCAATGTCTTCGTTAGGCGTTACATAGTTCCGTGTTCCCCCGTTATCCGCCGCCATTTTGTCGAGTAAATGGTCGTTCACATCGTACCCCACACCGAACACAAAGATACGGGATAGATTCCGGTTCGCTTTTGCGACATTTTCGAGAATCTGGGCTGGATTCCTTACGCCGGCAGTCGGTCGTCCATCGGTCAGGAAAACGATAATCCGTGGACGGTTGGGATCCGGTTTTTCGGCTAATGCAACGCGCAGGGCATCGTTGATATTTGTACCACCACGTCCTTCAATACCGTCAATAAACGCTAAGGCTCTCTCTCGCCCATTTTTCACATCAATGAGTGTGTCGGACAAAACTGCGGAGTCGGACCAGCGTTTGTCACCAAACCATTCTTCACCTCTGTTCAACCTATCTGCAAGGGAGGTGATGTCCGTGTTGAACAGGATGAGATTGAACCGGTCACCGTCGTTCAAGTTTTGAACACAAAAACGGAGTGCCTCCTTGGCTTGTTCAACCTTTCGGCCCGCCATGCTGCCTGAATGGTCTAAAAGGAAGATAAAATCTTTCTCAATAATCTCTGTCTGTTGCACTTCATATTTAGGCGAGACGATAACCATGAAATATCCGTCTTCCTTCTCATTGGCACGATGTGTGAGCAAAGTCATCCCAAAATTATCGTCCGAAACCGAATAATAGCAGAGAAAATCGTCATCCGGGTCTACATCAGTGCCTTCATAACTGACACGTACATGGTGATCGTCCTTGCGGTCAATCCTAACCTCGTATGATGGTGAATGGATTGCCCTAAGCTCGTGATCGCTTTCGATTTCCATTTCGATATAGAGATTTCCAATCAGCCCAGATGCCGATTTCGCGAGTCCCAGGGGATAGTTGTATTTAACGAGGTCGCTATCTGCGGAAACAACCTGAGAATATTCAAATTCGATATGTCGCTCACCGTATGCTGGAATTCCGGGCACCTTCACTACAAACGCCCGCGTCCCGATATGCTCAAGAATCGCCTTATTTCCACCGTAGCGGGCACTGTCCCGATAAATCCGGCGGGATTGTTCTTGAGAGAGGAGTTCTCCGTTTACCGACTCTCCATCAATAGAGAGTGTAAGATTTGAAACGGCTGCACCATCTGGCACGGGGAAGATATAGATGCCGTCCACCGGAAAGCGGTTTGGATTCTTAAAAACTTGGTCTACCTTAGTTATTGCCAGTTGGTTTTTAATACCAGTTTTAATGTGCTGACGATCAATTTTTAACGGCCTTGCACGACCCTCTGCATGTTGCAGGGAAATTATAGTTAGCATTGGTAACTCCTTACGTGTTGAACACTTTTTGTGATAAAAAAATGTAAATAATAATAAAAAAGTATCATTGATAATATATTATAACGTACTTTTGACGGAAATGCAAATAAATCTGCAATTTATTTTTGAGGATGAAAATATTTTGTTGAAGATTGGCTGAATTACGGAATTCTTGTGGATTGGGAAATGTGGCTTTATTTTTAATCAATCTGAAACATCTTCTCAATCACTTCAAGGATATCCTGAGCATCGGTGAGGTATTGCTCTTTTGTCTGTTCAATGAGGTCACCCGGAATACCGTGCAACGCTTCGGCAACAGGCCCAGCAATAGCAGCGAGTGTATCGGAATCACCACCGAGCGAGATAGCGTTACGCACCGCATCTTCATAACTCACTGATTCCAAAGCACAGGTTATCGCTTGTGGAACAGACCCCATGCAGGTCACAGGTCCAGGGAATCCGGGCGTGAATACCGGCGGGTACTCCGGTGGATAATCAGAACGGATTTCGTCTACTGTCTGTGTCAAGTCATAATCGTATTCAGTCGTTATAGTTCGGCGAATGTCTGCGGGGTTTTTGCCCTGGAACGCGAGCCAGATAGCGTGTGTCGTTGCCCGCGCGCCTTTCATGCCTTCAGGATGGTTGTGTGTGATCTCGGTTACCTTATCGGAAGCAGAAAGCGCAGCCTCCAGATCATCACGGTTCAGGAACGCTGCTGGCGAGACACGCATCGCTGCACCGTTGCCGTAACTGTCGTAAGGCTCAGGCACATCGGAATCTCTCCATTTCCGAAACATTCCACCGTAGCCGCGACCATGATAGCGACGGCACCACGCCTGCATCGTCTCTGCTGGCGGGAGGTCGTGTAGCAGAATATCCGCAACTGCGATTGTGCAGACAGTATCATCTGTAAAACGGCAATATTTACCGAAGAACGGAAAATTCTTTGTCTTAATTCGGTATCGTTTACTTTCGTACATGGAACCGGCAATGTCGCCTATGATTGCGCCTAACATGTTCGCTCCTTAATAGTTCGGTTTTTCGGTCAAAAGTCGTTCAATAGTGGTTCCAAAAACTTTCGCGATTAGATAGCATCTCCAAACTGAAGGGGAGTCCTTACCCTTCTCGAAACGAGACACCATCATCTGAGATGTGCCGATCTTCTCCCCAAGTTCGGCTTGCGTCATCTTCCGGATAACGCGCTCCCTTCGGATGTTTTCACCGAGCGTCTCTCTAACGTCTTGCGGAATACTTGCTCTGCCTCTTCTCATGATGATGCCTTTTTATATTACCTGTGATAATGTTTTTGAACCTATAGTAGAATTATGATCTATCAGGTATTGATCTGTCAAATTAAAATTAAAAATAAAACCCGAGCCACGAGAATTTCACAGTCTACTTGAAGGACGTTCCTGCACGACAGGAATGACATAACTCCGAATCGTCAAACCGTTTATTGTTTCCGTCTCTGCTCGCGGCTCCGGCACCTCGCGGTGATCAAACACTACGTAGTAACCCTCTGTTATTCCTTCCGTTGACAGATACGCCGCGAGTTGCTGTTTGCCTTGCGTATAAAGCCGTTCGCTTCTCCAAATCTTCGTTTCAACGATATGTTTTTGCTGGTTGTTAAGAATGATCAGATCCATCCTGCCGCGCCCGGTTGGGACTTCCATATACATTGCTCCGTTCACACTGGTAACGAACTGATCAAGATAGGCAAAGAGGAGATGCTGTCCGATAAACTCTTGCGGTGTTTCAGGGACTTGTAGGATCCTAAAGCCCGCGCGGGCAATGAAATCCCGGAAGTTATTCAGGAGTTGTTCCATCTGAATCTGTCCAGTGTCAGTGAGGTATTGAAACCCATCGGTATCTTCGGGGAAATAGTCGTTCTCCAATCCGTTGACGATCGGTTTGAACGCTTGTATGATGCGGTGCAAGTAAATCGGATTGACAATCTCACATCTTCTGTCAGTCCCTTTCGTGACGACTCCATACGTTGCGAGTTCATTGATAATATCATTATCAGGATTGAATTGCACGCTGTTCTCGTAAGAGACAATCCGCATAAGTATCGTTTGAAAGCGCGGGTCTTTGCGGATATTGGTCAGGAGATGTTCAATATTAGTGTTCCGTTCTTCCAAGAGTTGTCCGTGTGCCTCTGAAAAATGTGCCAATGTAATCGTCTCAGTTTTCGGAATGTCCAGTTCCTCTGTGAGTATCTGGGCGAATCGGTTGACAAGGAAGGGTTGGCCCCCTGTCTGTTTGTGGATAGATTCAATCACTTCTGGAGTAAAAGCCTGCTCGACCTCAGCAGTATATTGCCCAAGGAGTTCTTGTACCTGAGCAAGCGTAAAATTGAGCAGAGCAAAGTCATCATGGATATTGAACGGAGAGGCAGAGCGATCAGCGTTGAGTTGTTCAATGCTTTTAACACCAACGATGCCGAGACTGTGCGGGGATCGGGGAATGGTTCTGGAGATGTAGATGCGGCGGAGAGCATATAGAAAATCAGCCGCAGCGGTCTGCGGAATGTTATCAAATTCATCAATAAAGACAACAACTCGCTGATTTTCTAATAGCTTCCCCAATGCCTGAAAGTTTCTGAGCATTGACACATTGTCGGTTAGGTTTATATTCTCTAAAAAATCCGTTAACGCCTCAGAGGGGACTTCTCCGTGCTTATAATAAAAATTCTCAATTTCCTCACGAATGTCTTCGGTGAGGTTATTATAAAAATCGGCAGGCGTGAGGTTTTTATACGCCTCAAAATCCAAGTGAATAGGGAGATAATTTGGTTCCTCAACAGCAAGGATGTCCATGACGGTGTAGAAAAAAGTTGTCTTACCTGTTTGCCGGGGTGCGAAGATGACGATGTAGCGTCCCTCTTTAACACGCTTGATGAATTCGGCAAGTTCTGCCGTGCGGGGGACAACGTAATGCTGTTCAGGGTTCACAGGTCCCTGCGTACCAAACCTTTTCATGTCTGTTTACCTTAACCAAATCTTACCAGTATACGGGTTCGTCCAGTAAGTCCAAAACCTTTTGCTCTACAGCACGCGACTGCATTATATCCAATGCATCTCGGTCTGCAAGATCAATGATTTCCAAAATTCGTTCCCTGACCTTCGCTGCAATATCGGGTTCCCACTTGCGTAACTTGGCATCTAATCTTTTAACTAAAATGTCCATTAGTGCTTCTCCAACCGAAAAACCATCGCTTACCCAAAGTGCTACTATACCTATGGTCTTCCTTGCTCTACCTACGATAAATCTTTACGCCCGAGGATTAGCAAAAACTGTCATATCAAGTTCAAGCCGAACGGCAATATTATCCAAAATTCTTTTCTTTTTCTCAGTATTGGTGCCCGAAACTATGTAGTATGTACTTGTCTCTGTTTCAACTTTCCTTTGTGCTTTATCAGGATAATCACAATCTGCTATTAGAGGTATCCCATTGATAGACAAACCAAGCTGTTTGACTTTCTCGATTCCTAATGCTCTAATTACCTCAATGAAGGTATCTATTGCCGTATCCTCCGAAATCCAATGTCCATCTGCCATTTTAACAGCTAAAAGATTGTTAGATTTTGTTTCAGTAGCGGGTTCCGAAAATTCACCGAATAACTTGATCTGTCTTGTTTCAGTGATAGATTCGGAAAATTCACCGAATAACTCGACCAATTTCGTATATATATTTTGCCCAGGTGTCCCTCTGTTATTTTCAAGGAAACTAATGTACCCGCGAGTACAGCCAACTCTTGCAGCTAATTCCTCTTGAGTCATATTAGCAGCATTCCGTCGCTCGGCAAGTTGTTCACCAAATGAAGGCTCTGGTGGCTCCTCCGTTTCTGGAGACTCGTCCTCAATAAGTAGTTGAGTATGTTGCACTGCATAATTCTGGATATATTGTATTATCCGGGGTGTAGCATAAAACCACTCTCCGCGAGCACGAAACGCCCCAAAACGAGAATGTATTCGTTCTTCTTCTTCGCGTGCTTCCTCCTCTGTATCAAAAGGAATGACTCCTATATCCCATATAGGAGCTTCATTTCCTGTCTGGAGAGCGGCTTGCCGAAGTGAAAGGTTTGTGCCAGTATAACCTATCTTTATAAAATCTGGCTGGTCGTCACCGAAATTGCTTTTCGCGAAAAAATACACTAATGGTTGATTTTGATTTGGCATGATTATTCCTATGTCTGTATATAACTGACGGAAGGTTTATCTGGCACTTTGCCTTGTTCCTTGCACATCTCAAAATAGACCTCAAGTGACTTCTGCTTCTCCTCCCGAAGTTCGGTTACAGAGGCACCGTAGAACGTAATCACGTCTTGTGTTTAATTATTATTCCTTAGACGCTCTAAAAGGTTTGCCAACGGAAATCCTACCTTATCCCATACAGGTTTTTTGACAAGAACCCTTGGTTTACCGTCTTCAACTATTAATTCGAGGTCAGAGGAGGTGTCGGCGGTAATGTCATCCCGTACTTCTTTTAATCTGTCAAGGTTTGCACATAATGGTTCTACGAGGTTGCCAATATTTTTTATGAAAAGTATCTTCTCCGCGACGTTTTCTGGACTAGCGTCTTCCTGTCCAAGTGGAACGACGCAAAGTAGGTATTGTTTCCCGTATTCCACAGCTTCTTCTGCTTGTGCTGCGCTCATATAAACGCCTTGGTCGTTGCCCTCAGTTCGTGTGGACTTCACCTCAACGCGCCACGTTTTGCTGGAACTGTTTTGAACGACCTTCAATTCTGTTATATGACCTGTCATATCAAAATCCCAACCTCTATGGTTAGATTCCACATCGAAACCTTTCTCACCCAGGATCTCCCCTACCATTTCCTCTACCAATAGTCCTAAGTCTTTGTTCACTTGGACAGTGAGATCTCGCTTCTTTTTCTTTTTATATTCCTCTAGAAATTTTTCGTCGTGAACAGCCTCATTTACCAAAGGCAAGTCGTCTCCGACCGTATCTAGTATCTGTTCAATCTGGTTACGCTTTTCATTATCTTCCATGTGACGCGCCAACTGAGGATTTTCAGACAACACTACGGCAGTGTTAATTACTGTATCTGGGATGAATAATCGTTTCAATGTGGATTGATCTACATTCATGGCTTTTAGGAGTTTCTCAATCCCAAAATTTCCATTTAGAGAACTCAGTTCCCATCCTTTCTCCTGAAGCAGCTTGGCGAGATGCTCAGCTTCTGGAAGGTGTCGTGGGGTTCCATCTCGGATCCAATTCACCTTTCGCACCAACATTACCCACGCAGCGGGGTAGTATTCGTGAGTTTGTCCACATTTGCAAGGTGCTCCTTCACTTACTATTTCCAGTCGTTGAATATCTTTGTTGACGAGCCATTCAGTGAGAAATTGCCAGAATTTATAACCACGTTCTCGAGAATCATATGCCACTTCTTTTAGGATTTTCTCTAGTTCTACAACATCTGTCACACGAATAGGATGTGTAGCTTTGTGCTCCGTTTTATTATCCTCATACACTTCTGGATCTGGAGACAACACTTTGAAATCCACCTCATCTCGGTAAATTAGCATATTCCACCTAATAAGTTTTTCGCAATAAGTAGTTTTGGGAT
>JAAXHL010000041.1:3979-4580 GCA_012270865.1 Candidatus Poribacteria bacterium | reverse complement strand
ACGAAGTTTCGGATAATCTCAATGCAGTGGCATCCCATATCGACGATGGCACCACCGCCTGCTTGCTCCAGATCCCAGAACCAATCGCTGTGCGGACCGGGATGCGTCTCGCGGGAACGCACCCACAGAATTTTGCCGAGTGCGCCGTTTTGAACCGATTCTAACGCTTTGAGGGTTTTCGGCGGATACACCAAATCTTCGAGATAACCACCAAACACACCAGCGTTTTCAACGATGTCTAACATCGCTTTCGCCTCTTCAGCGGTACGTCCAAGGGGTTTCGTGCAGAGGATGCTTTTGCCCGCTTCCGCTGCGAGTTCAACGGTTTTCAGATGCAAATTGTTAGGCAACCCAATGACAACAGTATCCGTCTCAGGATGGTTGATGGCTTCTGCCAAATCGGTTGTTGCGTGAGGGATGTTCCACTCCTCGGCGAATGCGGTTGCGCGTTCTTCACGCCGAGAATAGACAGCGTGGACACGGTCTGTGCCACGTTGGTTATGGAGCGTCATCGTGTAGAACATACCGATGAGTCCAGTACCGAGCATCGTGACCTTATGGCTTTTCAGTTCTGACATTCTTTTTCCTTTCTCTACGATGG
>JAAXHL010000041.1:2447-3865 GCA_012270865.1 Candidatus Poribacteria bacterium | reverse complement strand
CTTTATATCCTGCGATTACACCCCAATCGTTAACTGTCCAACAGTGCTTCTGATCCGTTGCGTGAACGCCTTTGAAGTTCGCGCCTCCGGGTATATTCGATACTGCCCAGGTCTTACCGCCATCGGTGGTATGCAAAATAGTGTTATAACCGCCGACTGCCCAACCGACCATCGCATCAACGAAGATAATATCGTGGAGATCGTCAATGGCTTCGGTTTTCTGCTGATTCCACGTAGCACCGCCATCGGTGGTATGCAGGATTAAACTTTCCTGTCCACAAATCCAGCCGGTGTTTTCATCAATAAAATAGATACCGAACAGGTTATTATCAAATCCCGGATCTTGTTTTGTCCAGTTTGCGCCACCATCAGTGGTATGTAGGAGCGTCCCGAATGACCCGATGATCCAACCTGTTGTTTCGGAGACAAACCAGATACCTTCAAGATTGTTTCGGGTTTCACCGACGCGTGCGCGTTCGGAACTGCCGACCCAAGTTTCTCCACCATCGGTTGTTTTGAGAATCGTGTTCTCGCTACCAGCGATGAAACCGGTTGTCTCGTTAATCATCTGGATTCCCATCAAATTCGCACGGAGCGGTCGTGGATTTCCACCGCGTCCCGGCGTGTCGCTCATTGCCATTTTTCGGGACCAAGTTTTACCACCGTCCTCGGTCTTCAGAATAACGGCTCGACCGCCTATGATAAACCCGACGTTTTCATCTACAAAGTAGATATTATAGAGCGGTGCGGGACCCCCGCGCCCGAACCCCGGAGGAGGTCCACCACCGCCACCAGGTCTTTGCCCAGCACCCGGTGGACGCATATCAACTTCCATCTTTTCCCACGTCTTACCACCATCCGAGGTCGTCAACATCAGACCGCCGTCTCCGACGACCAAACCGTTCTGGCTATCCGTGAAATAGACATCCTGTAACATTCCGTCGATGCCATCACCGCGGAGGATATCGTCTTCCCGCAGGACGGTCCAATCCGCATTGGAAACCGTTACGAAAGAAAATAGAAGCGCGAATCCAACACACACTCCGAAAAGGCTGATAACTGTTCTAATCATGATAATCTCCTTTTTCATTAGCCATCAGCTATCGGAAACCTTCAGCCTTCAGCAAAGAGGTTTCTGGCGAAGTTACATCCTCTTACCGACTGCTAACGGCTGTTTTTCTAACTGTTGACTGCTGATTACTGATGACTATTCTTTCTGACTGCTGATTGCTGACAGCCGACTGCTATTAATCCGACTGAAATGCATCATAAATCTGTCGTGCTTTGTCTTCAACATCCCTTAAGTAATTTTGACCTATTTGTTCCTTGTAAAGTTCGGTCAAGTCGCCACTTGTCTCACCGAAGGTTTTGGCGAATTTCCGACACTCTTCTTTATCACCGCCAGAGGCGTAGGCTTT
>JAAXHL010000041.1:0-2430 GCA_012270865.1 Candidatus Poribacteria bacterium | reverse complement strand
TCCCCGACAAATTGGACATCCTCAAGTGTTGTGAAATCCAGACTCGGAAGGGCATCCGCAAGGATAGCACGTGCTTGTTCCATATCTATTTTTCCGTCGCGCAGGGCAATAGCGATACCGAGAAAAAACAGGTCGTTTTTGTCGCGTTTTGCCTCGCCTTCACGCTTCGCTGCACGGAGTTTCTCAGGATTCGGCTCAGATTCGTTGTAATAAGTAATGTCCTCTCTGACATCGCACGTAGCGGCGATTTGACTCTCTATAAAAACCGTGGCGAGATAGTCGGACAAGGGTATATTCGCCTGTTTGCAGTGCGCTGCGAGTGCAGTGACCAACACCATAGATTCGCCTGCCGACTTTTCACGCATCGCGATAGCAGTGCGACCGCCTTGACTTTGGATGAGTGCTTCAGGACCGGTAATCATTCCACCACTCTCTTCACCCGCAAAAATCAGTCGAGGTTGGACACCAAGCGAAATCATCTCGCCGTAGACATCTTGGATAACGACCTGTGCATCTGGGGCATCAGCGATCTGCCGTTCAATCTTCTTCATAATCGCGGCAATTTCTTTGAAACCGACAGGTACGTTAATAACCGCGACATCGTTCGCCACACCCCACTGATCCCAAGCGAGTGCGGAGGGAGTTGTCTTAATCATGAACCGTGGGTGGTTTTCCCAAAGTCCAGAAGTTTTGAGCTGCTTCGCATAGAAGTCCATCAACATGAGAAACGCCTGATTCGGTGTATAAATCGTCAAGAGTCGGTTATCACCGAGATCAAGAAAATCAATACCGAGGTGTTCCAGTGTTTCTGCTCGTGATGCGTCCTCTATCTCACAAACGATAAGTCGGTCGCCATCTGGGTCTGTCGCCTCAATAATCGTGCCAACGGGTTGTGCCTTGAGTTTTGCCGCATAATCTGTGGATTTGACGACATCAAGGATACTAAAATCACAGCCGAGATCGTAAAATTCAGTCTCACCGGTCTTCGGATTCCGATCCAGTTTTCCGATGTTATGATAGAGCGGGTCCGCTTCAGTGTGCAGCCAACGGACGGAGTTAGCAATCCCTAACCGTTCAAAAATGGCACGCATCGGACGATACATACACCCACCGACACAATCCACAACGATTGGCGGTTTCGCTTTACGAATGAGGTTGAGGTTAGCAGCTGTGGCAACCCCACTTTTAAGATAGCCGACATAGAGTTGCACGCCGTCGTGAAGTTCATCCAGTCTTTCAAAATCTATATGTTCGTCGGTGACCGCACTAAACTGAATCGGGTAGCCTTGCGTTTCAGCAGTTTTAAGAATCTCTTCAATCTTGTTGACGAACCGCATGGATTCTTCGGGTAAGTACTGACTGCCTTGATTGTTGAGGTCCTTGGTCGCATTTTTGGTGCTAACGGAGTGGCTTGAGGTGACATGTTCACCACCATCAAGGTCAAGCATAAAAATCAGAAACGATGCCATCCAGATGGGCAGCGTACCAAACCCTTTCGGTACATACGTGCGTATCCCTTGCGCGGCTTGGATTCGGGCAATGTGTTCGACATATTTCTGTGAATTGTAACGTACTTCGCATCCTGCAAGTTTCTCAACTAACTTTCCGCCTGCAGCTTCGTTCGCGACGAGACTTTTGCCGAGTGTTGCTAAAATAATTCCAATCTGATTGATCGGAAATCGGGTATCCCACGGGTATAAAATATTCTGTGGACCCCGGATGCCGGCAGTCGAAACCTGTGCCTCCTTCGCATAGTTACGGAACCATTCCCAGAGATTCAAACGCTCGATTAATGCCTTATTAAGATGGAATGTGAATGCCTCTGATGCGTCTTGCGGAAAAAGGGGTATTTTGATGGAATCTGGCGTATTTTGCTCAACAACTGCAAAGAGTTGCTGCTCGGTACGATCCCGCTTATGCCGATAACTTTCGTCAACTGTGATAATCATCAACGCTTTCCTTGCAGGATTAAAGATTTGCAAACATTTTATCACATCTTCATATTTTTTTTGAAAAAAAAGAAAATTCGGAATCCTTGACCCCAGAAAGATAGTTGATTTTCTCCACAATTTCTGTATAATTAACCCAAGTTCCCACTTTTTTATAAATATAGCCGCTATTTTTCAGGAGACCTTCCATGAAACATAAAAACTACTTCCTACCTTTCGTAGTAAGCGCAGCCTTGTTGTGTGTGAGCATTTCTTCTGTTTTTGCCAAAGCCCCTGCTACTGCGAAAATTGTGTTTACCTCATCGCGTGATAACAATCGTGAAATTTATAGCATGAACCCGGATGGCAGTGGGCAGATGAGACTCACTCGCCACCGTGCTGATGATGCCATGCCGACTTGGTCGCCGACGGGTGAACAAATTCTTTTCGCCTCCGATCGTGATCGGTTCTCGCTGAGCCGAGACCTGTATCTCATGGATCC
>JAAXHL010000035.1 GCA_012270865.1 Candidatus Poribacteria bacterium | reverse complement strand
AACAGGCTCACACAATATTATAGCAAAGCCCATAATTATTTAACCACATCAAATCGAAGTAATTCCCATCTTATTCCCCCCTGATAAGGGGGGTTAGGGGGGTTATCTTCGGACAAGTGTTCATTTATTTTCGGATTTTACTATAAAACGAAGTGGAAAGCGGGTTTACGGAAACGGACATGAAACCTTTAATCCACCTGACCGAACCGCAAGGTAAATTAAAAAAAAATGGATAGAAAAGCAGAAATTGCCCGCGAAACAGCAGAAACCCGCATCCAACTCCGTCTTGACCTTGACGGAAACGGAACATCAGACATTAATACCGGTGTCGGTTTCCTGGATCACATGTTAGAACTCTTTGCGAAGCACGGATTCTTTGACTTAGAAATTGAAGCGAATGGCGATTTACATGTAGATGCACACCATACCACCGAAGATGTCGGCATCTGCTTAGGGCAAGCAATCCAGAAGGCAGTACTCGACAAAGCAGGGATGCAACGGTTCGGCAGCTTCGCCGTCCCGATGTATGAATCGCTTGCTAAAGTTGACTTAGATGTCTGCGGACGACCGTATCTCCACTTTGAGACACCACTCGTTTCCGGCAAAGTCGGCGATTTCGATATCGAACTCGTTGAGGAGTTTTTTCACGGGTTCGTCAACCACAGTGGTACGACCTTGCACATCAACGTCCCCTACGGCACAAATCAGCACCATATCATAGAAGCGATCTTCAAGGCAGTTGCGAAAGCCTTGCACATTGCAACACGTCTCGATGCGCGTATCACAGGCGTGCTATCTACCAAAGGAAGTTTGTAATGCGGTAGGGTTGTAAGGGGTCAGCGGAAAACGTGCGTCCATAACCCATCGTCCAATCCAATGAGGAGAAGGTTTTTTATGAACAACGAGAACGTTGTTGCAGTTATTCTTGGCGGCGGCCGCGGCACACGTCTATTTCCATTGACACGAGACCGCGCGAAACCGAGTGTTCCGATTGCCGGAAAATTTCGACTCGTAGACATACCGATTAGTAATTGCCTACATTCGGGACTCGAAAAAATCTATGTCTTGACCCAGTTCAACTCTGTCTCGCTGAACCGACATGTTGTCCAGACCTATCGGTTTGACACCTATCGTCGCGGTTTCGTCCAAATCCTCGCGGCGCAACAGACGCTGATGGGTGAGGATTGGTATCAAGGCACAGCGGATGCCGTCAGGCACAATGAACCCTATATTCTGAATCCGCGTTTCACAGACGATCATGTTCTCATTCTCGCCGGCGACCATCTCTATCGGATGGATTATCAGAAGATGTTGGCTGTCCATACCGAATCCGGTGCCGATATTACAGTCTCTGTCATCCCAGTGAAGAAAGAGGTTACCAGCGAACTCGGTATCCTCCAAGCGGATACCAACGGACGGATCGTCAATTTTGTTGAGAAACCACAAACCGAAGCCGAACTTCAACAACTCCGTGTTGAGCCTGAAGTTTTTACCTCACGCGGCATTGAAGCACAAGGACGCGAATATATCGCCTCAATGGGGATCTATGTCTTTAACCGAGAAGTGCTCCAGGAGATACTCCGAGATGAAGAAAACGTAGACTTCGGCAAGGACATTATACCGACGAGTATTCAGGAGCGATCCGTCTTTGCCTACTTTTTCGACGGTTATTGGGAAGATATCGGGACGATCCGCGCCTTCTATTCGGCGAACATCGCACTCACCGATACCACACCGGCATTCGATTTCTACGATGAGCAGGCACCCATCTACACCAACCGTCGCCACCTTCCGAGCACCAAAGTTAACAACAGTAGTGTCCGTTCCTCTATTCTCGCTGAAGGCTCTATCATTGATGATTCGGAAATTGATCGAACGATCGTCGGTATTCGGAGCATCATTTCTGGCGGCAGCCGGATTTACCAATCCATTCTCATGGGGGCGGACTTCTATGAGAATGAGATAGACCGAAACGGGAATCCACCTATCGGCATCGGACGGAATTGCCTAATCCAGAATGCAATCATTGACAAAAATGCGCGTATCGGCGATAATTCAGTACTCGTTAATCGAGATGCGATTGATAATCACGACGGTAAAAATTACTACATCCGGGATGGGATCGTTATCGTTCCAAAGGATGCAACGATACCTCCTGAAACTGTCATCTAACAGGTAGCCTTGAATTGGCTTGTAATCAAGGTTTACCCAACAAGGAGATTTCTAATGCACAAAGTGCTAACATTTCTGGTACTCAGTCTTTTTGGACTGACATTCTTCGTAGCCACGTATGTTGAGGCACTCGAAACAGAGGGCCTCGTCGGTGCATGGCTGTTCGATGATGGCAAAGGTCACGCCGTTACGGATTCCTCCGATAACGGGTTAGATGGAGAAATCGCGAAAGGTAACCCGAAGTGGGTTGAGGGTAAATTTGGCGGCGCGATGGAATTCGGCGGCGCAGATATGGTGACCGTTGATGATAACCCTGCCCTTGACTTGGAGGATTTCACACTCGCCGCATGGGTGAACACCCCGAAAGTCTCCGGCGCATGGCAGATCATCGCCTCTAAAGAGAACCGCAATCCGACAGGTAGGAATTACGGACTCTTCGGCAACGTTAACAGTGGCGTTGTCCACTACTCTTTCACAACGAACGCCGGATGGAAATCCTTTAATGCCAAAACCCCTGTGACCGATGGTGATTGGCATCACGTCGCTGGCACTTACGACGGTTCAGACTTTAAACTCTATCTCAATGGAACTGTTGATGGGGAAACAGCACCAGGCACAAAACCTGATAACCACGATAATTTTCTGTTCATTGGCGGTTGCGACATCGGGAACTACTGGATGACAGGAGTTATTGATGAAGTTGTTCTCTACAACAGAGCCCTCAGCGAACAGGAACTTAACGATTTAATGGAAGATGGAATGGAAGTTACGTTAGACGTACAACCGGGTGGAAAACTCGCCACGACTTGGAGTCAGATCAAAACGCAATAGCGTCTAAGATGCGTCCATCTCATCGGCGCGATGCAAAGCGTACGCTAAGGAAGGCTAACTTTAAAACATGCCTGAATTAAGACAGAAACTTCTGGTGCTACATTTGCACACACCAGATTTAAACAGTAACGTCGTCGCCTGGGCAATGTATGACGGCACCGGTGCAAAACGGCATACGACAGGCGATAGCGAGGCACCGCCGTACAACTCGGTGGTGGAAGCGATGCGGGATGGCTGGCGCGTAATCCAGTTCCCGCAACAATTCCCTGCCTATCCCGGCATGGAATATTATACCTCATATCTCAGGTTTGAGTATATCCTTGAGAAAATGGAGGAAATCCAATGATTGATAAAAAGCATTTACTCACTACGGAACAGATGGCGAACTTCGTCGCAGACGGTTATCTCCGCTTCGACAATTTAATTCCCGATGAATTGAATAAGGCCGCACACGCAGAGATGGAAGACGGTTTGGTTGTCCGCGGCCGCGGCGGCACCGTTTTAGACGATGTCTGGACAGATGAGTCCGCTGTCGGTAAAGTCTTCCGTCTACCAGAAGTACTCGGGATCATTCAGAGTTTGGTCGGCGAGAACCCGCTTTACGATCACCACGCCGTTCACATCGTCCGTCCGCAAAACGAGATCGGACAAATTTGGCATGCCGATGCGATTATTGATCTGCGGATGCATTTTGATATCCAATTCTTCTATTTCTCACACGATACGCCGCGGGAAATGGGCGGGACGATGATCCTACCGGGAAGCCAATATCGTCGTGTCTGTGAGACGGACATCGCACGTTACCAGAACTTCCTCGGACAGATGCCAGTCGTCTGTGAGGCAGGGACACTCCTTGTCGTACATCACGGGATGTGGCACTGCGCACAGCCGAATCTAACCGACCAGACGCGCTACATGTTCAAACTCCGTCTCAACCCGACGGTGCGTCAATGCCAACTCTGGAACACAGAAGACCTTGATGCCGCGCCTATTCACGGTGTCTTAGGCAGGAATCACAGATGGTACGGGAACGATGTCCGACTTGAAATCGTCAATCGGATTAAGCAGTGGCGTTTCCTTATCGGTGACGAGTCGTTTGATGTCGGCTACTGGCTCTCGCGACTTGAGAATATGCCGGAGGGTGCGCAAGAAGCAGCATAGTCATTAAAAAAACAAGGCGCGACAACAAATCGCGCCTTGAAAAATTGCGTATATCTCTTGACAGAAACACGACGTTATCTATCGCGACCTCGCCGTCCTCGATCCCCACCGAACTCTTTCCGCATCCACTCAATAATCTCGCGGCGTTCCTCTGATGAAGAAGCGTTCCGCAGTTTCTCCATCGCTTCGCGTCTCATTTGTTCACGAGAATATTCACGCTTTTTCTCCTCCGCTTGCCTGCGCTTTTCAGTTTCCATCTGACGTGCTCGGTTCTGCCCAGAGTTATTATTGCTTGCCCTTTCAGAATCCCCATCACCACGTCCACCGCCACCGTCGTTTCCACGCCTCGATGTGAGCGGTTGGAACGAACCGGTATTCAGTGTTACTGTTTCACCCTCTTTGTCAAAGATGATCTTTTTGTCTTGGATTTCTGTTACTGTCATATCGTCAAGTTTCGACCCGATGGTGACGAAATGATAACGATTAGACCTTCTCTCCAACAGTGTCGCTTGTGAGACGGCTCCGTTCCGATCAACGGCGGTGCCGACCAAACTATACTCAGGTTCGTTATTCGGCGGGGTCCACCCGAGCGGACGGAAGAGGTTATACTCAATAATTGTCTTGTAAAACGCTTCGTTCTCTCCAAAGTCAACACCACCGCCGCCGCGATTTTGACGACCCCACGCGTTATTCCGTTCGGGTTGTGACCGTTCTGATCCCCTATTCGCCGCCTGCATTCTGGCAGCCATCTCTTTCATTTTCGCCGCATCCATCTTAGGCATTGTGCCGATAAACTCCGCTTTTTTTTCTTCTTGCGCAGAGAGCAGTAGCGCAACCCCAAGGAGTAGGCATACGACACAACCGATTCCGAGTTTTGTAATGACACTGCCCCAATGAGTGGCAATTTTCATCTATTTTCCTCCGCTGTCTTCACTTATCTACAGGTATGTTTTCGGAATTTGGTATAGACGTTTCTTTAATTTTAACGTTGATTTTGCCAAATGTCAAATAAACTTTTAGATATTACAACAAAAAAGGCACGGCTTCTGACCGTGCCTTGAAATTGAATGCCTATGATCTTGAGATCACGGAGATACTATCTGTCTCGACCTCTTCTCCCTCTGTCTCCGCCGCCTCCGCGTCTCCGGAACCGTTCTATCATCTCTCGCCGTTGCTCAGGTGAAGCATTCCGGAACCTCTCCATCATTTCCCGTCTTCTTGCTTGTTCAGAAGCGTCTGATCCTCCGCGACTGGTTTGCCGGCTCCTTTCAGTACTTGCCTGATTCCCTCGGTTTTGCCCGGTGTTGTTATTGCGCGCGGTTTCGGAGCCACCTTCACCGCGTCCGCCACCTCTGTTGCTCTCGTTTCCACGCCTCGATGTGAGCGGTTGAAACGAACCAGTATTGAATGTTACTGTTTCACCCTCTTTGTCAAAGATGATCTTTTTGTCATGGATTTCTGTTACTGTCATATCGTCAAGTTTCGACCCGATGGTGACGAAATGATAACGATTAGACCTTCTCTCCAGAAGTGTCGCTTGTGAGATAACTCCGTTCGCATCAACAGCCGTGCCTTCCAAACTATACTCAGGTTCGTTGTTCGGTGGGGTCCAACCGAGCGGACGGAAGAGGTTGTTGTCAATAATTATTTTGTAAAACGCTTGATTTTCTCCGAAGTCAACGCCACCGCCGCGGTTTTGACCACCCCAAGTTCTATTGGATTGGGGTTGTCCCTGTCCTGGGGCGTTATTCATCGTCTGCATTCTGGCAGCAGCTATCTCAGGTCCTGAGCCGACAAACCTCGGTCTTGTTCGCTCTTGCGCATAGAGCAGGACCGCAACTCCAAGGAATAGGCACACAACACAGCCGATTCCGAGTTTTGTAAGGACGCTGCGCCAGTTAGTGGCAATTTTCATCTATTTTCCTCCGTTATCTCCAATTTTCCACACACGTCTCTTTGAGAATTTGGTCTGAAAATCTCTTTTAGGACTTACGCATGCTGCTCTTTTGTAGCATGATGCACTTCGCATCTGGGCGAGTACGCCGCAAAACTGTTAGTTTGTGACACTAAAACGCTCGGTTTTCCGAGAAATCTCATCTAACAAAATAGGATGCAGTCAAAATTGCGTAAGTCCTATCTTTAAAACTTAAGACAGGTTCTATTCGGAAAAAGTTCTCTTTAATTTCACTTTTGATTTTACTGAAGGTCAAGTCCGACCCATCCACCGGATTATTTGCGTTAGCAAACTCCCGACATACATATAGACGAAAAAAATGCTTATACGTTTATTTTCTTTTATCTCCTAAGGTGTTACACGCACCGGTCCCTAAAAACGCATAACTGAAAACCATCCAACTGCTCAACTGCAGAACTATTTAGTTCTCGGTTTTTTCGTCCAATTTT
>JAAXHL010000192.1:1193-4752 GCA_012270865.1 Candidatus Poribacteria bacterium | reverse complement strand
GAGTGTGCGATTCCGCTTCAGACCACTATTGAAAATCTACAAGCGATTCCAGAAGCGGTACAGGAATGGCATCGTGCTCGGGTACAATAAAAGTAAGTCCAGACATACGCGCGCAAGGCTTCTTAATGGAGAAAATCCCATGAAAAAATTGATTTGTTCATTGCTAACACTGAGTTTAGCACTGTTCGTTTTAACAGCAAGTCACGCCCAAGAAGGTGCGGATATTGACACCTTGAGGGCAGCTGACGTTAATGCTGATGGGACGATAAATATCCTTGATCTGGTGCTGGTCGCTGGATTCTTCGGCGAGACACTCACCGAAGATCTGACTGTCAACCCTGATGTCAACGGTGATGGTAAGATCAATATCCTTGACTTGGTTCTTGTTGCGAACCATATTGGCGAAACCGTCAGACCCCCTGCGGTCTTGGAGAGTATGGAACCAGCAGGCGGTTCGGAACTTATTCCAAACGATAGTATCACGCTGACCTTTGATCATCCACCGGAGGATGTTACCGTCAGTGATGGCGTTTTTACAATCACAGATAATACTGTCACAATCACGGGTCCCTTTACCCCCGGCACGCTTGAACTCACAATCACTTGGGCAGACGGTTCTGAGACCCTTACCTATACCGTCCGTCAACCCGCGGACTTCGTGAGTGCCGAGCCAGCAGTTGGTTCGGAGATTATCCCGAACGATACAATCACCTTGACGTTTGATCATCCACCGGAAGGTGTTACCGTCAGTGACGGCGTTGCTACTATCACAGATAATACCGTCACAATCACGGGGCCCTTTATCCCCGGCACACTTACGTTGGCGGTTACTTGGTCGGATGGTTCTAAGACCCTTACCTATACCGTCCGCCAACCCGCGGACTTCGTGAGTGCCGAGCCAGCAGCTGATTCGGAGATTACCACGAATGATAGTATCACGCTGACGTTTGATCATCCGCCGGAAGATGTTACCGTCAGTGATGGCGTTGCGACAATCACAGATAATACCGTCACAATCGCAGGACCCTTCACGCCCGGCACGCTTGAACTAACAGTCACTTGGGCAGATGGTTCCGAAACACTCAACTATACGATCCGTCAGTTTGCGGCTTTGGAGAGTGTGGAGCCTGCAGCTGATTCGGAGATTACGCCGAACGATAGTATCACCCTGACGTTTGATCATCCACCGGAGGATGTTACGGTCAGTGATGGTGTTGAGATCATCACGGATAATATTGTAACAATCACGGGACCCTTCACACCCGGCACGCTTGAACTAACAGTCACTTGGGCAGATGGTTCGCAAACATTCGATTATACCGTCCGTCAGCCTGTGGCGTTTGTTAGTATAGAGCCTACTGAGTCGGAGATTACGGTGGACGGGACCATCACCCTGACGTTTGACAATCCGCCGGGGGATGTTACGGTCAGTGAAGGCGATGCTACCGTCACGGATAATACCGTTACAATCACGGGACCCTTCACACCCGGCACGCTTGAACTAACAGTCACTTGGGCAGATGGAAGCGTAGAGTTCACTTACACAGTTATTGAACCGGATACCGAGCCACCCTCAATTACCAGTGGAACTATCGGTGATGGGGACGAAGATGTTGACGCCGAAGCAATTAACAGTAGTGCACTGATTGAAATTGCGTTCAGCGAGGATGTCAGCGGCACCATCGCACTGAAAACCGAAGCAGGCGATGATGTCGGTTGGGTGGGCGAAGTCAAAGGCGACAAAGCGACGCTTAAACTTGTCAAAGGCAAAGAACTTGATCCTGAAACCACGTACGTTATTTCGGGAAAAGTTGAAGACGCTGCTGGCAACGAAACGGATATCAACATTACTTTTGCCACTGCCAGTGCTTACGATGGTATCCCCTTTGAAGTCACCGATGAGGACTTTGAGACCGTCGTGCTCGGATCTAAGGTGCCTATCGTGGTTGACTTCTATAAGGACAACTGACCGTTCTGTCAAAGAATGGCGCCAGTTGTCGCCGAAATTGCTTTAGAGTACAAGGACACATTTATCGTCGTGAAAATGAATGCAATTACCAATGTGGAAACAAGTGGAAAATACCAAGTTAGAGGACACCCGACTTATCTTGTATTCCAAGATGGAGAGCTAGTTAAACGTTTCGCACGTCAGACACCGAAAGCGGAGTTCATCCAGAACGTTCTCAACGCTATAGACGTTGAGGGAAATTAAGAGTATGCCTGTATGAAGTTTAAGAAAATAAATCGGTAATTCTACCTTTTCCCCAAGTCCGGTAGGTTCGGTTTTGCGGCGTACACGCCCAAATGCGACCTGCATTCCAACCGAACCGGCTACCCCAAGAAATTACCGAATTAATAAATTAATCTTCATTCAGGCATAACGAACGTACACTTTACTGGCGAGGTTTCCCAACCTCGCCAGTGTCGTATAGTGGGAGCGACTCGCAAAAAATTGCGTAGGACTTGTATGGTATAGGGAACAAATCGTATGAAAAGGTTGATCTGTTTGTCGCTAACATTAAGTTTAGCACTCGGACTTTTAACAACAAGTTACGCCGAAGATGAAGATTTTGACACTCGAAGCGCGTCTGATGTCAACGCTGATGGCTTCGTGAATACCCTTGATTTGATGTTCATTGCTTCACACCTTGGCGCAACGCCAACCGAAGATCAGATTCCCAACCCAGACATCAATAGGGACAGCATCGTCAACATCCTCGATTTGGTGCTTGTGGCAAGTTACTTCGGTAAAACATCTGGTATCCCCTTTGAAGTCACCGATAAAACTTTTGATGATACTGTTCTGGGTTCCGAACTCCCTATCGTCGTAGAATTCAAATCTGAGTTCTGAATATTCTGTATACTGATGAAGCCTGTGGTCACAGCGGTCGCATTAGAATATCGGGATACCTTCACTTTCGCCAGATTGGACGTGAACACCCAACCCGAAAAAACGGTTGAATACCACATACGTGGAACCCCGACCTATATCGTGTTCAAGGATGGTGAGATGATAGGAAGGTTTGTAGGGGCAGTGCCAAGTACTAAGTTAGTGGAGAACATTCTCGGCGTGTTAGGTAGTGAAGAAGATGAATAGCCGTCAGCAATCAGGGCGGTTTTTCTCTCACTGCGAGGCATGAAAAAACCTTTCAGCCATTAGAGAACCCTCTTTGCTGATGGTTTCCGAAAGCCGATAGCCATTCTCGGTGATAGAACCACCATTCCAATAGCAAGACAATAAATGCAATCAGGGCGGGTATCCGCCATACTTCCTGTGTCATCGGTTGGAATCCGTTTGCTGTTGCTGCTGATACTTCTGGAACTGGTGCTGTTGCGGAATGCGAGAGTGCCGATACTTTCGCATCAAGCAGATTAACCGTGAACTGCGCAAGCTGCGTATCATCGGCAAAGAGTGTATAGACCCCCACCTGATCCGTTTCAGTAAATATAGAATCAGCCACGCGAATCCTCTCTTTATTAGGCTTTTGCACGGAGAGAATACCATCATCGCTTATGGGTGTGATTTTTACTTGCTCGCCAGTCTGAAACGCGTGTCGAG
>JAAXHL010000192.1:0-1118 GCA_012270865.1 Candidatus Poribacteria bacterium | reverse complement strand
GATTGACTTGAAAGCGGTAATCTTCGGTGTGTAGATCCATGCACCCGTAATTTTTGCAATGACACGTTTGCCATGAGTGGATGGGTTGCATCTGTCTTGATAACGCGTCCAATCCCCGTATCTGTTTCTACAGTGCGACTCTCAGCTGCTATAAATGGCAGATTGCCACCCGGATTGATGAAGATTAAATGCGTGCCAGATGCCACTTCAGAAAAACTCCCGAACGCCTCTTGACCAGCAGGCGTACCCCCATCAAAAATTGCTATATCCGCATCGTTAGTGCCGTGATAGTCCGATGGCGTAATTGTGTTCAGTTGCGTGTGATGACCATAAGACTTTAGAAGTCGTGGCAGCAAAGAATTCTGATTGTCGCTGACGAGTAAGATTCGCAGTGGAGACACAGCAGGCAAGATTGCTGAGGCACTGTTATCAAGCGCGAAGTCGTCTTCTAACTGGAGATGCGCGCTGATAACCCGCTGCTCCAAACCGCTCGGATCCCCTGAAAACAGAATGGATTTCGTTTTGCCGGAAGGAATAGCTGCTGTTTTCTCATCAAGATGAACGTTTTCGACCGCTAATTGAACATCAATTTCTCTGCGCGTATCCGTGAAATTCTGGACACCGACCAGCACTTCATACCGGTCTGCCACAATTTCGACGCTGAAATGAACGATACCGACATTCTCAGCATCCGCGCCTACTCCGATTTTATGAATTGACAACGGGATATCAGGCAAATTTTCAAAGTTGTCGCTGATAAAGAAGACTTTATCTTCTGGCGACTCCGAATAACGTGCTGCCGCATCAAAGACAGGGCGCAAATCGCGTGGGACGTGGGTCGGTGTGATATTTGCTATAGCACGCTGGAGCTTGGAGGTATCCGTCGTGAAGGCTTCTCGGATATAGGTGTCGGATTCGGAAGGACTTGTCACCATGAGCATCATCCCACCCGTCGCAGAGACCTGTTCTATGTGCTTCAGTGCTGCCTGCTTTGCCAAATTGAGCCGAGTCTTTCCTTTTTCTGCTGACAGCATACTGGCAGTGTTATCAACAATGAGAATCGCTCTGCCCGCCATAAATCCGGGTCTACGGAGTGCTGGACGTGCTACGCTAAACGT
>JAAXHL010000161.1 GCA_012270865.1 Candidatus Poribacteria bacterium | reverse complement strand
AATAACTTCTGAGAAATATCAGTTAATTTTATTCAAAACATCGGCGAAGCTATTTACGTCGTTGTGAATTAAGGCATGAAGCGACAGATTTTTTTAGAATCAACGTTAAAAATATTTATGTAGAACATGGAGAAGAAATGAATCGCAAAACCGATAGACCCAACGTTCTCTTTATTATGTCGGATCAGCACCGCTACGATTATCTCGAAACCGCTGAAAATGCACCACCTGCACTCAATACACCCAACCTGCGACGGTTAGCGGAAGCCGGTGTGAGTTTCCCAAACTGTACAGTCAATGCACCGGTTTGTGCACCCTCACGGATCGCACTCGCATCCGGACTGCA
Source organism: Candidatus Poribacteria bacterium (assembly GCA_012270865.1). Classification (GTDB taxonomy): domain Bacteria; phylum Poribacteria; class WGA-4E; order WGA-4E; family WGA-3G; genus WGA-3G. The sequence continues at coordinate 19,834 of JAAXHL010000161.1, read as the reverse complement.
ACCCTCTCGAGTGGGAGCATTGGATAACGGCAGTTTTCTACCTGCTACCGTACCCACTTATTACCAGCAACTCCGCGACCACGGATACCGTGTCGGATGTGTCGGAAAACTTGACCTCGCCAAACCGGACGGCTATAACGGACGCTACGGCGACCGACCGCGCACCTACAGTTGGGGTTTCACGCATCCCGAAGAGTGCGAAGGCAAGATGCATGCCGGAAGTTCACCGACACCTAAAGGTCCTTATACCCACTATCTTCAGGAAAAAGATCTGCTCAAGGCGTTCCATGAGGATTATCGGAAACGCAGTAGCGGCGGCTGGGTTAAAAACGGTTCCCACGATTCTGTCCTTCCAACAGAAGATTTCGCCGATACCTACATCGGCAGACGCTCGACGGAATTTATTGAGACCATTCCAGACGATTTCCCGTGGCACCTGTTCGTCAGTTTCGTCGGACCCCACGACCCCTTCGACCCACCCACTGAATACGGCGATAAATATCGGAATGCGGAGATGCCTCCTGCTATTGTTGACGATATGGAAGGGAAACCTGAATGGGTAAAGCGACGCGTCGTCGATGTCAGTCCCGAAGAGATTACGATAACACGGCAACAATACTGCGCCGCGACAGAACTCATTGATGACCAGATCGGCGAGATGCTTCGTGCTCTCGAACAGCGCGGTATGCTTGACAATACCTATATCATCTATTCGAGCGACCATGGTGAAATGCTCGGTGACCACGGACTCTACACCAAGAGCGTCGCTTATGAAGCCTCGCTACGGGTACCACTTATCGTTGCTGGCCCCGGCATCCCAAAAAATCAGGTTTCAGACAGTTTGATTGAACTCATTGACCTGAACCCGACGATCTGTGACTTCGCCGGTGTACCGGTGTTACCTCGGATTGACGCATGCTCTATCGCACCGCTGCTGCGTGGTGAAACTGAAACGCATCGATCCGAAACCGTCAGTGCTCTCCGAACCTTCCGGTGTGTCCGAACGGCGAGCCACAAACTCATCGAAAACTATAACGACATAACTGAATTATACGATTTAGAAAACGATCCTGACGAGCTGCACAATATTGCGCAGTCCGAACGCCAAATTGCCAATACACTCAGAGGACGTTTAGGCACACGGTTCCGGTCAGAGTTAGGCAAGACCTAAACGAATTAAGATGGATACGAACCTCACCTACGATGCAGCGCGCGCATACGACCACATCACACAACTCGCTATCCCGAGGTTGGTGGACAGCGCGGGTGAGGCGGAAGCACAAGACTATATCGTTGAGCAATTTACAGCATTGGGATTAGATGTTTCATGGGAACCGTTCTCATTTACAAAATTTCCCGCCGAAGTCCTGCCACGTATCATTTCGATGCTCTTTGTACCCATCGTTTTGTCCGTGCCGTGGATCGGGGACCGGTTCCCAATCCCCGTCTGTCTTGCTTGTTTATTCAGTCTCTTTATAGCACTATTATTTACGCAGTGGCAGAAACGATTTGAGAGCCTATATGATGTCGGCAAAAGACTCCGCACAGAGAACATCATCGCAACGAATGGTCAGAAAAGAGATAGCAATACCCCCACATTTTTGTTTCTGGCACACTACGACTCCAAATCACAGGCGTTACCGATCGCAGTGCGCACAGTGTCCTACGGTATAGCAATCATCGGTCTTGTCGCTTTAACAGTTGTGGCGATTATTAAAGTCGGCACCGTAGGGGCTGGGTTACCCAGTCCCTACGACTACATCGTCTGGTCTGTTGCTGGAACTACGGTTTTTTGCCTGTTGCTTTTACAAGCCAATACGACCCAGAACCGTTCCCCGGGAGCGTTCGATAACGCGTCTGGCGTTGGCGTTATGCTTGAAGTCGCACGGGTGGTGACGGCACTTGACGTGAAAAAACCGATAACGTTTCTCGCCACTGGTGCAGAAGAATACGGCATGTGCGGCGCATTACGCTATATCCAGGCACACGCCGATGAATTTGACCAAGAGAACACCTACATTATTAATTTAGACGGACTCGGCGTTGGAAACGGCGTTAGCATCGTCACGCGTTACGGGATTCCACCGGTGCGCACAACACGGACGTTAGCAGACCTCTTTCGAGCATCGGGTGAATCACTCGGTGTTCCGGTCTCGGAGCGTTATCTGCCGATTGGTGTCGGGTTGGACAGCATTCCGATTGCCAGTCGTGGATTTGAAACGGTTACGTTAATGGCAAAAGGCGTAGGCGGTGTTGCCTTAAAGGTACATTCAAAACAGGACCGGAGCGAGCTGCTCAATGAAGAAAGTCTGCAACCGGTAGGTGAGTTAATTGTTGATGTCATCGAACGCGCATAAAAAACCGATGCCTGTCACCGGTGTTATCCTCGCAGGTGGGACGAGTCGTCGGATGGGTCAGAATAAGGCGTTGATACAACTCGGAGATGATTCGCTTATCGGGCATGTTATCCGTCGTACCCGTCCTGTTACGGATGAACTTCTCCTTATCACGAACACACCCGATGAATACGCGCACCTCGGTCTTCCGATGTACGGAGATATTGTTCCAGACGCTGGTGCTTTGGGAGGTGTTTATACCGGGTTGATGTCTGCCTCTTATGACACTGTGCTCTGTGTTGCGTGCGATAGTCCGTTTTTAGTGCCGAAGTTGCTCACACATCTCGTCTCTGTTCTGGACGATTACGATGTGGTAATGCCTTGGACGTACCGTAGTAACAAAGACATCGTGATTACAAACCCCTCCCACAACACTGATCAAATAACCCTCCAAACGTTGTGTGCTGTCTATTCTAAGCGTTGTCTCCCTATCATTGAGTTGATGTTACAAGAATCTGAGTTACGGGTCCACGCACTACAGGCGCGGGCATCTATAAAGCGTGTCGCGCCTGAAGTTTGGCAGACTTTTGATCCCGATGGTATCTCTTTCTTTAACATCAACACACCTGCCGACCTTGAGCAGGCAGAACATTTCTACAGACCGCCGATGTAGCAGGCGACGAAGAAAAGGGCGAAGTAGTATATGATCGGATGGATCTCTTTTCTACGTCCGGTTACCAGTTTAAGGAACGCCAATGAAATGACCCCGAAACCGATACCGTCTGTGATACTGAAAGAGAGTGGCATCATCAGCATTGTAAGGAATGCAGGAATCGATTCGGTGATGTCTTCCCAATCAATCTGGTTGATGTTTCGGAGCATCAATCCACCGACAACGATGAGCGTCGGTCCAATAATCGGGTTAATCGGGTAACCGCCACCGACGATTTCGACCAACGGTTGAAAAAAGAGGGCGAGCAGCATGAAGATTCCAGTGACGACAGCCGTCAGTCCCGTGCGTCCGCCTTCAGCGATCCCAGCTGCACTTTCGATATAGCATGTTACAGTCGATGTGCCGAGACAGGCACCGCCGACAGTGCTGGCTGCATCTGTCATAAGGGCACGGCGCGCTTTGGCGAGTTTTCCGGCTTCCATGAGTTGCGCTCTGTAACCGATCGCCGTGAGCGTGCCGATACTATCAAACATGTCAATCGCGAAGAACACAAAGAGGACCGGAATTAATTCAAGTTTGGCGAAAATGTTCGGGAACCGTAATTTAAAAAGCGTCGGCTCGATAGAGGGCGGCATCTCAGCGATTCCGTTATAACTGGCGACACCGAAGATAAGGCTCGCAACGGTCGCAGCTAAGATACCCATCAGAATCGCACCTTTCACTTTACGGGCAAGGAGTGCCAGCATTATGGCGATACCGAAGATAGAGAGCAGCACGTTTTGGTCATCAAGCGCACCGAGCGTTATAAATGTGGCGGGATCTTTCGCAATGATGCCACTCATCTGCAGCCCGATGAACGCGATAAACAAACCGATGCCAATCGCAATCGCGTTTTGCAGTGAGGTCGGAAGCGCGTTCATAATGGCTTCACGGATGCCCACAAATGAAAGTATCAAAAATAAAAGACCTGCTATGAAAATGATGCCTAACCCTTCCTGCCACGGTAAGCCTGAACTCGGATTACAGATCTCAAACGCAAAATAGGCATTTAGACCCATACCCGGTGCTAAAACAACTGGATAGTTCGTTAGAAACGCCATGAGGAACGTTGCAAGCGCACTCGATATGCAAGTCGCAACCATGACAGCACCAGGATTCATACCGGCAGCTGAAAGAAAATTGGGTTGCACGAAGATTATATACGAGATCGTCATAAAATTCGTGAGCCCCGCGACCAATTCACGTCTTATAGAGGTGTCATGGTCTTTCAACGCAAATAGTTTTTCTAACATTTTTCCTCCTGTCTCGATTAATTCGATAAGATAATAAATAATCAAACATAATTTTGTTCAAAATCAACCGAGGATGGATATATATAGTAAATCGGATTTATAGGTTGGTTGACAGTTATCAGTACGATTTTTTTCTCCGAAAAAAATCTTTCAGTTTTCGGTTACAAGAGACTTTGGATTAATCACACCCCTCTTAACTGACAACTGACAACTGTTAATTGTTAACTCTTCTCGGCTGGAGTACGCCATAAGGCAGCTCCTCACCCTTCAAGCCAGCGAGCAAATTCTCCATCGCCATTGTTGCCATCTTCATCCGAGTTTGGACAGTGGCACTGCCGAGATGCGGGGCAATGAGGACGTTATCTAAACCAAGTAATGGATGATCGGTATTAATCGGTTCTGGTTCGGTTACGTCAACGGCGGCACCGGCAATCTGGCCGTCTTTGAGCGCATCATAAAGCGCGTAGTGGTCAACGACAGGACCTCTGGCGACGTTGACTAAGATAGCAGTCGTTTTCATGAGTGAGAGTTCCGCTTTGCCGATGAGATGTGTTGTCTCTTCGGTCAACGGCACATGGAGTGACACGAAATCAGAGGCACGCAGTAGGGCTTCAAGGGGCGCGTATTCTACACCGAGCTCTTCTTCCCAATCCGGACGACGTTCACGTTTGTAATAGAGAACTCGCATGTCAAACGCTTTGGCGCGCTTGGCAACGGCGTACCCGATTCTACCCATGCCTATGATCCCTAACGTCGCATGATGTACATCGGTCCCCCAGAGGATATTTGGATCGTAGTAGTTCCATTCCTTCGACACTTGGACGTGGTTATAGGCAGGGACAATGTTTCGGGCAACGGCGAGGAGGAGTGCCATCGTCATATCGGCTGTGGTATCGCTCAGGACACCGGGCGTATGACCGACAGCGATGCCGCGTTCTCGACACGCCTCAACATGAACGTGATCATAACCGACCCCGACAACGGAGATCGCTTTAAGGTTCGGGGCAGTGGCAATCATCGTTGGAGACACCGGCTCGTGTCCGTAGGTCATTAACCCGTCAAGCGGTGAAATCTTTTCAGCAATAGGTGGCAAAATCGCACTCGTATGCCACATATCAATGTCGCATTCTTCCGCTAATTTTTCGACAATCTCTTCGGGAATAGGACGTGTAATAAAAATTTTAAATTTTGACAATGCGCTCCTCCTTCGGAATAGCTATCGACTATCGGCTATCGGCTTTCAGCAAGAATTATTATCGGTTGTCGGATAAGAGGGCTCTTGTAACTGACAACTGACAACTGAAAGATTTTTCGTGGAAAAATCGTACTGACAACTTATGGATTACGATCTGCGATAAAAGATACGTATGGGTGTCCCGTAAAATCCGAATTCGTCCCGAATATTGTTGACGAGGTATGCCTCATAAGATTGGCTAACACGGTTTATGTTCCGTCCGAAAATTAAAAAGGTCGGCGGTTTTGTCTCAACTTGCGTGATGTATTTCAGCGCGGGACGTACGCCTTTGACCCGCGGTGGTGGATGCGCGCTGCGTAGTTCGATAAGCAATTCGTTAAGTGCTGGTGTCGGAATATGTGTACAGTATTCTCGGTGCACTTCTAAAGCGGTTGCTAATATTTGGGTGACGCGCTGTCCCGTAGCAGCTGAGGTGAAGACGCGTGGCACATAGTCGAGTTGTGGGAGTTGTATATCAAGTCTTTCCATAAACGCTGGATGCGTTGTGTTATCCTTATCTTCGATAAGGTCCCACTTATTCAGGACTAAGACGGAGGCTTTTCCTTGTCGTTCGATGAAATTAGCGATCGTTTTATCCTGTTGCGCGGCATCTTCGGTTACGTCCAATACAAGGACCGCTATATCGCTCTGTCGGATGCTGTGTATAGCGAGTTGCACGGTCGCAGATTCGAGCTCGTCTTTGATTGCGGATTTGCGTCGCATTCCGGCAGTATCAACAATTTCAAAGGGGATATTGTCGTGCACCAATTGAATGTTCACTGCATCGCGGGTCGTGCCGGGGCGGTCATCAACGATCATCCGTTCTTCACCTAACAAATTATTAATCAGTGATGATTTTCCGACATTCGGTCTGCCAACGATTGCAATTTTAATTTCACCCGATGTCCCGTCGGCTGTCTCCTCGATCTCTGGCAAGTTATCGACGATCTGCTCAAGGAGTTCTCGAATTCCATCGTTTTGTACACACGATGTCCACATCGGTTCTGGGAATCCGAGTGCGTAGAATTCTGCTGCTTCGTTGCGGAACCGCTCGGTATCTACCTTGTTGATGACGAGGAAGATCGGTTTATCCGTCGTTCTGAGTTTATCGGCGATAGTCATGTCGTGCGGCATGATTCCGGTTCGGGCATCAACGACGAACAAGATAAGACTCGCTTCATTTAATGCAGCATCGACCTGCTCTTGTACATTATCAATCAGTCGGTCATCGGGATCAAGGTCCAAGCCGCCGGTATCAACGATAGTGAATGCGCGGTCTGCCCACTCCACATTTGCGTAATTCCTATCGCGGGTCACACCCGGTGTGTCGTGGACGACAGCGCGTTTACGCGAGGGACGCTGTTTCCGAGTACTGCGCGCCCCGTTTTCCGTAACCGCACTGATGTTAGGTAGCGACACGGGTGCTGATGCAGCGATCCTGTTGAAGAGCGATGATTTCCCGACATTCGGTCTACCTACGATTGCAACAATGGGACGTTCGGTTTCCATCACTTTTCCTCCAACTTTGCCATTTTAATAAAGACCGTAATCATTTTTCTTTTGGGGTTACAAACCCCGACTGCAAACGCGGATTGTATAAATCCTGCTACTGTTCAGGTTCCGTTCTGCTATTGGTAACTGCAATAACCGATTTTATCACAACAATGATAGGAATTGCAAGCAAAACACCCCAGAAACCGAGTACGGCTGCACCGACCATCACGGCGAACATAATCAACAACGGGTCTACATCAACGGCATCGCTCATAATCTTTGGAGAAATAAACGAATTATCAATCGCCTGAATGCCGAGGATTGTCCCCAACACAAACGCACAGCGGACGAGAAAATCCGTCCACCCGAAGTCCCCAGCTGCAAGACCCATCAGCATCGCTATGTAAGCGAAGCCGCCGCCGATAAAGGGTCCGAAGGTCGGTATCGCATTACAGATACCTGCAAGTAGACCAATAACCAAAGCGAACGGAACGCCTATGATACTGTACGCAGCGGCAGAAATTATTGAGACAATCGCGATGACGGTAACAAGTCCTTTTAGAAAATCCTGCAGATTATTATCAATTTCACGCATGTACGCCTTAGTCGTGTCGCGATGAACCTCAGGGACAAGTGCAAGGAAACTCCTGAAATAATTGTCAAACGACTGATTTGCATAAACAAAGACAATTAGTGCGAGGGCTACGGTGGCTACGAGACCTCCGAACCCAAAAGCGATTGAACTTGCGAACTGAAATCCTTCTTTGACAGCCTCACCAGCAGTCTGGGCAATCGTCGGGATTCTTTCAGTTAGATACGATTTTGCCTGCTCGACGATGGGTTGGTCCTGGTAGGCATCGCCGATACCTTCTTTGTAAGTGGTGAACGGTTGCCATGTAGCGTTGGGCGCGGTGCGGTGCCAAATAGTCGTGTTATTACCGATGTATAACCCAGAAGGCGCGGAAGTTAACAGCCGAAGTCCTGGAATCCCCGCCCCTGTCGGTGTTCCTGGCATTTCCTGCCAACCGTCGTCAGGTTGACTCCATTTATAGAGTCCATCGGACCCACTGGCATATAACGCAATATTGGAAGCGTTTAAGACACCATCTACATCGCCACCTGTAAGCGCGTAAACCATCTGATCTGTTGACGCAAGCTCTTGCCATCCAGAAGTGGCACTTTCCAGCCGCCAATGGACGGTTGTCGTTGTAGACGTGGCATGCGTCTGGACTGAGGTGGTTTCTGTGTCTGCAGTCCCTGTTCCAAGGATCGGGTCTGTCTGTTCTGACTGTTCTGAATCGGTTGCGGCGTTTGTCTCATCTGCTGCGGTTGTCGGGTCTTCTTGTACCGACGGCATCTCCATCTCAGGTTGCCCCTTACTGGTAACATATATACCTCGGCTGCCGTCGGTATAGGTCGTCGAGATGATACTGATGATGGATCTATCGCTATAAACGGTTGGGTCAACGGGGGTCCATGTTTCACCCGCATCGTTACTTGCATAGAGGCCTTTTTGTGTTCCGACGTAAATTTGCGTATCATCCCACCGAAGGATATTAATGGCTTTGATGCTGCGTGTGTCGAAAGGCGTACCTGTCACTTTGTGCCATAACTGGATTGGACTCGCACCCTGTTCCAATGTTTCGGTGTCGTCAACAGGGAACATCTTATAATAACGATACAATCCGCTCGGCGTGCCAGCGTAGATAACGTTTTCACTTGCTGCGAGTGTTTGTACCTCTTTACCAAAGATCGCACCGTTAGTGATGCCGATACGGGATGGTTTCCCCGCAGGATTTCGGCGTATTTCATAGATGCCGTTGTTCGTACTGAGATAGAACGTTTCTGTCGGAGGATTTTCTTCCGTGTTCTGATTGGAAACTTCATCTTCGACAGCGGACGGATTAACGCTGATCGTAACGGCTGTAAAGGCTTCTCCAACAGTATAAGGTAGCAAAGTTTCGTAGTAAAACTTCAGCAATCCGACACCCATTTGGCTGGCTTGTCTGCTGACCTGTCTGCCGGTATAGAAGAGCACACCACCACAGACGAGGAGGATTGCGAGGGTCGCGATACCGCGTTGGTACTGTTTTTTGAACGGGAGCGCGTGCCAGATAAACCTGAAGAAGTAAGCCAAACCGAACCCCAAAATGAAGGGCATCAGCACCCCCAACAGACGGATAAAAAGCCAGACACTTATCAGCACTATTTCCAAGATGACAATGCTTCTTATGTCAATCCATCGGTAAACACGCGTGAGTAGCACAATCAACAGTATCGGGACGACTGGATTGAGCAGCATCACCCGACTGCTGTCGGTATTGTTACCCTTATAGTAAGCGAAGGCGATCCATACCGCTGCAAATACGACGCTGATGATCGCGAGAATCGTCGCGCCGCTGAATGCCGGTTTTTGAGGGTTCGGTTCGTTATGTGCGTTCATGGTTTTATCGTTATCGGTTTTCAGCAGTCAGTTGTCAGTTAATCTTTTGTGGCGTACTGTTTTGCTGCGGAGTCCACAACATATCTAAATGCCACAAGAAAGTGACTGAAAGCCGATTGCCGATTGCTGATTGCCATTATGCTGGTGCTTCGTCAGTATCTCTGGTTTCAAACGCCTCAATTACGCCTGCGCCGATGCTGTCACCCCAAACGTTGACTGTCGTCCTGAAGCGGTCAAGCAGCCAATCAATAGAGAGGATGAGCGTTATACCTTCAACTGGCAAGTCTACGGCTCGAAGTACAATAACCATCGTGACGAGACCTGCTTCTGGGATACCTGCGGCACCGATAGCTGCCAACGTTGCGGTCAACACGACAACTATTTGTTGTGCTGGATCCATGGAAATCGCGTAGACTTGCGCGATGAACATAACAGCGACTGCTTCGTAGAGTGCGGTGCCGTCCATGTTAATGGTCGCGCCTAAAGGAAGCACAAAGCTGGAGGTCCGACTGGAAACACCGTTTTGGTTCTCAACGCCTTCCATCGTTAAGGGTAGCGTTGCGCTGGAGCTCGCTGTCGAAAAGGCGTTAAGTAATGCCGTTGCCATGCCTTTGAAATAGTTCAGTGGGTTTCTGCGTGCAAGCAACAGAAGCAATATCGGTAAAGCAATCGCACCGTGCACACCGAGTCCTAACACGACTGTCGCACTGTACTTCCCGACAGCGACGAGTTCGGGCCAGAAACCTGCGAAGCCTTTTGCCTCGCCGATCCTACCTGCGATTAAACCGAAGATGCCGACAGGCGCGACATACATGATCCAATGAACCAGCTTCATCACCGCCTCATTAAGCCCCGAAATCACGGAGATGACAGGTTTGCCAATATCACCGAGCATAGACAAAGCAGCACCGATGAGGAGTGAGAAAAAGATTAAAGGCAGAATGTCAGTATGCACCATCGCTTTGAAGACGTTTGAAGGGATCATCCCCTCTTTGCCGGTCTCCTCGTTACCGAGGAACACCTCCTTGATGGTGCTGCCCATCGTCTTTTCCGTTTTGTTAGACACCGTTGCTGCAATCGGTAGGTTGATGTTAACGCCAGCACCCGTGTTTTCGGGTGTTATGGTCTCGAGACGACCCTCAATAAATAATAGGCGTTCACCACTGTCTGTTGTTACATAACGAGCGTCTTCGGATAACGGCTGCCAGGATTTCACGGTAGCTGTTGTCCCCGAAATTGATTCCACTTCGCCACGTAAGCCTTGATCGACGAGCGTGATGACATATTTATTATTATAGGTCCGATTGAATTCGCTGCTCATCTCAACAGTAAGCATTTCAGTGCCAGAGAGTGTGTATGTCAGATCGGGTCGTTCTTCGCCTTGTGATAACCCTTTTCCGGGCGAGATGATGTTAACGAGGATCATCCCGATGACAACAGAAATAGCAGTCGTTGCCATGTAGTACAGTACGGTTCGTCCGCCGATGGAGCCGATGTTTCGGATGTCGCCTAAATTTGTTATCCCAACAATCATAGACAAGATAACGAGCGGAACGACTATCATCTTCAATAGGTTTAAGAATATCTCACCAAGTATTGTTGTGTGGACTGCGAAGTCTGGCGCATAACCTCCGATGAGTGCCCCCGCAACAATCGCAATGATAATTCCATAAAGCAGTCCAAGGCTAACCTTTGGTTTATTTCCGTTCCCGTTTTCATTCATAGATTGACTCCTTTTTTAGTTATGAGTGATCGGTTGTCAGAAGGAAAATCTCCTCTTGATCGAATGGATAGCACTTAATGGGAACAACGAGTGCATCTGTTGGAATTAGTTATTCGGAACTTTGTAGACGTTCAAGTGCTGCGCGTAGTTTTTCGAGTTCGGCTTCTGCTTCTCGCCGTGCGCGGGCTTCTTCAGATGCGCGATTCTCCGCTTCGCCTACGCGTTCTTGAGAGGTAAATAACCACGCCGATTTAACAGGATCATATAAACGCAGCACACCCTCATGCTCACCTAACTCCAAACCCAACACTTCAAACGGAAGCCGCTCATTCACAAGCGGTATCTCCTCATACTTCTCACCGACGAGTCGGAATCCAACGAAATAAGGGTCAATCTCGTGATACGGATCATAGATACAATACGCTTTGACACGCAGAATCTTCGCATAAATCTCCATTTTCTCGTTGAAGTCTCTCGCGTATGTGCTCGGACTCGCAACTTCCAACACGAAATCAAGGGTGGGCGGTTGTTCCCAGGTTTTATAGGTTCGGAGCTCTTTTTTCGACAGCCCGCGTACCATGAACACATCCGGGGAGATGCTTTTCCGAGGGTTTCCCTCCTCATAATACAGCATCATATTTCCAGCGATATACACATCGGGGATCCCGCGGAAATGGCTGCGCATGACATCCATGCAATCTATCATCACTTGCTGATGTTTCGGGGTTTCTGCCATCGGTTCTCCGTCTGATTCGGGATAGACGAGTGTCGGGGCAGAGCCTATTCTTTTTTCCATCGTACTATCTCCTAAAGTGGTTATCAGTTTTCAGTTGAAAATTTTCTTATCTTACTCATCTACATCAACGCGGATGGAGAGTTCTGCTAACTGATCATCCGTTACAACGGAGGGCGCATGTGTCAACGGACAGAGTCCCTGTTGCGATTTCGGGAACGCGATAACCTCACGGATGTTTTCCTCGTTCCGCATCAACATCACGATCCGGTCGAGTCCGGGGGCAATACCAGCGTGTGGTGGCGTGCCGTACGCTAACGCGTCTATGAAATAGCCGAACCTGTTTTCGACCTCTTCCGGTGTAATGTTCAGAATGTCGAAAATCTTCTGTTGGATGTCCGATCTATGGATCCTGACGCTTCCGCTACAAATCTCATAACCGTTACACACGAGATCATAGTGCTGGCTTTGGACTTTCCCGGGATCCGTGTCTAACAAGGGCAGTGTCTCTGCTGTCGCGCCTGTGAACAGATGATGGAACGGTTCGTACCGATTCTCGTCCTCGTTCCACTCAAACAGCGGATAGTCAACAATCCATAGGAAGTTGTATTGACTTTGGTCAATAAGGTTGAGTTTCTTACCGAGGTGAAGACGGAGGTTACCGAGCGCATCGGCGACGACTTTCGGCTTGTCAGCGACGAAGAACATAATATCTCCGGGCTTCGCGCCCGTTCGTTCTTGCGCTGTTTCGAGTTGTTCTGTCGTGAAGAACTTAACGATACCGGACGAGAACCCATCTGCCGTGACTTTAACCCATGCCAATCCTTTCGCGCGGTAGGTCGCGACGAAGGCGGTCAGATCATCAATGTCTTTTCGTGAAAACGCCTCGCCTCCGGGTGCAGCGATCGCCTTGACCTCTCCGCCCGATGATAAGGTGCGCGTGAAAACCTGAAAATCGCAATCAGCCATGACATCGGAGAGATCGGTAAGTTCCATACCGAAACGTGTATCAGGTTTATCGTTCCCGAAACGTGCCATAGATTCATGATAGGGAAGCCGCTGGAACGGGAGTTCGACAGGGATACCACCTGCATCCTCAAATATCCGTTTCATCAACCCTTCGGTCACCTCAAGCACGTCATCTATACCCGCGAAAGACATCTCAATGTCGAGCTGCGTGAACTCCAGTTGTCTATCAGCACGGGTATCCTCATCACGGAAACAACGTGCGATCTGGAAATACCGGTCAACACCGCTCATCATGAGAATCTGCTTGAATTGCTGCGGCGATTGCGGGAGGGCATAGAATCTACCCGGATAGTGGCGACTCGGGACCAGCACATCGCGTGCGCCTTCGGGTGTACTATTCATCAAGATCGGTGTCTCAATTTCAAGGAATCCATGATCGTTCATGTAGTTGCGTGCTGCGAGCGCTGCTTTGTGCCGCATCGCGAGTGTTGTCTGCATCTCCGGTCTGCGGAGATCGACGAACCGATAGCGCATTCGGATGTCTTCAGCGACATCAATATCGTCTTCAACCGGAAACGGCGGCGTTTGCGCAGAATTCAAAATGTGCAGTGTATCCACAGCGAGTTCAATCTCGCCTGTATCGAGCTCTGGATTGACCGTACCTTGATAGATACTAAGTCCGTTTTCCGTACTTTCAATATGGTACGTCCGATTATTTTCGACATCCGTGACGAGCCACCGTTCGCCTTGGACTCGGGTAGCGACCTCGATTTCTTCGGAGAGCGTGTATTTAGTATCCGCATCCGAAAATAGCGACCGGAACGTTGCTGACAAAGTGCCGTTGGCGAGGTCTGTCTGATACCTCGCGTCTGCTTGGAAAAGCAATTCACCCGGCTCACGTTCTCGGACGGTGCCTCTGACGTTCAGCACGTATTCGCTTCTGATGGCATCGGCGAGGGCATGCGCCTTTTCGTCGATCTGTGGATCAAAGACGACCTGTGTGATACCGGTTCTGTCGCGTAAATCGGCGAAGATGACCCCGCCGTGGTCGCGACGACGTTTGACCCAACCGTTGAGTTGTGCGGCACTTCCCGCGTCGGTCAAACGCAGGTTACCACAATAGTGTGTCCGTTTTATGGAAGATTCTTGGGACATGATGTATGCTGTGTTCTCCTCTTATTTTTTTAATTGTTCGAGTTCATTTTGAATCTGTTCTCTGTCGCTCTGTAAAGTGCTTGGATTTGAAGCCGTTTGGATGGCTGCATCGAGTGCTTTTAAAGCGTATTCAGTGTGTTCTATCTGTTTTTCAATCTGATCCGTGTCCGCATAAACTTTGGCAAGGATATAATGGGCACGCCACGAGTTAGGGTCTACAACAAGGGCTTTTTGTCCGTATGTTTCGGCATCCTTTAGGTTTTCTAATTGGAAATGGGCATGCGCTGTCACCTCAAAAAGGAGGGCGGGCATCTCTTCGTCCGTCTCTTGTCTCTCAAGTCGTTGATAGGTGCGGAGGGCATCTTTGTAGCGTCCTTGGCGTTCATAAAGCGCGCCTAAAATGAAATAGACCTCAAACCTGCTCGGATCGCGTCTAAGAAATTCCTCAAGCTCCTTTGATGCTTTTCCAAGTTCCTCTCTTGCCTTTTCAAGTTCGCCATCTCTTTCATACTCCGCCGCCGAAAGTTCATACACCGTTGCCAATTCCAAGTGTTTCTGAATGTTATCAGGGTCCTGTGCTATTCTTTGCCGGATATCTTGCTCAATTTGCTTCAGCTCTTCCCGTGTCCCTTCGTGAACTAAGCCTGAAACGACACCAAAATTGTAGCGGATCGTCTCGTCAGCAGGATTGAGTAACACCGCCTCGTTTATAAGCGTAGCCGCATTTTGGTATTGTCCGCTCGCGTAAGCAATCTGCCCGCGGATTAATCTCTGCGTGGCTCTGAAGTAGGTATCCAATTTCTCACGGGCAGCTCTTTGATCTGCAAGTGTTGGACCGTAGTTCGTCAGATACGGGAGTACGCGTTCTCGGTATTCTGCCATGCCACTGACGTTTTGTGTCGTTGTACCGACAAGGTCTACGCCACGGAAAAATTCCAATCGCGGACGGTTGTCCGTGTGGACGGGTCCGACACCGACATATTTGCGTACTGTCTCGGGCCCCATCATAAATGAATCCAGCAACGACATGCCATCAAGGTCATCTGCGGCGAGACCCTCACGGATACTCGCGATCTGCGCGCGATCAATGAAATTTCTATAATCAATCCTTAGCGGTTCAAGTGTGCCGATGAGAATCACAAAATCAGGTGTGTATTTATACCAAAGCGTCGTCTCAGGAAACACCTCAATAAAGGTGCGAACAATCATTTTATAGTGTTCCTCTGGCAACCGGTGCAGCGGCACCCATTGGCACATAATACCGTCTTCTGTGAGAATCCGACGGCACAACCGATAAAAATCTGCCGTATAGATATTAGAACTCCCGGCACTGACAAGCGGGTGGATAATGCCTGTCGAGATCATATCGTATTTCGTCTTCGTCATCAGGATATGATTGCGTCCATCGTTGAGTTTATAGTTGAACAACTGACTGTCAAATACATTCCCATTAATATGCGTAAAGTGCTGCTGTGCTGCGGAGATCACGCCACTGGACAATTCTATTGCGTCAACCGCCACACCGTGTTGTGTGATTGAATACGATGTGAGTCCCATACCGAACCCGACGACGAGTGCGCGCTTCGGACGTGGATGCAGTAACAATGGCAGGTGTGCGATAACGCGATGCGATGGCGAATCCCAGCGAGAAGCGTCCGCTGCTTGGTTCGTATCGACATAAAGGCGATAGACCCCTTCATCATCTTTCAGTGTTGTTACCGTTGCATCAACCTCCTCGTTGTAGTCAACGAGTGTGTCGCCCGGACGTTGGGTCTTAAAAATCGCGCTCTTCAAGAAAAGCGGTTGGTTCACCGTGAGCAGTAGGATTAAGGCTAATCCGGCGTTGAGGACGGGCATCGCGATGCTGACCCCTTGAAGCAGCTGCCTACCGGTCTCGGTCTGTCCGCTACCTCTCCAAACAAGCAAGCATCCGATAACTGAGTTCAAAGCGACCGTTAGTACGATGCTCGGTCGGATGCCGAGAAGCGGGATCAGGATAAACCCGGCACAAAACGCACCTAAGATGCTTCCAACGGTATTGATGGCATAGACGTTCCCGATACTCTTACCGAGTTGGCGTGCGCTACCGGTGTAGATTTTCGTTACGATCGGAAAACTCGCACCCATCAGGAATGTCGGTAGACACATCACGAGGAAACAGGAGAAAAATGTCCAGAATCTGCTACTGCCGAAAGTGGACTGCAATGCCCGGCTCATACCGTAGAGTTCTTCAAACGCTGGCATCAAAATCAGTGCGAACAGCCCGATACCGAGTTGGACGACACCGAAAATCGCGACAGGTTGTTTCATCCGATCCACCCATCGTGCGAACACCATGCTCCCCAGTGCGATGCCGAATAGGAACGCCGCGAGCATCGTCGCGAATGCGTAGGTCGTACTGCCGAGGAAGAAGACCATGATGCGGGTCCATAACACCTCATACGCCAGTGCGCAGAAACCTGAGATACCTATCCCCCACAGGACTAACCGTCGTTCAGGTCGGTCGGGAACATCTTCCGGTTCCGTTTGCTGTTCTGTCTCTTCGGTTTCTATCGCTGATGCCTTTCTTACCAATACCAACGCAATCGCGGCGACAGCGAAATTAATGGCGATACCGACACCGAGCGTCCAACGGATCCCCAACGCCTCAATCAGGAAAAAGCCTGCTGCGACGGTACCGATGACTGCGCCGAATGTGTTCAAGGCGTATAGAATCCCGATATTCGTCCCAAGTTGCTCCAGTCTTTTTACGAAGAAGCGGGTCAGTACGGGTAGCGTGCCACCCATCAACGTAGACGGGATCAGTAAGACCCCAAAAGTTAGCACGAACCGGATAAGCGAAAGTGTGTAGAACTCCGATGTGACGTTGCGATGAATCAGGACATAGAGCGCGCTCAGAACGGTTAAGATGAGTGGCCAAACAAGGCAGAACGCACCGATACCAGCTTCGAGCAGTGCGTAAATCCGTAGCGGTGATTCTTTGCTTTCATCAATCTTCTTTCCGAAGTAGTAGCTGCCGAGTGCGAGTCCACCCATAAACGCCGTGAGAACGGTACTCGTTGCGAAGACAGTGCTACCGAAGACGAGCGTCAGCTGTCGCATCCAGATGACTTGATAGATGAGACCACTCGCACCAGAAAAAATAAAGATGAGCCAAACAATGGGTTTAATATATCGCATGTTAGTCATTCCACAACTACTGAATTGAGTTAATAACCTCTATGTTTTTTATAAGCAAATTCAAGAATTGGACGAAGCGTATCAAGAGTTGTTCCGCTTGGATAAATGGTGGACTTTAGTGCGAAATAATAAGTATCAAAAATACATTGACTGCTAAACCGTTCTGCTTCTTCCTTAGTTATCCAAATAGCGAACCTCGGCTGTCCATAAAGGTTAACGCCAAATATCGGGTGAGGACCTCGATAGAAACCACAATAGCGCGTCCGAAATCCAGCAGTCAGAGGCCAATCTTGTTTTTGAATGAAATCCAAACTCTCTGCAATCAGCTTGTAAAATTTGTTGATTCTACTAGCTTCAAGCGTTTGATAATCAACTCTACGGGCTGCAGGCACCAAATTTTTAACCCGATCTATTGTCCATATCCCGGCACTCCTTGTGTTGGATTTAATTATGGCTGTGGATTTCCATGGAGGGCCTTGACCATAGGAAATCTTTAAGGATTCTGGGGTCCATATCTGCTCTGCAAGTTGCAGATAGAGTTGTTGTCTTTCATCAAGGTCTGATTTCTGGAAGTTGGCATGAGCGTGAAAAGGTAATCCACTATCTTTTATGAATTGTTGAAACCCCGGGTTACGTTTGTATGTTTGCTCGTGGAGACTTTGCGCGAGCAAGTTTTCCTTTAGGTAATGTTCTCGCTTTTCGGAGTAAGGTAAATCACCGTAGCTAGCGTTGCTTTTCTTTGGTAGCAGCAGTAAGCCACCAATCCGGTCACGATAAGCAAGAAAATCATGTTCATGAGGAAATTCATCGTGTTGGCCGTGATGCTTTGCCCAGATGTGTTCGACCTCATAACTATTTTTTCCCCGCTTTACGTACTCCGGATAGCGTGAAGGCTGCCCTGATTGGACTGCCACATAGTCTGTCATCCGGGCGAGAATTAATCGCATCTGATTATTATTCCTTGTTTGAGTTAAATTAAATAGAGGATTCTTAGCAAAAACTGGGCACGGAGACTCTTCCTGTTGAGAAGTGGGAATTTCGCTAATAACAAAAAGGGCTTCTGCTTCAAGTCCTTTGGACAATATATCTCTCAATTCGCTGCTACTTTTATCTCTAATAATTGGAAGCATATCCGGCATTAGGTCTGCCATGGTGCTCTGTGTTACGGGTAGTCTATTCCAAACGCGGCGGTAGATTAAGATATCAAGGTATCTTGAAACAATTTGCGCCTTTTGCAAGTTCTCCTCATCTGAATCATTAACACGTAATGGTGCTAACAAAATTGGATATTGAAGGGTAAAATTGTTGTGTTGAGCGTTGTAGTAAACACATTCAAGTCCATGTTTAAGTGCATCTGTGAGCGAATCAGCCGCATGTCGTAGACGGTAGTACCAATCGGTATAAAATTCAAAGTCGCGTTCAATAAAATCCGCGAAGTCGGAAGATGATTCAAGTCCTAAGTCATCTTTTCGTTCTCGAACCCAACGGTGGAATTCAGATCCGATTGCGTCAAAATCTCGAACACTTTCAGAGGAATCGAGAAACCCAACGTACTGGCTACGCAACCATGCTTTGATTGCTTCTGATTCTGCTTCCTTACTGATCTGTTTGAGTCTTTGGATTCGCTCGTCCCAAATCTCCGTAGCATTATTTCTTCTTTTAAAATCTATGATTTTTGATAGTAGATACCCTCTCAACATCTCGGTGTATGTAAGCGTTACCCCTCGATCGTTCATCGTTTCAAATACGGTGTACGCATCCTCATCAATAGAAGTCGTAATTTCCACCAAGCAAACATTTTCAAGCAACCAATCAGCGAAATATGGAAAAGATTGTTTTGAGAGTATATCACTTGCAAACCTTTCGATGTTTTTCCAAGCGATCGCAATGTTGCGAATAGAGTCTCGTTGTTCTTTTTTTGTAAAGGATTCTAGCGAATCACCTGAGTAGAGAGCCTCCATAACAGCTTTTCGCTCCGGAATATCTAAGTTAAACGATTTGCTCCCGTAACGCTGTGAGAAAATAAGACCTGCTATTTGACCTTTCTGGCTTTCATCTTCAAGAACGCGATGTAAAAAAATAAGGATAAGCGTCAACGTTGTAAGGCGCTGTTGCCCATCGACAATGAACCGTTTACCCTCTTCTTCACAGATAATAATCGAACCGAGAAAGTAATGGCCATAGTTCTTTACTTCCTCACGGTCATGTAATTTGTCGTAGTTGTCTTTAAACTTGTTTATGAGATCGCTGATGAGTTCACGTACTTGATCTGGTCCCCAAACGTAACCTCGTTGGTAGTAGTCCCGGTTGTACTTATTATCAAGCAGTTCACGAACTGTTTCGGTCTTGCTCCCAATCTTCTGCATATAGAAACCCTTTCGGTTAAATTAATCCTGAAATATAATATCTTAAACCCATTGAGATTTCAATCAGAATCTCCTATTTTCCCCAGGCCGATTTAGTTTTTAGTTCCGATATTGGTTTTGGTTGACAGATGTTAACTTTTCGACACAATATCGCGAGCACAGCTCGCTCCTACAGCGGAAAATATACACGCATATAAAGCGAATTTGTAAAACTATAGTGACCATTAGAATTAAAG
>JAAXHL010000184.1:2235-2890 GCA_012270865.1 Candidatus Poribacteria bacterium | reverse complement strand
TGAAAATTAAAGCAGTTCGCACATCTCTTTACGACATCCCACCCGAAGTTGAACGCGTTGATGCCATTCAAGCCTTTGTCTCTATGGAGTTCCCTTTCATTGAGATTGAAGATGCAGACGGTGTTGTAGGCACTGGATTTTCCTACACCATCGGCAAAGGTGGGGAAGCTATCAAACAGATTATGGATGCCTACCTCACGCCGATCCTTCTTGAGGAGGATGCCGCCAACATTGACCGGATTTGGAATCGGATGTGGATGGACACACACTGGGTCGGCAGAGGCGGTATCGTCACTTTAGGTATGGCAGCGGTGGACATCGCACTCTGGGACCTCATGGCAAAACGCGCTGAGTTACCACTTTATCAACTTCTCGGTGGCGCACGATCCGCTGTCCCCGTCTACAACACAGATGGCGGTTGGCTCCACCTCTCCGAGGACGAACTCGTCAGACAATCCGTAGAATTCGTGGAGCAAGGTTTCAAAGGTATCAAGATTAAAGTCGGACGCGACAGTCTTCACGAGGATGTGGCGCGAATCTTCGCTGTCAGGAAAGCGATTGGGCAAGAACCGTACCTCATGATTGATGCGAATATGAAGTGGAACGCGCGCGAAGCCATTCAACTCGCATGTCGCGTCGAAGAAGCCGGACTCTT
>JAAXHL010000184.1:0-2077 GCA_012270865.1 Candidatus Poribacteria bacterium | reverse complement strand
CATGTGCATCTTTCTGCTGCGGTGCCGCATTCGCTCTTTGTGGAATATATCCCTTCGCTTGACCCGGTACTTGACGATACTTTGACGCTTGAGGACGGTCATTTTTCACCGCCAGAACGTCCGGGACACGGCATTCTGTTCAACAAACAGAAGTTGGCAGCGTATCAAATATCGTAATCAGACTTCAGTAACAGTTTTGAGGGCGTTGGAGAAAAAAGGTTTGGCAGAACAACTTCGTTATGGCTATTGGAGAATATTTTAACGTCAGTTTGAAAATAAAAATGACGTTTCGGATTTCGTCTGTCACTGAACACAAGTGTAGCACAAACTTTTAGTTTCCTTGTTTTTGTCCAAATACATAAGGATCCAGTTGATCAATGAAACGCTATCAATCCCAGTCACCATCTGCTTTCAAGAGGGGTCAAAAGGTCTCAAATCACAACACCGAACCTTTGAAACCCTTATCATCACTGGGCATCGACTTTTTCAAAGCAGCTTTCGTGCTGGAAAAAGCGATAGAAGTTGCGATTTTGGTTTCCTTTTCGTCTCAAAGGTGTGCAAAGGTATGTAGAAGTTCTTTGAGACCTTTTAGCGTGTTATTTTCTCAATGGGTGTGCGGGTTTGTGTCTCATCAGAGACGATATGGTTTCCCACACTTATTGGACAAAAACAAGGTAGTTTGTGGCGTGTCCTGCGCAAACTGAAAGTTTACGCTACAAGAGACCCGTTTTTATCACACTCACGTTAGGTTATAAGTTATAGGTTAAGAGGCTTTTGTTAAACAGAAGCGCGCAGCCCGTAAGCGTAGCGGAGGGCGGGGCTACGGAAAGGCATGTCAATACCTAATCCCACTTGACCGAACCGCAAGGTAACTTAAAAATATGAAACTTGAAAACCGTATTGCGATTATTACGGGTGGCGGGCGCGGCATCGGTCGCTCAACCGCTCTCGCATTTGCCCAAGAAGGCGCGGACATCGTTCTTGCCGCACGAACTGACACCGAAATTGCCGCTGTCGCCGAAGAGGTGACACAACTCGGCAGACGCGCACTCGCTATCACAACCGACATTCAGTTGAAAACCGATGTTGATGCCATGGTTGCACAAACGCTTGACACCTTCGGTAAGGTGGACATCCTCGTTAACAACGCAGGCATAGCGATCCACAACCCGATCCCAAAGATCCGGGAAGAGGACTGGGATTTGACAATCGGGGTCAATCTCAAAGGCGTGTTTCTCGGTACACAAGCCGTCTTCAGCCACATGTGCGATCAGAAATATGGACATATCGTCAATGTTTCTTCGGTCTCCGGTAAATTCGGACACGTCAACGGCGGTGCGTATTGCGCCTCCAAATTCGCCGTGATCGGTTTTACTGAAACGACGAACAATGAGGGAAGGCCACACGGTGTGAAAGCCTCGGTTGTCTGTCCGGGTCCTGTAGATACCAAGATGCGCCGCGATAACCATCCAGACGATGTAATTGAGCATCTGACACTGCCAGAGGATGTCGCGGATCTGATTCTGTTCCTCGTGACACAGCCACCCCGCGCACATACACTTGAGACCGTTATCCGAACACCCTTGATGTAAATTATTGATGATGTTTATTGATTCACACGCGCATATTCAGCTCTCCCAATTCAATCGCGATCGCGATGCGGTCCTAAAACGTGCGCACGAAGCCGAGGTTTCCAATATCTTGGTCATCGGGTTTGATGTGGAGACCAGTCTCGGCGCAGTGGAATTAGCGGAGAAACATTCGCACATCTATGCCACCGTCGGACTGCATCCGCACGACGCAAAGGATCTGACCGCCGATGTACTAAAGACATTTCGTGAACTCGCCGCGCACCCGAAGGTAGTTGCTCTCGGCGAAATGGGATTGGATTACTACCGTAATCTCTCGCCGCGTCCGGTGCAAAAAGAGGCATTTGAACAACAGTTGGACCTCGCTGAAGAGACACAGATGCCTATTATTATCCATAACCGCGACGCTTACATGGATATCTTACCTATCTTAGAAGCGCGACAGGGACGGATCCGAGGTGTCCTGCACTGTTTTACCGGTGATGTTG
>JAAXHL010000047.1 GCA_012270865.1 Candidatus Poribacteria bacterium | reverse complement strand
TGGCGCTACGGGCATTTTGACAGCGCGATCGAGGTCGCGGACAAAGCGATTGAACTAAAAGAAACAACGGACAGTACCCTCCTCAAAGCTCGCTTACTCGACGCTCAAGGCCAACGCGGCGATGCCGTCGAATGGTACCAGAAAACTCTGGAGTTGACCCAACTCCCAGAAGAAGAGAAATTCATTCGGATTCGGCTCGCGATGATTGACGTGCAACCGACAAATGTTGAAGCGTTGATTAATCTTGCCAGCGAAGAGGATCAAGAGTTTAAGAATCGAGCCGCGCTCACCCTAGCAGTGTTGGGACATCCCACGGACGCGTTAGATTTGTATCAGCCGAATCCGGAGAGCAAGTACTACTTCCGCCAACTCCTACGCATTACGGAGTGGGCGATTCTATGTGAGGACTATGAACTGGCGCAAGCGAATGCCTGGCGCGCTTATGAAACTGCGGAGACGCGATTTGACGCACTCTATGCGTTGACGTTAGTCGACGAAGCATATCGGAAAGCAGACAGTCTTGATGCACTCCTTGTAGCTCTCAACGAGAGACCAGACAAAGATCGAGACCTCACCGATTTACACATTGATCTGTTGTCAGATTCTGAGCGTTACGATGAAGCTATCGCCCTGTTTCAATCCATGAACGCAAACCCTGAAGATCTCGCTACCCGCTATCGTTTGCTGCAAATTTACGATGTGGCTAGACGCACCGATGAGATGGTAGCCGAGTATCGACGACTGATCCGGGAAGAACCCGATACGGTGCTTTGGTATTCCGGTCTGGCCTCTCACTTTGTCAGCGTGGCGCAACCGGAGGAGTCGCTCAACGTCTGGCATCTACTTGAAGAAAACAACCCGGACAATATAGACATCCTCACCCACGGCGGCAGGTATATGTCGCAGATGGGGTTTGAAGAAGAGGCAATGGCGATTGTTGAACGCCATCGCGAAAAACACGGCCCGACCACCACAGGTCAGATCTTCATGTTTGAGTCGCACTTAGCCAATGGTCGCTATGACGAAGCCACCGCGGAGTTGGAAGAACTGACGCAAGCACTACCAGAAGACTCAGGCGACTTGCGTACCGTCGCAGATGCGTACGAGCGACTGCAGCGGTTCGATCTTGCGCTCGATGTATTCGTTAAAGTCCGAGAGAGTGAAGAAGGCGAACTCGGTTACGATGATCGAATGCGGCTTGCATGGTTAGAAAGCGTGGCGGGAAACCGTGAAGAAGCGATGCGCTTGTGGCAAGAAATCTGGGTCCGGGAAGACACCCCCGCGCGACGTCAATTCGCGGAAGCGCAGTTCTTACTGATCGCCGCGGAACTCAACAAGTTAGCAACGATCGCGATCGACATCGAACGCAAACTCTACAACCAGGAAGCGGACAAGAACGAGATCAACTTATTGGTTCGCATTTATACTGAGGTCAACGATGCGTTTAGCGCCCGTGAAGTCATCGAAGAGTTCGCGAAATATACCGATATGTCAGAGGTCGAGCGCTTACGACAGGTAGGTTTGGTCTATCTGCAGCTAAACGAATACGACAAGTACGACCAGATCCTAAGAGAACTGGTAGAAGTTGACGAAGAAAATCGAATGGAACACATTCAAAACATCGTCCTCAATGCCGTCGCGTACACCGTTAACGAAGAGTCAGAAGACCGACTCGAAGACATTTTCTATTGGTTAGAAGAACTGCGGAAATACGATCACGAAGCCGTAGCCGGTGAGTTTGAAGCGAGCGTGTTGTCCATGAGTGGTTTCACAGAGGAAGCCATCGAGAGTTATCGATTAGCGTTAGTGCAACAACCCGAAAATAGCGACAACATGCTACTCATGGGTGAATTGTTGAAAGAATCAGAACGCCAAGAGGAAGCAGTGGCTATTTTCCAATACATCGCGGAACACGCGAAAGACGACAACGAGTTCGTCGTCGCGATCGATGGTATTCTGAACATGATAGGACAAGAACGATTCGGGCAGCGCATAGCGTACAACCGACAAGCGGTGTTCAAGTGGGCTCATCGCATTATTTTGGAACGAATTACACAGAAAGAGGACAAGTTTTATCTGTACACGTTGCTCTCGGAGATAGCTGTCGAATTCCTGGATACTGAGAGTGAGTTCGTCGCTGTAGAAAACTCAATCTCTCAAGCTGGCATTCGACGATTGTCTGTACTGCGAGAACTTGTGACTATGGCTACGCCAGGGCAAGGTTTTTTCTATTATGGTAGAAGCGTAAACGACCCCGACAGACAAATCACCTATGGTCGTCGGCTCATCGGGCTACGCCAACAATTACCTCCTGAGGTCTACATTAGCATCGCGAAGACTCTGCTGAGTCAAGATGACCAACTCGGCGCTGAGAAAGCACTTGATCTAATCCAAGACATCACGGGCGACCTCGACATAAATCAGACCAAAGCCGACTTATTTCAGGAGGCTGGTTTTTACAAGAAAGCTCTTGCTTTCTACAGTCATGCTTTAGCGCTGAATCAAAACAACTTACTTCTACTGATAAAGACAGCGGCACTCCGAGAAGGAAACGGTCAAGATGAAGTCGCGGCCGATCTTTACATGAAAGGCATGCTCAACGTCCTGCGCAGTCAGCCCGCGCAACTGTACGCAGGCGTACCGGTGTCTGGTAGTAGCATGGGTTGGGGTGGACCTCAGAACACCAGCGTAAATCGCGACTACAACACCTACTACGAACCGCTGATTCAAGGTTTGATCGCGACCTGGCCCTCAGATCCGGTGAAGTCCGAGCAACAGTTTGAAGCACTGTATGAGTTTTTTGCGGAGGAACTTGAGTATATCCAAACCCTCCCTGAACGCGAAGAAGGCATGGAGATCACTAGCTTTTCCCGATTGGATTACTTCTGTCGTTTTGTGCGACGACTCTGTTCCGTCCTTGAGCGCGTTGAATTCGCCCATGCCATGGACTTGGAGTTAGCAAATGTTTTTCTCAAAGATTCCGAAGCAGATTCGAACGAAGTTGAACTCGACCCGACAGTGGCTAGTGCGATGACCATGATTCAATCAATGGGAGCTTCCATGGGAGTTGC
>JAAXHL010000201.1 GCA_012270865.1 Candidatus Poribacteria bacterium | reverse complement strand
ATACTAGAAACCGTTTTACGTTTTTTTGAGTGCATCGTCGCGAAAAGCTTCGTAAATGTAAATATTTTTGAGAAAAACTTTAAATTTTCAATGCTAATAAAGTTGTACCCATAAATCCATTAGCTCCCATAGTTCATGGTTTACACTTTTCAAGCGACAACGTTTTTTCAATCAGGTGTATCTTTTCGTGTCAGTCGAGTCTCAGTAGTCAACAACTACAGTCTATCGGAGGACAGTTGATCGATAGTCAGCTGCTACTTCGCCAACAGTTCACTGACAGATCATGGTCATATCACTTAGTCAACGAAACGGCTAATACCTTGGTTGACTCTTGCCTGATACTCGATCGATACTCGACCGATATAGCAACTGATACATCGACTGACAGACAACCGAAATGTCAGGCCGATACATGAAAATAAACCATGATTTGGTAACTGTTCAGTCGAGTATCAGCCGCTGCAGATATAATGTGTAACTGCAGGCAATAGTGTCTACCATGTGTCAGTCAGACAGATACCTCGAAGCAAAGAGAATAGCTTTGGGGACGGGGTTAGATTATAAAATTGTGACAGGAGATGCCGATTGTCAATCGATACCCCACCAATACCTTACCCATGTTCTACTGATCGTTCACTGATACATTGCTGACATTCCTACCAATGCTATCGCAATGACGGTAAATCAATCTGTTGACCAACACTTGATTGATCCTCAGCCGGTAGTAAAACGTCACCTGGTTGATGTATTGACCAGCGCTTGATGGACACTCAACCATTATAGCAACCGATATAGCGACCGACTGTCAACTGAGGTGTTAGCCAATATATTGCTCAACTCCCCCAGCTATGATCCATAAATTGCACAGAACCTGCAGTGCGACTGTGACTTTGTTCAGTAGCATCTCTCTTGTAAGGACAAAAGAGCCCCCAGGGGAGGGGTCTGTCTAGTATGTTAAGTAAATTGAATTAAGAAATGGTAAACGTGCAGCGTGCAACCATGGAGTTATGGATGCACGCGGGAGGTTGCTAAGCACGAAAGAAGCGTAAGAGTCGCACGAGGCGATAGCCGAGTGCGACTCAACAGGAGGGCATTTTGCATGCGCATGCGTGAATCCGCTGAACGACAATAGCGTGGGCGCATCAAATCTGATGGCGGGAAATCGAAAACTCGCGTAAAGTTATCTTTTTGCTTAATGTGCACGTGTATATGAAACTTGAAAACAATGCCAGTGAATAATGAGGACGCTCACTTGTAAACACAAAATCTGGACGAAAAATTGGCTATATTTGAGGCCCTATTTAAAAGCCTTCCATGTTTTCAA
>JAAXHL010000169.1 GCA_012270865.1 Candidatus Poribacteria bacterium | reverse complement strand
TCATTGGACGAAAACAAGGAAACTAATATTTCGTTCAATTGAATCAGAAAAGAGGAAGATGTTCTGTTGCACGATACTAATTGCTTCCCGTAACTCCTCTAAGTTCATCTCATTGATGTCTACACCGTCAATCAGAATCTGTCCCTTATTAATCTCATAGAATCGGCAGAGCAGATTAATGATAGAAGTTTTCCCTGCGCCGGTATGCCCGACAAGCGCGACCTTTTCACCCGGTTTTACCTTGAACGAGACATCCCGCAGGACGTAATTATCATCGTTATAGGCGAACCAGACGTTTTTGAATTCAATTTCACCTTTCAAGGTACTGGTATCACACTTCGGGGTGGTAGAGGCAATCGTCGGCTGTGTATCCAGCAGATCGAAAATGCGTTCGGAGGATGCCATCGCGTTTTGGAAGACGGCGTATTTTCCGCCGAGTCCTCGGATGGGTCCCAAAAACCGTCCCGCATAACTAATGAACGCCACTAATATCCCGATAGTCAACGTGTCTTGTACGATCTGTCCACCGCCATACCAGACAATCACGGCTAACGTAAGCGATGATGTCACCTGAGACATAGTGTAATTATTCAGAACAATATAGATACCGCTGCGGAGGTTCGCAGTGAGGAATTTCCGATTGCGTTCGTTGAAACGGAGGTGGCTTCGCCGTTCTTGCGTGAACAATTTCATCGTCGTCATACCGACGATATTTTCTTGCAAAAAGGTGTTAATCCGTGCCAATTGCTCGCGTTCTTCGCGAATCGCACGGCGTGAATAAATCCGGTAAAGGAACCCCGTTCCCAAGACCATCGGTATGGCACCGAATGTCACGAGGGCGAGTTGCCAATTGTAGAGGAGCATTGCCACCATAGTTCCCAAAATCTGGACCAGGTTCGTGAAGACAGAAATCACACCGTAGGCGAAGAGTTCGTTGAGCGTCTGGACATCGCTCGTGACGCGGGTCATCAACCGACCGACTGGATTTCTATCGAAAAACTGAACGTCCAAGCGTTGTAGATGTGAAAAGAGGGTCTGTCGGATATCGTACATCACGTGTTGCCCGATCATTTCCGTGCGAATCTCTTCAAAGTGGCTGAACACGAACTGAGCAACCAATACCAATATGTAGAAAATTGCGATTGTGCCTAATCCTTCCAATACGCCGGGAGTGATATGCCGGTCAATGGCGATTTGCATCAGGTAGGGTCCAGCCAAGCCTGAGAGTGTCGTCCCGACCATGAGAAATCCGCTGATGAGCAGTTGGAGTTTGTAGGGTTTCAGGTATGATAGGAGACGCTTCATCAACACCCGGTCATAAATCTTCCCGAGTTCCTTAAACTGATGTCGGCGCGCGTGGTGAGGTCAAGCGTCTGACTTTTTAATTCGCCATAGACATAGCGTTTTTTGATCTGTCCGTTGACGTTATCTTCGACGAGATCCACCCATTGTGCATCCCGCACGCCATAGGTATAATTCGGACCTATGGTAAACTCAATATTGGGTGCGAGGCGGATGCGGATGCGGAGATCCACGAGGGAGCCATAACTCTGTCTATTCGGCTCCCAATAATAGATAGAAGTTCTCCACCAACGGGGATTCAACTGCAGCTGAATCCTTTTCCGGCTATCTGTCGAGAGCGATGTGAACATCCACCAGACTGCGGGCCTCTTAATCAGGACACCGCCGCGTCGAACATCGCGATCGCTGAGCGATTCAAAGTTGCGTCCAACTCCCACCGTATATGTCCAATAATTCTTGAATTGCGCCTCTACCGCTATAGAATGCCAGACACTCAAACTGTCACCCTCGTAGGTCCAGATGCGATCGCCAGAGGCGTAAAGCGAAACGCGTCTGAAGATGCTAAAAGGTCTCTCCTTGTTCGCTGAGAGATAATAAGCCCAGTCCAGCGTATTCGTCCGCCAACTGATACCGAGGTCGTTTATATCGAGGTCAGGCGATATCGCTTCCAGATATGTTTCGCCTCTCAACCACCCCCCTTTTTTATCAAGTTCAAGGAGGGCAATATAGCCTGACTTACGTGCATCCGGCTTCCCTGCCTGACTTCCTGCAAGGGTCCCGGTTATCTGATACATATCGTTGGCAAATCTCAAATCCCAATCGAGACCACCGACATACGCCGTGTTAGAATCCCATCGATTCACAGTAGTTGCTATTAATCCGATGGTCGAGTTCCCTTTTAGGACGCTTTGCTTAAGTCGACCGACAAAGTAATTCGTTAGGGGTTCAATGAGGTGATCGCTTTTGACTTTCTTTCCATTGACCGTCTTTTCAATTTGTGCGTGTTCGGGTGCGGTGATAGCCTCCATGATGCCGAAAGAGGTGCCACCTTCCGTTCTGCCGACGATCTTAGCAGCACCGAGGATGGTTGTCGATTCAGGACGACTCAATTCAGTAGCATCGTGAGGGATCTGAAAATGCCCGGTCTTCGCCCAATCCGACGCGAGTAAAAGAAAGCGTAATCCGCGTGGTCAAAGGCGGTTGAATCTTTGACAAAGAAGGGACGGCGTTCGGAAAAGTATTCCTCATAAGCGGAAAGATTTAGCGTCGCTGGATCGGCTTCCACCTGTCCAAAATCGGGGTTAACTGTTGCGTCTTCGTCTTCAGCAAATACATTGCTTGGCGTTTGAAGGATTAGAGCAATCGCAAGAAATACATAGAAACTTTGAAAGTTCACATCACTTTTTACAGATAACTTCCTCTCTTTCTTCAGATTCTCCAGATACATGGTAGAACTCCTTTTTAGAAAATTCGGACGTTTATCATTATTGAAAATGAGACTCATTATCAATAATAGCAATGAATAGACGCACTTATCTTAAACCACATCGCCGTTCAGGGTGTTAGGGAAACCTCGTTGCAGTTCCTGCCAACCCAGTAGGTCCTCCTTTCCAGTAAAGACAGCATAAATTTTTTGTTCTGATGCTCTTTCTTTAAAGAACATAGAGCGGGTTTTGTAGGGGTTTATTGATTACTGATCTCAATAAACCCCAATAGAAATTCGTTATCTTTCTAAGTGATTGGTTCAGTCAACCCATCGGAGGACATCGGGCAAAGGTTTCCGTTGCGGCGTTGGGATTTCATCCGGATAGCCCATGTAGTAGAAACCTATGATGTACTCAGTTTCTGAATTGATGCCGAGTAGATCGTAAGTTCCTTGTTCCAGCGTAATCCCACCCGTGCTCCACTGCATACCGATGCCTTGTTCCCATCCAGCGAGTTGAATGTTGAGCATTGAACAACAGACGGAAGCATAATCTTCTCGCTGCTGTTGTTCGCTTCCCTCTTGGATACAGGAGACAGCGACGATCGTTGGTTTGGACATAAACTTCTGGATGCCGCGTTTTCTGATTTCAGCAAGCGTTTCTTCTGTCGCTGCCTTAGCTGCTTCCGGGTTGGATGTCACTTTCTCAACCTGAATTTCGCCGTACCGTTCGGAAAGTGTCAACTTCGCTTCTTCGCCAATGACGATAAACCGCCACGGCTCGGTAAGATGATGATTTGGTGCCCAGATACCGGCGTAGAGGATATCCTCAAGGACGTTCTTCGGGACTGGGTCCGGCTTAAACTTGAAAATTGTCCGGCGCGATTGGATCGCTTCTATAACAGACATTTGCCCGTTGTTGCTGGTGTTCGTCTGTGCCATTGTTTTCTCCTTGATAATAGTTGAAAAGTGAAGGGCATTGTCTAACAATCCCAAGCCTTTAGGCTTCGGGTCCAACCCCGCTAACTCGTGCCAAATTCAAAAAAGACTTGACTTTATCTAAAAAATATGTTATACTATATTACAGAAACTAACATAAAAGGTATAGTATAATGTTTATCAAAAACCCCGAAAAAGACTGGTATTCAGATACTAATATGGTTTATAGTTGCCAATACCATGTCATTTGGTGTACGAAGTATAGGCGTAAAGTTTTAGACGAAGCTATTCAAGAACGTTTACACCATTTAATCTGCTCCAAACAAACGGAGTTAGATTTCAAAGTTCGTGCCAGTGAGATAATGGAAGATCACGTTCACCTAATCCTTGAGAATAATCCGAAAGTGCCTATCACACGGATTGTAGGATTGCTAAAAGGTTGCACTTCACGAATACTACGCGACGAGTTCCCACACCTCAAATCACGGTTACCTTCTCTTTGGACGCGTTCTAAACTCATATCATCTGTTGGTAGTGTATCGCTAAAAGTTGTCAAAGAATACATTGAGGATCAAAAAAGTGTCTAAACCCAAGAAACCTTATCGCAGTTACGTAATAGGGACAGCCAAGCCAACAGAACAACTTGACGGTATTAATCGTCTCGGTGGACAAATATATTCCAAAACTTTGTCGCTTGCGTTCAAAACACACAAGCAAAAGGGATTTTGGCTTTCTGACGGTGGTCTCAAGGCATATCTAAAATTCAAAAGGTATCCTTGCCAAGCCCATTCTGTGCAAGCAGTTATTGACGATTATTGCGGTGCGAGGCGTTCCTACTTTGCTAACGCTAAAACGAATCCAAATGCGAAACCGCCTCATAAGTCTAAAAAGTTCCACACTTTCACGTGGCGTGCGACAGGTATCTCCTATAGTCGTGGCAAACTTCGGCTTTCTATGGGAAAAGATAACGCACCTCTGTGGATTGATATAGACAAAAAATTCTATAAGAAAGTTCCAGCCGAAGTCTCGCTTGTCTATAACAAAACAACTCACCGATACGAATTCCATGCAACATACGATACAACACCTAAGAAAACTATAGTAGAGCCCGTAATTATTTGCACACATGGTGGAACCGTAGGGGTTGGGTAACCCAACCCCTACTACGAGCGACGAGTGTAAACTTATTTTCGGATTTTACTATAAAACGAAACAAGGGTCGGCAGTTGCTGTTGATATGGGCGAAATACACCCGATAACAGCCTTTGACGGTATCAATGCCGAAATCTATAACGGTCGCGAACAACGTGCCAAAACACAATATCGTGAGAAGTCCAAAGCAACCATTAACCATAAACTCTCAAAGTGCAAACGCGGTAGCAGACGTTGGAAAAAACTAAAACGTGCAAAGAATAAAACGCTTGCTGCCCTCACTTCGCAGTTGCGTGACATGCGACATAAAATAACGTCATGCTTTGTTTCTACTTGCCGAGAGCGAAAGATAGAAACGATTGTCATTGGCGATATTAAAAACATACGACAATCTGTTAACTATGGCAAAAAAGCCAATCAGAAGTTACACCAGTGGGCATTCTCTAAATTTCAACACATGATAACCTACAAAGCAAAAGCAGTAGGTATCAACGTTGAGACAGAAGACGAAGCCTATACGTCACAAACTTGTCCCTCGTGCCGTCACAGACAGAAAAAGAACAACCGAAACTATAAGTGTTCCAAATGTGGTTGGAACGGACACAGAGACGTTGTTGGTGCAAGTAACATTCTAACAAAGTATCAGGGTTGGCTGTTCAACCCTGTAGTCGGGGCGGTGGTATCCCCCGGAGGTGTTCGGTTTAATCCACACCTGCGTAGACTTGATAAGTGGTCGCCGTTCGCGGGACTCAAATCAAGTAAGCCTCCTACAAGGAAGCAAAGAAGCACACGCCTTTAGGCGTTGTGAGTATCACGTAGGACAGAGAGGTTTCTCTAACTGATAAATCTATGAAATTTCGTCAATTCAGACACCATTCTCTCCAGAATTCCGTTTTATACCAACTAACATGATGGCAGCGAGATGTTTCTCATACGTTTGAAATACTTTCCGCATGGTTCTTACTCGGTGTCGGGCTTCGCTGTCGCGTAAAACATTCCGAACGAAACGGAGTGCCCCCCAAAACTCTTCATCCTGAATCAAGCGTTTAGGTTCCAGCAGATGCATGGGTGCGGTTATTTCGGTGTGGACGATGAACCCTTCAGTTTCTAAAAGTGTCCGCCATTCGGGAACAGTGAGCGGACGCGCCCCAACATGTATAGCGTCTGTTAGTGCTTTTTGGATTTCTTGTTTGGTGTCTTCATCCAGATTTTCTGGTACCAGACAGAGCTCGTGAACCCCATAGCGGCCGCCGGGTTTTATCAACCGGGATGCTTCTTGTACAATTTGATGCTTCTTAGTGGGTGTCTGCATCGTCAACATGGCTTCGCCGTAAACAACTGTTGCTGTTGCGTCTGCGAGTCCAGTATCTTCTGCCCGTCCGATCAAACACGCCTGCTGACTTCCTGTCAAGTACTGACGCACCGTGTCGGCGGCGGCTTCATCACGTTCAATAGCTATACTAAAGTTTGGACAATATTATA
>JAAXHL010000206.1 GCA_012270865.1 Candidatus Poribacteria bacterium | reverse complement strand
ACTTCTGAGAAATATCAGATAAATTACGCTCAAAAATTCGAGAGGAAAAAATGAAAAAAGGGATATGTATCGGTTCATTACCCGGCAGTTCAATGGAAGCAAAGTTTGAACTCGCCAAAGAAGCAGGGTTTGATGGTGTTGAAATCAACACGATCGGCAATGATAGCGAGCGGCTCCAGATAAAAGCGATCGCCGAAGAACATGGGATAGAAGTCATCAGTGTGATGAATAGCAAACATTGGGCATGTCCGCTTTCCGACGCGGATGATCAGGTTCGCGCGGAATCGCGGGCAGGGATGCTCGACTCAATAGCGACCGCAAAGGCTGTCGGGGCAGAGACGGTTCTGCTCGTGCCTGCGGTCGTCAATGATAGAATCAGTTATGAGGAGGCATATCAACGTTCACAAGCCGAAATTCGTAAACTGATCCCTGCAGCGAAGGACAACGAGATCACCATTGCGCTTGAGAATGTGTGGAACAAATTCCTGCTCAGTCCAATAGAATTCTGTCGCTACATTGACGAATTTGACAGTGAAACAATAACTGCCTATTTCGATGTCGGCAACATCGTCCTGTACGGCTATCCGCAACAGTGGATCCGTTCGCTCGGAAATCGTATCACTAAAGTGCATGTCAAAGGGTTCAACGCGGGTGAAATGCGGTTTACCTACCTCATTGAGGACTGCACAATTGATTGGAACGCCGTCATGTCGGCGTTGGCAGATGTCGGATATAACGATTACATGACAGCGGAACTCCCGGTGGATAGCGATAATCCGGAAGGCAGGGTGCATAGTATCAGTGAGGATATGGATAGAATTATCGCAGGTACAGTGTAATAGCCGACCAACTGTTGAACAAAATGTGTGGGAACCAAAGCGATCTCTCCTATCAGATGAAAGGGACATAGTCCGTAATGAAATGTAGGGATTTTGCTTGGGTGTTTCTTCAGATATACGGAAACGGACATCAAGACTCAAGTCCACCTGAACGAACCGCAAGGAAAATTAAAAAATGGAAATTGTTATTCAACCGACTTATGCGCGGCTTGCGGAGGTTGCGGCTGAAATCATCCGAGACGCGCTCCTCAAGAAACCGAACCTCGTTTTGGGACTCGCGACAGGTAGCACACCGATCGGTGTCTATGAAGCCTTAGTCGAAATGCATAAAACAGATGGACTTGACTTTTCAGGGGTAACGACCTTTAACTTAGACGAGTACGTCGGTATTCCGTCGGATCATCCGTATAGTTACCACACTTTTATGGAAACACACCTTTTTAGTCTCATTAATATTCCACCTGAAAATCGTCATATCCCACAAAGCACAGCCGTCGGACATGTGGGATTTTGTGAACGCTACGAGGCAGCGATTGTGGCGGCTGGTGGCATTGACATCCAGGTACTCGGTATCGGAAAGGACGGACACATCGGCTTTAATGAACCGAGTTCGTCGCTCGGTTCTCGGACTCGCATTAAAACGCTGGCGCGGAGTACACTGGAGGCAAACGCACCTCATTTCGGCGGCACTATTGACGCTGTTCCGAAGATGGCAATTACAATGGGTGTCGGCACAATCATGGAAGCGAATCAGTGTCTATTGTTGGCAAGCGGAGAATCAAAAGCAGCAGCGATCGCAAACGCAGTGGAGGGACCCATTACTGCAGAAGTCCCGGCTTCAGTACTACAGATGCATCCACAAACAGTTGTCGTTATTGACGAGGCGGCAGCTTCACAACTCAAGCGTATAGATTACTACAAAGAGGTTTATGCGAACAAACTGGAACTATTGGATCAGGAAATCTGAACAGGTTTTTTAATTTACCTTGCGGAATAATCAAGTCGGTTTGTGTTTTAGAGTTCCGCTTGCCCGAGTCACCTTCCACTTCGTTTCAGGTTAGGTTTTGATGATTGAACAGGCCGTACTCTTTCGCTTTGCGTTGGACTGTTCGACGACTCACCTTGAGTATTTCTGCGGCTTTTGCTTTGTTGTTGTTTACAGATTCGAGGGTTGCGCGGAGTGCTTCTCGATTAATTTCGTCGAGAGACATGCCGACTTTCACATTTAAGCGTTGTTTCTCTGGGACCTTATCAACCGGCTCCGAGATCTCGGGGACTGAAGGTAGGTTTGAAAACGCTATGCCTATCGTTTTGAGGATGCGTTCAGGTAAATCCATCTGTTGGATTGTCGGTTGTGTTGATGTTACAACGAGTCCTTCAATGCAGTTCTTCAACTCGCGTACGTTGCCTGGCCACTCATATTTCATCAAAGTTCTGACAGCCTCTGGTGCTATAGTTATCGGAGGTTTTCCATTTTGTCGGCAGAATTCCTGAAGAAAATCCTTCACGAGTAGTGGTACATCTTCAATCCGTTCTTTGAGTGTCGGCAGATCGATCGGCACTACGTTGAGTCGGTCATAGAGGTCAGGCAGGAATTCTCGTTTTTTGCACGCGGTTTCCAAATCATGATTTGTGGCACATACGACGCGGACATCAACCTGAATGGTTTTGTTGCCCCCGACCCGTTCAAATTCACGTTCTTCGAGTACCCGCAAAAGCCTCGCTTGGTTGGATAGGCTGAGTTGCGAAACTTCATCAAGAAACAGGGTGCCGCCGTGTGCGAGTTCAAATCTCCCCTTGCGCTGATCATAAGCACCACTAAATGCCCCACGTTCATGTCCGAAAAGTTCAGATTCTGCGAGGTTTTCATTCAGCGTTGCGCAATTAAAGGCGATAAGCGAACCGCGTCGCAAACTTCGATGGTGAATCGCCCGGGCAACCAGTTCTTTACCTGTACCACGTGCCCCATAAATCATGACGGTCGCCTTTGTCGGTGCAATCTGCGCAATCATATCACGAATTCTGACGATCTGCGGCGAGTTACCCGTCAGGCGACGTAAACCCTCCTTTTCATCAATTTGGGATAGAAGCTGCCGATTTTCAATGGCGAGACGTTGGTTTTCGAGGGTTCTCTGTAAGAGTGCCGCAAGGTGAACAGGATTAACCGGCCTCGGTAGGAAATAGGTATCTTTGTACGCGAGCATCGCTTTGATACCGATGTCCGTTTCTAAAATATTCGGTTCCGTAATAAAAACCACACCAATGTCAGGATGGTGCTGTGCCGCCGCTTCTAACAATGCCAACCCATCAATCCGCTCCGCCTTTAATTGTGCGATAAGAATATCAACTTTCAGGTGCTCAATCTGATGAAACGCCTGATACATATTGCCTGTGACAACGAGGCGTAGACCTTTACCCGCAAGCGTTTCGCAGACAAGTTCGCGTTCGACTCGGTCAGCATCAACAATTAGTACGGTTCCTTGATCATTCATTGCAGTAACCTCACCACGGGGCGTAGCAGGACGATTTAGTTTTCGACTTTTTAATTCAATTTTGACACCCCAGGCCCGGTAGGTGCGGTTTGTAACCGCACCGGGACTGAAAAGGAAAATCCAAAAATTGAGACAACCCGACAATTTGTTTAAAACTAAATAACCCTGCGGGGTGTAGAAAAAAGTATTGTTTAAAAATTAAGAATCAGGTAAACTATAACATCA
Source organism: Candidatus Poribacteria bacterium (assembly GCA_012270865.1). Taxonomy (GTDB): domain Bacteria; phylum Poribacteria; class WGA-4E; order WGA-4E; family WGA-3G; genus WGA-3G. The sequence goes on along the minus strand of JAAXHL010000206.1, from coordinate 56,533 downwards.
TTGTTTATCTATTGGTATATTTACCGTATTTTTTCGGAGGAATGAATGGATAACAGACTCAGTTCACTGTATAGACTTGGCGGGCTGACCGGCATTTTGAGCGGTGTTCTCATGCTCGCTTCCACTATCTGGTTTCTTATTGTTTCAGACGCATCAATCGTTTCGGACCTATCACAAGCAGATTTGGGAAGAATCGGAATTTTTCATGGCATAGGGGTTGTCACACTCATTTTGCTCGTGCCGACTCTATTAGCGAGTTACGGCTTACTTTCTTCGGCAACGCATACACGCAGTGCTTTAGGCGCGAGCCTCGCTGCCCTTTGGATTGCCATAGAATTAATAGCCCACTGCTCACAAACCGCTCCAATCAACGCGCTTTCGGAATTAATGACAGGCGAAGGCGCCAATACTGAAATAGGCGAAACCTTCTATGCGCTCTGGCGAGAATGGGGTGAAGCACTCTTTATGACTGGAGCGTTCTTGTGTGTGCTACTGGCACTCTGTTACGGTTCAGCACTCTACGCATGGGGTAATCCAGTTGCCGCATACCTGTTTTTTCTTTCGATAGTAGCCTTTCCAGGAGGCCTTGTCCTTGGGCTTGATGTCCAATTACACGTCATAATCCGTGGTATAGCGTTCCTATTTCTTGGAGGTGTCCTTATACAGGCTCCAGATGGGGAAGACATCTAATTCTCAGACTGAAAACTAAAGGATTCTTTTGATGCCGAAACGGACGCGCAACGGATGAGGTGTATAAGTTATCCGTTCATTCCTAATTCCAGTTCTCTTGTAATATTGAAGCGGAACTCGTGCTATTCGTCGTCCTCGTTTAGCAATCTTTCCAGCTCTGCCAAAATATCGTCGTCCTCGTTTGCTTCTTCAGTTGTGTCGGTATCAAGTGTCTCCAAATCAGATCGAAATTCTATGAGGTTACTGAGATAGCGTTCACGCGTTATGTTTTCAGTTTCGCCGTGTTCCTCACGCAGGCATTCGCCGCAGAATTCCCCAATCTGTTGGATACCGGCATCAATATCCTGTAAAGCCGCATCGGCATCACCTTCTTGAAGGCTCAACTCCGCGTTGGCGATACTGTGCATCATAATCATATATCCTTTATACTGATAACTCTGCCAAGCGATGTCGTTTGGGGCACATTCACGTGCCAAATTCGTCACAGCAATATTGGCAGCCGTATCGCGTTTCACATCTTCCCACCGTTTAATGCCTGCAAATAGTAAGTAACGTGTATACCGATGGAAAGATTCCTCAAAGAGGATATCCCATTCATCTGGCGTTAACTCGAATCCGTCACGAGTCCCGTTTTCTTCTTGATATGTTTGCAATTTAGCAAAGAAATAATCGTAGTAAGAGTCCACACCGTGTGGACGCATGCCGTCAGGACGACCCGTGGCATAGATACGGGAGATCGTGAAAGCGTTAGGTTGCACGACAATCACCTCCCTACCATCTTCAATTTGTAGGACGCTCACTGGACGCTCTGCGTCAAGGTTGAGCATCTCAAGGATCCGGTCGAAGGTCTGAACCCACCGAGTGTTCCTCTGTATAGAATCATTCGCCATTTTTAATAGTTATCAGTTTTCAGTACGATTTTTCTGCGAAAAATCTTTCAGTTTTGTAGGGGCTGGGTTACCCGGTTTCCCTTACAGAGATGCTGTGGTTAATCATAAGTCTCTTTAACTGTTAACTGTTAACTGTTAACTTCCTTTTTCAGTTTGGTTTTCTACGAAAAACCTTTCAGTTGTCAGTAGTTTTCAGTTTTCAGTTCGGTTGTCAGAAAGAGGCTTTAGGGTTACCAAAACCTCTTGTAACTGATAACTGGTAACTGGTTACTATTAAAGCATTTTAAAATAATCTTGGAGCGGTGTGACAGTAATATCTCCACGTTGTAGTGCGTCGATCGCGTTAACGGCTGCGGCTGCCCCGGGGATCGTTGTGAAAATCGGGATATCGTGTGCTATCGCCATCTCACGAATTAAGAGTTCATTTGACCGGTGCAAATCGCCGGTAGGCGTATTGATAATCAAATCAACCGCGTGGTTTTTGATGTAATCGTGGATCGTCGGTCTCCCTTTACCGATACTAAAGACGAGTTCGGGCTGCATTCCGTTTCGGAGGAGTACCTTTGCGGTTCCGTGCGTAGCGATAAGTTCAAACCCCATATCTGTCAATCTCTTAGCGATAAAAATAATGGCGCGTTTATCTTTATTTTTAACGCTAATGAACACTTTTCCACTGATAGGCAGCGTGTAACCGCACGCCTTCTGTGCCTTCGCGAAGGCGCGGGAAACATCTGTATCAATCCCCATGACCTCGCCAGTCGATTTCATTTCGGGGCCCAAGCGCGTGTTTGAACCCGGGAAACGGTTGAACGGAAAGACCGGTGCCTTGACGCTGAAATATGCAGGTTCAATCTCACGCGTAAATCCGAGTTCATCGAGCGTCTTACCTGCCATTACCCGCGCAGCGAGCTTCGCAAGTGGCACACCGATCGCTTTGCTGACAAATGGAATCGTTCGAGATGCGCGCGGGTTCACCTCAAGCACATAGATATCATCGCTCCTTATCGCATATTGGACGTTCATCAAACCGCACACACGGAGTGCTCGCGCCAAATCGTAGGTGAAGGTTTTCAGTTTCTCGATCTGTTCATCTACGAGGGTGTACGGCGGTAGCACACAATCGCTGTCCCCGGAATGGATACCGGCTTCCTCAATATGCTCCATGATACCACCGATGACCGTTCGGTTTCCATCCGAGATTGCATCAACGTCAACTTCAATGGCTTCCTCAAGGTATTTGTCAATCAGGACGGGATGCTCTGGCGACGCTTCAACGGCAGTGTTCATGTATTCGTGTAAAAGTGCTTCGTCATAAACGATCTGCATCGCACGTCCGCCCAAAACATAAGACGGACGGACAATGACAGGATAGCCGAGTGCAGCAGCGATAGGGGCAGCTTCCTCACTTGATGTCGCCGTTCCGTTAGGGGGTTGCCTTAATCCGATGTCGTCCAACACGGCTTTAAAGAGGCGACGATCCTCGGAGCGCGCGATATCCTCAGGACTCGTGCCAATTATCGGAACGCCTGCTTCCTTGAGAGCAAGCGCAAGATTCAACGGTGTCTGTCCACCAAACTGCACAATGACCCCCGACGGTCTCTCTTTATGATAGATGTTCAGAACGTGTTCAACCGTCAACGGTTCAAAATAGAGGCGATCGGAGGTATCGTAATCGGTACTGACGGTTTCGGGGTTACTGTTCACCATGATGGTCTCATAGCCATCTTCTTTGAGTGCGATTGCGGCATGGACACAGCAGTAGTCGAATTCGATCCCTTGTCCGATCCGGTTCGGACCGCCACCGAGGATCATAACCTTTTGTTTATCTGAAGGTCGTACCTCGTCTTCACTCGAACAGGTGGAATAATAGTACGGCGTTTCTGCTTCAAACTCGGCGGCACAGGTATCAACAGTTTTGAATGTCGCTTCAATACCGAGTTCCTTCCGACATTCACGGATAGCACCTTCGGATACATCGTATATCTCCGCTAACTGCCGATCAGAGAATCCAAATTGTTTTGCCTTTTTCAAGTTATCAGTTACCAGTTTCCAGTTACCAGTTTTAGAAGTTTCTTTACTGGTTACTGGCCACTGGTTACTGGTTCCTTCTTTTATAAGTTTTTGCGTGCTCGGTTCAGACAAACCGTTTTCAAAGTCAACAATCTCCTTCAAGTTATAGAGGAAAAACGGATCGATGTGTGAATAGGCGTGTATATCTTCAATGCTCATCCCGCGTGCAAGGGCAGCTTTGATATAAAAGATCCGCTTGACGTTAGGAATGCTGAGTTTGCTTGGGATTTCAGACAACGGTAGATCATCAAGTGGATGGTTATCTAACCCGTGCCATCCATTTTCGAGGGACCTCAACCCCTTCTGTAAAGCCTCTTTAAAGGTTCTACCGATAGCCATAGCCTCGCCGACAGATTTCATCTGCGTTGTCAGTGTTTCATCAGTCCCTTGGAATTTTTCAAATGCCCAGCGCGGGATTTTGACGACCACGTAGTCAATTGTCGGTTCAAAGCAGGCAGGTGTTTCAGCAGTGATGTCGTTCGGAATTTCATCTAAATTATAACCGACAGCGAGTTTGGCGGCGATTTTGGCGATAGGGAAACCTGTCGCTTTTGACGCAAGCGCGGAGCTGCGCGAGACACGCGGGTTCATCTCAATAACGACCTGCCTACCTGTCTTCGGATCAACAGCAAATTGGATATTGGAACCGCCTGTGTCAACACCTATTTCTCGAATAATCTTAATCGCGGAATCCCGCATCAGTTGATATTCTTTATCCGTCAAGGTCTGGATAGGTGCAACGGTAATGCTATCGCCGGTGTGGACACCCATGGCATCAACATTTTCAATTGAGCAGATGATAACAACGTTGTCTGCCCCATCTCGCATAACCTCTAACTCGAACTCTTTCCATCCGATGACAGACTCCTCAATCAACAATTCGTTGATCGGACTGAGTGTGAGTCCTTTCGCGACCATCTTTTCGTATTCTTCGATGTTGTAAGCGATCCCACCACCCGTGCCACCGAGTGTAAACGCCGGACGGATGATTGCTGGGAAACCGATCTCTTGAACAAGTTCGAGTGCCTCTTGTACGGAATGCGCGATACCGCTCTCCGGGACATCAAGTCCAATGTCTATCATCGCCTTTTTGAAGAGTGCCCGATCTTCCGCTTTTTGAATAGCCGGTAATTTCGCACCGATAAGTTCAACACCGTACTTATTGAGGACACCGGATTCCGCAAGTTCGACAGATACATTTAAGGCTGTCTGTCCACCGAGCGTCGGTAGCAGCGCATCTGGACGCTCTTTGGCGATGACAAGTTCTACCGTGTCTGCCGTGATGGGTTCAATGTAAGTCTGATCGGCAAAATCCGGGTCGGTCATAATCGTGGCAGGGTTGCTATTGACGAGGGTGATTTCGTACCCCTCCTCTTTGAGTGCCTTACACGCCTGCGTTCCTGAGTAATCGAACTCACACGCCTGTCCGATGATAATCGCACCGGATCCGATAATTAAGATTTTATTTATATCTGTTCGCTTTGGCATTTTTAATTTAGCCCTAACGGGTCTGTCAGGTCTCTTTAGACAGGGGCTGAGTTCTCAAAACCCGCCTTCACCTTCGGCTACAGGCTACCCTCCATTGGTTAACATTCATCCATCATGTCAGTAAAACGCGAAAAGAGATAACTTGCATCGTGCGGACCGGGAGACGCTTCCGGGTGATACTGCACAGAAAAGAGCGGATATTCCCGGTGCTGGATCCCTTCGAGGGTATCATCATTCAAATTGATATGTGTAATGTCAACGCTATTCGGCAGAGAATCAATATCAACACAAAATCCGTGGTTTTGTGAAGTGATTTCGACCCGATCTGTTTCGAGGTGCTTAACGGGTTGGTTCGCGCCTCGGTGTCCAAACTTCAGTTTGTAGGTTTTTCCACCCAGTGCCAGTCCGAGAAGTTGGTGTCCCAAACAGATACCGAAAAGCGGTTTCTTGCCCATCAATCCTTGAATTGTTTTAATGGCATAATCGACCGGCATCGGGTCTCCGGGACCGTTCGACAGGAAAACACCGTCTGGCTCCGCTGCGAGAATATCTTCGGCAGGTGTCTGCGCTGGCACAACTTGCACCTCACATCCATGTTCCGTGAGTTGCCGCAAGATATTATATTTGATACCGAAGTCAAGAGCGATGACTTTATAGCAGGCACCAGTGGCCAGGGTCCGGTGGTGTAGGGGCGAGGTTACCTCGCCCTTACGAGAGGACTCTTTCTGGGAACTGGTAACCGGTAACTGGTTACTGATTTGCCATGCATACGGATTCGGGCAAGTCACGCGTTGAACTAAATCCCAACCGACGAGTCCGTGCCATGCCCTGGTTTTCGCAACAAGGCTTTCAGGGTTTAAATCCTCTGTAGAGAGGCAACCGTTCATGACACCGTGAACCCGAAGTCGACGGGTCAATGCGCGCGTATCAATCCCTTGAATGCCGATAATACTGTGCTCAGATAGATAAGTATCTAAACTCCATTTTGAACGCCAGTTACTATGATACGCACTGTACTCACGAACAACAAACCCTTCTACCTGCGGACCAATGGATTCAACGTCTGCTTCGTTGCAGCCGTAATTACCTATCAAGGGATACGTCATTGTGACGATTTGCCCCTTGTAAGAGGGATCGGTTAAGACTTCCTGATAACCAGTCATGCTGGTATTAAAGACGACTTCACCGATAGCTTCGCCTGTCGCACCAAACTGTTCACCCTCGAAAACTGTTCCATCGCTTAACGCCAAAATTGCTTTCATATTTTTAAAGTTACCAGTTACCAGTTACCAGTTAAAGAAGTGTTAGGTGAACCCAATGCCTCTTAACTGGCCACTGGTTACTGGTTACTGGCTACTCCCTCCCCTAAGTGTAAGCGTTTGCCAACCTTTAAGTTCCCAACCATTAAAAGGTGTATTTTGACTTTTTGAACGAGATTTCGTTATGTCAACCCGGTTTATTGTGCCAGTGTCAATAAGCGTAACATCCGCAGCTGCGCCAACAGAAAGTGTTCCTCGGTCAATACCGAGTATATGTGCTGGAACAACCGTCATCTTTGCGATTGCCTCTGCCAATGTGAGGTGCCCCGGTTGAACGAGGTATGTAAACACGAGCGGCAAACACGTTTCTAAGCCGATAATACCGTTAGGCGCGTCAACCATGCCTTGCGCCTTTTCCGAAGGCGCGTGCGGTGCGTGGTCGGTCGCGATTGCGTCAATCGTTCCGTCGCGTAATCCCTCAAGGATTGCGTCAATATCGGTCTGTGTACGTAGCGGCGGATGCATCTTGGCATTCGTTCCCTGTTTCTCGACCTCTGCATCCGTGAGGATCCAGTGGTGCGGACAAACCTCAGCAGTAACATGAACACCACGCTTTTTTCCCTGACGTACCAATTCAACGGCACCGGCAGTGCTGACGTGTAGCACGTGAAGGTGTCCACCCGTCATCTCTGCTAACATAATATCGCGCGCAACGATGATGTCCTCTGCAGCGTTCGGACTCCCGATAAGACCGAGTTTTCGAGATGTCTCTCCGAGATTCATAACAGCACCAGCATTCAGATGATGCTCTTCACAGTGGACCATGATCGGAAAACCGAGTTCTGCACTTAACGCGAGCGCGTCGCGCATGAGCGCAGCGTTCATGACGGTAACGCCATCATCGGTGAAACCGATGGCTCCTGCCGAGTACATCCCGCGCATGTCGGTAAGTTCCTCACCCGCGAGTGCTTTGGTGATACTACCGAACGGAAAGACGTTTGTCTTTGCGGTTTCACTGGCGATGTTATAAATCTTTTCAATTTTTTCAGGCGTATCTATTACTGGGGACGTATTCGCCATACAAGCGACAGAGGTGAACCCACCCGCTGCTGCCGCTGCTGTGCCGGTCTCGATCGTCTCTTTATGCTCAAACCCGGGTTCACGGAGATGTACATGCATGTCGATTAAACCCGGTGCAACAACTAACCCTGTTGCATCGTAGACCGGTGATTGATATGATCTACCACGATTTAAATCCCGGTAATCATTAGAATCATGGCTAATCACTGGTCCGATTTTACCATCTGTGATATGGAGATCCCCGACTTCATCAATATTATTTGCGGGATCGATGATATGCCCGTTAACGATAAACGCGTCGCTCATTCACCCTCCCTTTCATAAATGATAGCGGCATCTACGCCACCCTCTTCGGCGAGGCGTACCCGAACGAACTCTTTTCGGGAGGTAGGTACATTTTTGCCGACATAATCGGAGGCGATCGGCAATTCGCGATGACCTCTGTCAATCAGGGTTGCCAATTGGATCGCCGCAGGTCTACCGAAGTCCATGAGTGCATCCATTGCAGCGCGAACGGTGCGTCCTGTATAGAGAACCTCGTCTACTAAGATCACCCGTTTGTCAGTAATATCAAAAGGTATATCGGTCGTACTCACCCGAACCTGTCTCTCATGGAGGTTAAGATCATCTCGATGGAGCGTGATATCAACGGCACCGACATCCACCTCAATCTGTTCGATGCGTTCGAGGTTTTCGGCGATTCGATGGGCAAGAATATCACCACGACTTTTAACGCCGACAAATACGAGATCTTCAATATGCTTATGATTATGCTCTAAAATCTCATGAGCAATTCTGAGTAAGGCGCGGCGAATTTCTTCAGCGTTCATCACTTGTGCTTTTTCACGCCCCGTGGAAACTGTTGTTGACATTTTTTTATCCCGTGCAGGTTTATGACTTACGTTCTGATAATAAAAAAGCCTCCCCCGTCTGATGTGACGAGAAAGGCATCATCCAAACAATTCCGATGGACAGTCTACATTTTGGGTCCGATTCAAATTCTGATCTTGCATCCTTTTTTCAACCTCTCTGGATTGGATTAAAAAGGTTTTAATTTTGAAAATTCTATCTATTCCTATATTATACCATATTCTCGCCGCAATTGCAAAATTTTTTAATTTTCATGGTGCGGTATCGGGTTTCAACGATCACAACCCCTTCAAAAGAGCTATACCTTTTGCTCCACCATGCTTGAGAGGATACCGAGGATTTTGTCGCATTGTGCAATTGGGTAGACAGTTCTATCAATATGGAGTCTCGCGCCTTCCAATTTAAGAAATCGCCACTCTGTTCCGGAAGTGGTAGCACCATAAATGTGAGGGATGTCATTCCCTTTTTCCTTGTTAAAGCGTTGTGCAGCGATCATCTCAGCGGCACACTGACCGAAGCCGGTCGTCAAATTCTCCCGCTTCGCTTCAACAAGAATGATGACTGGTGCCTCTAAGAAAGAGAGTATCGGCGACAGACTCACTAAAAAATCGCATACGCCTGTTAATCCCTGTTCGGTGTCAACGCTGAACTCAATCCCTGAAAAAAAACTGATGCGACGATTAAAGTGCTCTCGGAGTTGAAAAAGAACATCGGTGACAATCAGTTCCGAGCGTGCTTTTTCTGTACCGCTGGAGATGGCTAAATCAACTTTTTCCTCAAGTTCTGCCATAAAGTGTTCTTGTGGCACTATCGTTGACGCTTGAGAAAAGATGCCAGCGGATTCAACGATTTCCAGTTGAAACTCTCGGTGCACTACCTCTAAAGTAAAATTGCTATACGCCATTTGTTAGAACCTCCTTTCATCCTTATGCCTTTTGTTCTACCATGCTGGAAAGGATACCCAAGATCTGATCGCATTGTGCAATTCGGTAGGACATTAGATCTACGCTGAGTCTCCGCTCCTCCAATTTGAGGAACATCCACTCGGTGCCTTTAGTCGTAGCCCCATAAATACAACGGATTTCGTTCTCTTTTTTCGCATTAAAGCGTTGTGCAGCGACCATTTTCGCGACGCAGGGGCCAAGACCAATAATTATAGACTCATCTTTCCCAGCAATCGGAGGGACTTCGACAAGGATAGCGACAGGAGCTCTGATAAAAAGCTGCGTGGGTGATAAACTTATCAAGAAATCGCACACACCGGTGAGTCCGTTTTCCGCATCAACATCGAAATCGGTTCCTGAAAAGAAACTGATGCAGCAATTATAGTGTTGGCGGAGTTCAGCGATGACATGAGAGATAATCAGTTCAGACTTCGCCTTATCTGTGTTTATAGCATCAGCTAACTGTGCTCTCATTGCAAGCTGCGTTGTGAAATCATCTCCCCGATCAACACCTTCTAAATTAGAGAAAATGCCTACAGGTTCAACGATTTCCAGATGAAACGTTTCCACCGCTGCTTCTAAAGTAAAATCGCTATACGCCATTTAAGATGATTCCTCCCAAAGAGGCAGTACAAGATGTTCCGCACCGTGATCGAAAAACCTCGTAAAGCGTCCTTCTTTATATGAATCATCCTGATTGATATATTTAATATCAAGAAGAATTTCGTATATAGAGCGAGCCGCTCCGATCCCTCCATGCCCCCAACCGTTATGACAACTGTAGTAAGCCCCGTAGCCAAACTTTAAAGCTTCACTAAGCTGAACTCGCAAAAAAATCTGATATAGAATTTCCTTACGTTCTACGGAGGTTTGCGAGAGCGGGGTTTTAACAATGTCCATGGCTTGATCTAAAAGTTTTCGTGTTAAATCTAACAATTCAGGCACTTTTTCATCCATATCAAAATTCCTTTCAGTCTACATTATGATTCACGTAGGCTACCTCGCGTTTTTTTGAAAATAGGCATTTCCGGATTGATTACCCATGGGAGCCAGATTATGCCTTCGCGCGAAGGGCTTGGGCCGCAAAACGAAAAGCTGCACGGATACCCTCTTCAGTTAAACGCGGATATGCCTCAAGCAATTGCTCAATTGTTTCGCCTGCCCCGAACTTCTCCAAAATCAATTCAACAGGGATACGGGTACCGGTAATGACAGGTTTTCCCATCATGATAGATGGATTTGATTGAATCCATTTTGTATCCATTTTTTAGTTCCTCCTTTCAACGAAATGTCTATCAAATTCAAGCTTTTCGCTTGGTGGATCTGCAAATCTGTATCTACCAGACTTCCGCATTTCAGCTTCTAACTTTTGGTAATACGCAAACAATCGGTTGAGATCGTGTCCAAACTTCGCTGAGATTTTACGCCGCATTTCGCGAACTTCTTCCATTATACTGCATGCCATAGTTTCTTTGTTTTCCATTGTTTTCCATTGTCCTGAGAGGACCTACCGGAATATCTTACGCCTTTTGCTCCACCATACTCGCAAGGATGCCGAGGATTTTGTCGCACGCGTGAATTGAGTAGAATTCTGTGTCGATATGAAGTTTCTGCCCCTCTAATTTGAGAAATCGCCAATCCGCTCCAGTCGTGCTAACCCCATAAATGCAGGAGATACTGTTCCCTCTTTCGGCATTAAATTGCTGTGCAGCGATCATCTCTGCAACACACTGACCGATCCCTTCCAATACGTCATCCTTTTTTGCCTCAACAAGAACAATAATAGGTGCTTCCAAAACAAATGGTACCGGTGACAGGCTCACCAGAAAGTCACATACCCCAGTCAATCCTTTCTCAGCATCAACGCTAAAGTCAATACCCGAAAAGAGGCTAATCTGCTGATCAAAGTGGTCCCGCAGCTCAAGGAGAACGTCACCAACAATCATCTCTGATCTCGCTTTTTCTGTGCCGATGGCGAGTGCGACTGGCACATTGCGCGCTAATTCTGTTGTCAGATGCGCGCTCGGCTCCACAGGAGCCATATCACAAAAGAGGTTAGTCGGTATAGCGATTTCAAGTTGAAACTTAGTTTTTACACTATCCAAAGTAAAACTACTATATGACATTATGCGATAACCTCCTATCCGGCAATGATTCACGCCTTTTGTGCTATCATACTTGATCAATACATCCGACAACCCACTCCCGAATTAGATTTGTGGCGGATACTCCACGCGACTTAGCAAGTGTTTCAATAGCTTCAAGTTCTTCAGGAGCCAACTGCTCGGTATCCTCCACAAACTACGTTAAGTATATCACTTAACATCTCCATCGTCAACGTAAATGGAACAGCGTTAATTTTCGCTATTCATCCTGCACGGCACTGATTTCGTCTTCCGAAATCTTATGTACGCTTTTCGGGTTAAAGGTCTGTGTCGTATCTACGCGTAAAGCAACCTCAATCCTGCCACCCGTTAGCACAAAGAACTGGATCAGGAAACCACCACCCTGCATGGATTCGACCTGATACTCGTCTTTGTCAAGATTGCCGAGCCATGTCGGCAGGGATTCCGCAAACTTCGGATGTGACAGGATATGCTCCGGTAACGCGATAATTAGAGTCCCCGGGGCATCACCGATAGCATCCCCGATAACTTCCCGTCTCTCTACCATAAACGGCACGACTCGGCTGGCGTATTCAAAATCATCGGCGGTCGCGCGTTCGGGAGGGACAAGTCCCCACGTCAGATGATGGATAAACGGGTTTCCGTATCCCTGTCCAAGCATGTGCTGCAGTGCCAGTTTATCAACCGGATGCACAACCGCAACATAGTCGAACCAACCATCACGGTGTGCTGGACTGTCCGCTGGTAGTTGCGCGGAGACATTGATATAGTCGCAACCGTCAACAGGCGACGGATAACATCGCGCATCCCAACCGTTGACATAACCGAGTTGTTTTAAGCCGTCTGCAACGAGGTGTGGCGGGTCACAGAAAATCGCGGCGTGATCCATATTCCGATAAATTTCTACGCCTGCCTTGATGATACATTCCGCAACATCGGTCGCCTCTGTAAAACGGAGATCGGCGTTTTCGATTGTCAAATAGTCCGTAAAATTTGTTGGTAGTGTAATTAAATTTTTCATGAGATACCTCTGTCTGTGTCTTAAAGGGAGGGAATTTGGATACATCGATGAATCCGAGTCAGATATTGCAAGTTTATCAGAAAGAGTGTTGACAAGCAAGTGTTTTTTGGCATCCTTTCAAGCCGAAAGTTGTTGAAAAAAGTGTAAATCTCTGGTAATGTTAATGTAGGCTTGAATGCTACGTCCTATACCTAAAAACAGAGGAGCAATTTATGCGAAAAAATACATTTAGAGAACTACTCAACGCTGACAAACCGACAGTTGGCACACATATCCATACCACTTGGCCCTCCATCGTCGAAGCGATTGGACACACGGGTTTGTATGATTATGTCGAATTCGTAGGCGAATACGGTCCGTTTGATCTGCACGATCTGGACAACCTGTGTCGAGCGGCAGAACTGCACAACATCTCCACAATGATTAAGGTAGACCAAGAACCGCGCGGTTTTATTGCCCAACGCGCGATCGGTTCAGGCTTCCAGAGCGTCCTTTATGCGGACTGCCAAAACGTCGAAGATGTCAAAGAATGTGTCAAGATTACACGGGCAGATACGCCAGAAGATGGTGGCAGCTACGGGGTCGCAACCCGAAGGTTTTCCTATATGGGGTACGGCGGCGGGCCAGAATACGTCCAAGCACTCCGTGATGTCGTCAACGTCATTATGATTGAGAAAAAAGGCACCGTTGACAACCTTGAAGAGGTGCTGTCTATTGAAGGCGTTGATATGATTCAGTGGGGTGGTTCAGACTATTCAATGAGCATCGGGATGGTCGGTCAGCGCGGTGCTCCTGAAATCCGAGACGCGCACGACAAGGTGTTTAAGACCGCCGTAAAAATGGGGGTCCCGCCGCGCGCCGAAATCGGAAGTGCCGACGACGCGAAACGCTATCTGGACATCGGGGTGCGACATTTCTGTATCGGCACCGATATTTCCATCCTCTACAGTTGGTGGCGTCAACAGGGTGACGGATTACGCAAGGCTCTTGAGGGACATTAAAATAGTTTTCAGTTTTCAGTTATCGGTTATCAGTTAAAGAGGTTTACTTTGGTATCGTGTCAACTTATAGGCTTCACCAGAAACCTTGACACCCCAAGACCTTCTTAACTGACAACTGACGACTGATAACCGATAACTATTAAAGCATTCCCTGCATTTTCTCGGCGACCCAATCTACAGCGACATCAATCATCGCTTGCCCGCTCTCGGCTGTAGCGAGTTTTGCCTGATGATGGTATTCGCGATCCGATTTCGCCTGACCTTCATTGGAGATCGTGAGTTTCGCACTGTCGTAATCCACGCCGTTCCAATCCACGTTCTCCGCAAAGGCAGCGAGCGCGAACGCCGTTTCAAACTCCGCGGCGTGTCCCGGACAGACACCCGATTCCATCTGCTCCTGCACTAACTCACTGCTATACGCCTCCCAATACGAGTGAAACGCGATATTGATACCGAGTTTCTCCCGATAGCCGTCCAGGCGTTGGTTCACCGGTCCGGCGTTCCCCGCATGACCGTTGACAATCAAGATGTTGCTGATCCCGTGTCGGCGCATGCTATCAGCGACATCATATAACACCTCGCCAAAGACTTCGGCACGGAGTGTGAGCGTCCCTTTATGGTCCATCCAATGTTCCGAGACACCGATGGCTAAAGGCGTTGTGACAATCACCTGTGGGAACAATTTCTCAGCTGCTAATTTGGAGACATACACCGCGCTCTGCGTATCGTGGTACATCGCCAAATGCTCGTTGTGTTGCTCAGTGCTACCCGTTGGGATAATTGCGCCTTTAAGCGTACCGGCATCAATCGCCTCACGGACATAACGCCGTTGGTTTTCCCAGAGTAATACAGATTTGATTTGAGACATTATCTAACCTCCATTGTTGGGTAAAAGATTATACCTACCGAGTGTATTTCGGAGAGCCGCAATCCCGTCTTCCATCAATTCACGATTCGGTGGAAGATAGTCTTGCAAACTTTCCCAATCGTATTCATTCTGCTGTGCGTCCTTATTCTTAAAAAGGATTTTAGTGCCGTAATCTCGGATCTCATTGATTGTCCATTCATAGATATAGAAACCGAAAATATCGGCGTGGAGTCTAACTGGATTTCGCCTTCCGGCGAGATAACTTTCTAAAACCACCTCAAACCGTTCACCTGTGAAAGAGACCAAGTCTTTTTCAGGGGGACCTAAGCAGACACCATCCCAATCAATAATGTGAAGCCGGTTTTCAGTACCGAAAATAAGATTCCCGGGTGTTGGATCGCCGTGTGTAACCACGAAAGGCGTTTGTGATGCTGCCGCCAAACGTCCGAGACTACCGTATCGCTCTACTGTCTGTTGAACCTCTGATCTGTGTTGCGCAATCGCTTGAAGTAGCTGCTTCTGGTATCGGTTGCGAGGCGGTATCTGTTCCGGTGCCGCAAGTACTGTGTCCAATTCATGCCGTTCAGGTAAGTCATACTTCGCGACGGTGAGGTTATCATAAGCGATTGCGTCTGTGCTTTCGTGGATCGCCGCGAGTAATGCTCCCGTTCGCGATAGTTCTGTATCGGTGAAATCTTTCCCGACTTTCCATAAATCCCAACGACTTTTACCTTCAATGAACGGAAACAGAGCGACACGAAAATCCTGCCACGGAACGCTCAGTTCCCCTTCCTCTGTTTCCAAAGGTGCGACAACACCGGATATGTTACACCGGTTTCGCAAAAGCGAAGCCACCAGCAAACGACTGTTCGGCACAGAAGTTGACGCTTTAGCAAAATACCTCTCGCCTGTTTCGGACACAGCGATGTAACCGTAACTGTCTTCACCTTCGGGAAAAAAGGTTATGGACTGTAAAGGCAAACCGTGGGCAGTACTGAGGCGTTGTAATAATTCCGTTTTATCAAAAGTGTTGTCAACTTTCATAAGCGATATGATGAAGTTATCTGATTCTTCTGTGTCTTTTTGAGATGGAATATCGTTTCAGGATAAGCAGTTTCTCGATTCTTTTCGGTTCGATTCAACACAGGACGCTTGTGTTGATTGACAATACACATCCCCGCCATTTCGGCGATAGTCGGATACATATTAAACTTATCGTTTGCGACAACGAAGACATCATAATCGTCAGCCAAAAATCGTTTACAGTTTTTGAAAACTCCCGCGACACCCTGAATGTATGACTCCCGCGCCTCGCGTCCTTTTCCTCTAAAGAGCGGACCAATCTCCAATTCATCTAATCTTTTGAACCCGAAGAGATCATAGGCATAAGCGTGTTGCTCGTGATAGTTGATAAGTCCAAGGTATGGTGGACTTGTGAAGATACCCTTAATCCGTTGCTTTTGAACCAACGCTGTAAATTGCGGATTTATGCCTTTTAGCATAGCGAAGATGTCAATCGTTCGCGAATCACCCGTTAAACAGTGTTGAAAAGTGTCTGTTTTTAACTTCCTGAATTCACCCCATCGTTGCACACTATCCTTACAGTATCGGTCCCACCAACCGAGGATAGAAAAGAGCGGTTTGCAAACTTTCCCGTGCTTTCGGCAATAATAGGTCGTCGTTACCGGTTTTCGTAATGTGCCTAAATCTGCGTGTGTTGTGGCTCTACAGGAACGGATCGTCCGACTCAAAATCAACATCAGAGCATTTCGTGTCGAAGGGTTCTCAACTTCTTGGATCAAATTGTGGACGAAATCTATCTCAGCCCTGACTCCTGGAAGATACCATTTCTTCATAAAACGCGCAGAATCCAGAGGCATTTGTAGATCAATTTGGTGCTCTGACACAAGTTCGCGATACGTTTCTAAAAAAGCGGACTCCTTCTCCGCACCATATCGTTTCTGGTCAACTTCACCCAACCTGACTTGACGCTTGAAAGAGATGGGAAAATATTGATTGTTGAATTCGGTCAGTTTCTCGGCGAGTTTAGCGTCAAATTCGAGTATTCCAGATGTCGCGACAAAATTCTTGAGAGCCTCCGTGATCTTCCGGCTTTCCGCATACAAGTGCATCAAATTGTATGTCGCCACCTTAGCATTACTGATAAAAGCGTTAAACGCTGAAACATCAATACCGACCGCGTGCATACCGAGTTCACTCGCTTGGACTAAGGTCGTACCGCTCCCACAAAACGGGTCAAGCACAATATCCCCCGATTTAAAATAGACATCCGTTTTGAAGTTATCGGTATGCGAATCTAAAAAATACTCCACCAATTGCGGGATGAATTTGCCTTTGTAAGGATGCAATCTGTGGACGTGCTTTGTTGTTTCTGCCTCTTTGAATTTTTCAAACGACAACGTCCAGTTCAAGTCATTGCCGAGTTCATCTTTCCACCGTCTCTCCCGACGATCCAGGCTGTAGTAAGCCTCAAGACCTTTGATAGGCACCATTGTTAACCCATTATCAACGACAGATTCAATCCGACCATATTGGATCAAATAGGTGATATTTGCAGGTGTAACGTTTTTATTGAGATGTTTTGAAGCCCATTCGCTTGCCTGTTTAACGGTCAGGAGCATCTTCTATATTCATCCTCACATAGTGGGTCTGACTGTCTGGGAGTCAGTTTACATTTGCCGAGTAAAGTGTGTCTATCCGTCATAGGAAACTTGCTCAATCTACGGGTGTGGGTTCAACTTTCTGGAGGATTACCTTGCTTGGACTCGTCAACGCTAAGGTCTTAGCGATATTTCCCATATTAATCGCGATTTTAAACCGTTCCGTAGAGGTCGAAAACCGTCCCAGATAGTCTCCGACAGGCACATTCCCATAGTTCTCAACGAATTTTATCTGAATTTTCTGTCCTGTTTCAAACGTTGCTTCAAGCGTATCCCCAAGTTTCCACCCGCGTTCGGTGAAGGGTGCGATTTCCAAATCCGTCACAGCATTGCCGTGGTCGTCAATCTCAACGATTGTCCCAGTGAGCAATGCCGTTTGAAGGTTTTCTGGCATACCTGTTTTTTGACTGCATCCGATAAAGAGAACAGTCGCCATATAAATAGCAGAGATCACTAATTTCCAGTAATATCTATTGACTCTGTAGCGAAATTTCAAGATGATTCCTCCTTGCGTCTTCTATAAACTGCGTTAAGTATAGGGGAAAGGCAGGCAAATGTCAAGGAAAAGGAGATATGGGTTCAGACGATTTGCTTTGACATCCAAACAGGTTTATGGTATTCTCTTTCTTATCCAGTTTTTGTCCTAAAACGTGTGCAAGAAAATTCGCACGACTTGCGACCAAAAGATTTGAACGATAAAAAATAGCCCAAATTTACAATTTGAGGCGTTAGAGGGAAAAATGTTAAAAAATTTGAATGTTTACAGTCGGTATTCAAAGTTTGAGAGTTCCATCAAAATTGTTCTCCTATTATTTGGCATCCTATTAAGTTTTTCGGGTTGCGAAAGAATATCAACCCCGATGCTACCAGATGAAGGTCCATCAGAAATAGAGCCCCTCACAGTGATGACTTATAACGTCTACGTGGGTACCGGTATAGAGTCAGTTGTAGGAATAACGAATCTCCTTGAGGTCCCAGCAGCGGTTGCTGGTGCCTACACCAAGGTGATAGCCTCAGATTTTCCGGGACGTGCCGCACAGATTGCCGCCTTGATCAAAACGCATCGTCCCCACATCATCGGGCTACAGGAAATTTCGCTACTACGGCGACAAAGCCCAGGAGACCGACTCACAGGCGGCGAACCTGCTGAAGAGGTCGTCCTCGATTTTCTCGAAATTTTGATGGACGCACTTCAAGCCGAAGGCTTAAACTATCAAGTCGCTGCGAAAGTCCAAAATGCTGATGTCGAAATGCCGATGAGTGCAGAGGGATCCTTTACCCAATATGACGATATTCGCTTGACTGATTTTGATGTGATCCTTGCCCGAAGCGATGTCACAGTCTCGCGTCCCATGAGCGCGAATTATGACGAGGCGTTTGCGGTCGAAGCACTCTTCCTTGAAATACTACGAGGCTATGTCGCAATAGATGCCACTATTTCTGGAGTTACCTACCGCGTCGTCAATACACACTTAGAGTTTTTCGGGCAGGATATTCGGATTGCACAAGCACAACAGCTGATAGATAGCCTTGAGAGTGAAACCTTGCCCATCATCCTGTTAGGTGATTTCAACACACCGGCTCCCGATAGCACGACTTACCAGATGTTACTCGCAGCAGGGTATGTTGACACATGGCAGATGGACTCCGAGGGAACCGGCTACACCTGCTGTCAAGCGAGTCAACTTCAAAATGAAGTCAGTGAGCATTATGAACGGATTGACCAGATTTTTGTCCGCAATTTGGAACTCCCTACTGCTGTTATGACCTATACTATTGGCGATAAGCCAGCAGATCGGTTACCTTCTGGGTTGTGGCCCTCTGACCACGCCGGTGTCGTCGCACATTTCGCCTCTGAGTAGCACAAATTGTTGACGCCCAAAAAAGTAGCGCACGCGCTAACAGCGTCTGAAAACCCGTTAAAGCGCACGAGTTCTCACCTTGGTGAGAACTCGTGTCTTGGAGAAGTCTATTCTTGATAGTTTACACCTACTCAGGTGCCGCCTCAATTATCACCCAAACAGAAGTAGTGATTCATAGATTTCAGCGGAAATTAATTTCGCGCTTCAGGTGTGACTGTCAACTTTATCCGTTTTCCTTCTCGCAGTACAACAACTTCAACCGGTTCCCCAATCTTCACGGCATCCAGGGCATAAGTATAATCATAGATATTTGCGATTTGCTGTCCACCGAATTCGACGATGACATCACCACCCTTTAAACCGGCTTTATCAGCAGGACCCCCAGCACGGACACCGGAAATTTTGACACCCGTGCCTTCCGTTGTATAATCGGGAATCGTACCGAGATACGCGCGGAGTGTATCACGACTCCCTTCTTCTGATTGACTCCGTTCAACGCGAACGTACGCCGGACGTTCAGCGGCACCGATTAAGTCTAAGACAATACCGTGTGCCAAGCGCGCGATCCGTTCTATACCGTCATAATTGAGCGTATCTGGGTCATCTGTCGGTCGGTTATAGTCCTCGTGTCCACCGGTGAAGAAACTCAGCACCGGTACCTCCTTCGGATAGAAGGCGGTTACATCCGTTGGCAGATACGGATCATCTTGTAAGGTCAGATTAAAGCCTATAGGGACATTCCGTTTTTCAATCAACTTCGTCCACACGGACGACGAACCGACACCCTGCAAGATAAGTTTGTTTTCACGGAGCCGTCCGACCATATCAAAGTTGACGTAAGCCGCCACCTTTTCTAAAGGAACGATAGGGTGATTAACAAAGTGCGTAGAGCCGATGAGTCCAAGTTCCTCACCAGACCAGAGCGCGAAAATAACGCCTCTCCGAAACTTTTCGGGTTCTTGCTGAAACGCTTCACTGAGTGCGGTTGCCAACTCCAATACAACCGCAGTACCGGACGCGTTATCATCTGCACCGTTGTGAATCTGCCCCTCCTCACCTTTCCGCGCCAGTGAACCGATCTCACCACGTCCGATGTGATCGTAATGTGCACCGACAATAACGTACTCGGTTTCATCTGTTAATGTCGGTGACGGCAAAAGCGCGACAACGTTATGGTCGGCTTTCTTGACTTTCTCGACCGAAACGACGATCTCAATCTTGACATCAGGTAACGGAAACTGACCGAGAAAATGCGGGTTTTCTACATCTAACCCGGATTGGGTATCCTTCAGACTTTTACCGGATGGCGCGAAGAGTGCGTTTGCGACGGTATCGCTGATAGATGCGGCGACAATTCCCGAATCTGCGAGGCTGCTGTCAAAATCAAGCGGAATCAGTTTACCAGCGTTTGGCGAGTTCGGACCGGCAACGACGAGAAACGCCTTTGCACCTTGCTCCCGTGCCTGCATCGCTTTGTAACGGAGTCCCGCATACCGGTTCAATTGTTGACGACGTTCCGGTTCAACACCTTCCGGAACATAACGGAGTGCAACGACGATCTTATCTTGGACATCTAAACCGGCATAAGCGTCATAGCCTTCGCCTAATTCGCCGGGGACAGTTAATCCGTATCCGACAAAGACCACTTCACCCTCAACGACACCATTCTGAGAGAAAGAGAGCGGTTGGAAATCACGCTCGACACTGAATTCCAACACCTCTTCGGAGCCGTGTGTCTGGCGTGTGATACGGAAGCGGTTTTCTCCTGCTATAATCCGTCTTCCGGCGGTGAATTCAAATTCTTGGAAGTAACTTGCTGCATCGCCGATAGGTTTGAGATTGAGTCGCTTGAATTGTGTAGAGATGTGTTCCGCTGCGCGTTTCGCACCTTCGGAGCCGCTCATCCGACCTTCGAGTTCGTCAGAAGCAAGGAATTCTATCTGCTGCCGGATACTGATCTTCGTTGCGCTTGATGTATCGTGTGCGGGAATGAAACCGTCTGTTTCCGGAAGCTCATGAGCGTCAGTATAGACCGGGGCAGACGTAACCGCCGCCAGCGCGGCTTGATGATCCCAATCGGCAAGGTAGAGCTGCGAAACGTCTTGGCTGTTCCGGTTCGAGGTCCAGCACAAACGATTGCCATCGGGAGAAAAGACGGGGAGTCCATCAAACCCGTCGGTTGAGGTAACACGCACAGGTTCGTGCCTACCTCTCGCATCAACAAGGTATAACTCAAAATTGGAAAAACCGAGTTTGTTAGAAGCGAAGATAACATAAGCACCACTCGGATGGAAATAGGGTGCCCAAGACATGCTATTGAAATCGGTCAGGCGTAGGACGTTTGAACCGTCAATCCGCATGGTATAGATGTCGCTCTGACTGCCGTCGGGTGTAAAGTGTCGCCAGACGATGTGTTGTCCATCAGGTGTAAAGAAGGGACCGCCATCATACCCGGGTGAATCTGTCAACCGTGTCTGACCGGTTCCGTCGGCATTCATGATATAGATTTCGCCGAAATAGGACAGATCGATCTCTAATTGCTTTAGGTCCTTAGCGGAGTGTTGACTTTTCGGATAGGCATCCCGCAGCGAACAGAAAACGATATGTTTGCCGTCAGGTGAATACGAGGCTTCAGCATCATACCCCGGTGCGTCTGTCAACTGTGTGAGGTTACTTCCGTCTCGGTTTGCCGAGAAGATGTCCATCGCTTCATCGTAATCCCAACTGTAACGGCGTTCTTGTCCAGAGGCACGGAATTTCAGTTCTTCTTCCTGTTTTGCCTTCGCGAACGAATCGTGGTGTGTTGAAGCATACAGCACTTCATCTGTCCCTGGACGAAAAAAGGCACAAGTTGTTTTTCCGATACCCGTTGAGACGCGATGCGTATCACCTGTTAGTAGGTCCAAAAGATAAATCTGATAAAACGGGTTATCCGGTTTGCGTTCGCTTTGGAAGATAAGCGCGTTGCCATCTTTAGAGAAATAACCCTCTCCAGCGCGCTTCCCGTCATAAGTGAGTTGTCGAACATTGCTGAGAAATTGCGATTCCGTGGCAGCATCCGTCTCCATCGCTTCTGGCGTTGAATGCTGCGCAAAAACATCGCCTATTAGAAAAGCAGCAAAGAATATTGGGTAAAACAGCCCGATTAATTTGAAGCAACGCATCTCAATCCTCCAATACTTAGCGTGGTTATACCCATAAACATGCGATAACGCACTTCGTCTATGGGATTTTGGCTGGGGTATTTCTTCAAGTCCGTCCCAGAACCGCACGACGACAGCGACCGGATACTATAAGTATTCGGCTGCTTTCTGTTTCAGGAACGCCAGTCCGTCTGTCGCGAGACTCTCGGCACTCGGTGCGATGTCGCGCCAGATGCACGTCGCAGCGGCGATCTCCTTCACTGCTGGCGTGAACGATTCAATCACGAGCCATCTGTCGTAGTTCACCTTAGCAAGCGCACCAAAAACGCCTTCCCAATCAACAAGTCCGGTCCCGGGAGTCCCGCGATCGTTTTCACAACAGTGTACATGATGCAAATAGTCTCCAGTGCTAATAATCGCTTCCGCTTGATCTTTTTCTTCTATGTTCATGTGGAATGTATCCAGATGTACTTTAAAATACGGACTATCCACTGCTTGACAAAGTTTAACGGCATCTTCGGCGATATTAACAAAATAGGTTTCAAATCGGTTGAGCGGTTCACTCGCGAGGGTGACACCGAGTTTTCCGCTGAATTCAGCGACCTCTTGTAAGCCTTCCACGCACCAATCCCATTCCTGTTCGTTCCTACCGCGCCCAACGAGTTTACCGACGGCACTGTACATCGGTCCAACGAGCGTATCTGCCCCTAATTCCGCAATAATCTCGACTGTGCGCTTGAGATAGGTTTTCGCATTCTCGCGAATAGCAGGATCCTCGTCAATCGGGTTCCTATCCCCACCCATGATGTTACATCCGATGGTTTCTAAACCGGTATCCTTCAGTAACGCTTGGGTGTATGGAATATCCACCGTATCTGGGTCGAAGATAGGGATTTCGACACCATCAAAACCCATTTCAGCGACTGTCGGGATTAGGTCTGCGGTTTCTCGATCAAATTTATCTGCCCAGAGTAATAAATTGACACCAAATTTCGGCATTTTACATTGTTCTCCTTATAGCGTATCAGGACTTACGCAGCGTGCTTTTTTGTAGCATAGGAAACTGTTGGTCTCCTGTGTCCCAAATGCTTGTGTTTTTTCCGCATCTGCCTCTAAAACCGAGTGTTCCGGTCAAAATTGCGTAAGTCCTACGTATGATATTTTTAAATTTAGCACAAATTGTAATAGGTTTCAAGTTTTTTAGAGAAGCATTTAATTATCGGTTATCGGGAATCAGGCGTGTCTTGCCTAAACAGGTATCGCGGTGCCAATATCGTCAGGGATACGCCGCGAGCGACCAGAAGGACGGTCAGCGCACACCATAATCCGTGATTGCCAAACGGCATCAGCAAGTAGACGGTAGTTAAATAAAGTGCCGTTGACAGAACGACAGAATTCCGCAGTGCTTTAGAAGCCGTTGCACCCAGAAAAATACCGTCCCAAATGTAGGCGGCGACGTTTATGACAGGCGCGACGATTATCCAGATAAGATACGGTTTCGCTTGTGCAATAAGCGGTTTCTGATCCGTGAAAAGACGTAACAACTGCCCCCCAAACAAGAGGAAGATTAGCATAATCGCGGTTCCAAACAGGAACGACCAGAAAAAGGTCTTGCGGATCGTCCGTTTCAGGTTCACGGTATCCTTGGCTCCCTTGTATTTACCAATCAGACTCTCGGCGGCAAAGGCGAGTCCATCAATCGCATAAGATAAAAGATTGACAAACTGAAGTAGAATCGTGTTAATCGCAAGGATCGTATCACTCAAAGCGGCAGACTTCGCTGTGAAAACGGCATGGCTAAACACGAGGCAACAGGTCCTGATGAAAATGTCGCCACTAATGCTAAGAAAACGTTTCAGCTTTGACAACACCAGAACCTCGCGCATCCGCAACGGTGTCAAGAGACCGCAATAGTGTCGCCAAAAAAGTAGAATTGCCAAGAACAGCCCGATATATTGTGCGATAACAGTCGCCAAAGCCACCCCATCTACATTCATCCCGAACAGTTTCACAAATACGAGATTCAGAACCACATTGATGAGATTCACCACAACCGTCAGAACCATCGGAAAGTGTGCATTCTGTAATCCTAAAAAGACCCCGTGAAACGCGTGGAGACAGAGTGTCGCAGGGGCAGCATAGATGCGGATATGGAAATAGACGCGGGCGAGGTGTTCTACGTCCGGACTGGCATCAATCAGCAGGAAACTGAAATCAATCAATTGCCACTGGAGAATAAAGAGCAGTCCGGTTGAAGTGATACCGATGCATACTGCCCTGAGTAGCAAACGTCCACACTCTCGGAGGTCTTTTTCACCGAAGGCTTGCGCTGTCAACCCCGTCGTCGTCATTCTGAGGAACCCGAATCCCCAATAGATAAAACTAAAGATAATGCCACCGATACCGACAGCACCGAGGTAAGATTCGGACTCCAGTCTGCCCATTAGAGCGGTATCCACTGCCCCTAAGAGCGGGATAGAAAAATTGCTAACGACATTCGGCAGCGCGAGTCGGTAGATCTGCTTGTTAATATTTTCGGGGTTATGCATGGAGATGTCCGTTCCTGCTTCTGTTTTAGAGTCTACCACAAATTATGCTGGAAGTCAAGGGGTGCGTAAATATTTTTTTCTCAAAAATCCGTGTCATCCATGTAAGGATAGCAAAAAAATAAAGGGAATCATCCGTCAATGCAACGAAAGAATAGATTCTACGTATATCTGGTAGGATTTGTGTTGCTTTATATTTTTCTTTGTAATTTTCCGAGAAATTGAGTATACTATTGTAACAATGAAGGATCGGTGCTATGCGTTTCTTGCCACAGTGATTGGATGCTGCGTATCTCGACTGCCGCGTCGGATGAGTCTCGCTATCGGCGGATGGTTGGGAACACTCGCGTTTTGGCTCGCATCTCAGCAGCGGAAATTGGCATCCGAACATCTCCGTTGTAGCCTATCGCTTTCAGATGAACAGAGCGTCAGAACAATTGCCAAACAGTGTTTCCAAAACCTCGGCAAAACCGTCGTAGAATTCATGCGGTTTCCACGTCTGGATAAGCAGCAAATCCAGAGGTATGTTAAACTTGAAGGCGTTGAGCATATAGAGCGGGCATTGGCACAAGGGAAAGGTGCTATTATTTTAACTGGACATTTCGGAAATTGGGAACTCCTCGCTGCCAGCATTTCTGCGACAGTTGCACCGTTGACCCCTATTGTCCGTGAACTGCGTTCGCCTCGTCTAAACGCCTTGGTTTCCCGTTATCGAGAGAAAGCGGGATATGCTACTATCGACCGGGACACAGGAATACGCCACGCGCTTCGGTGCCTCAAGCGTAATGAGTTGCTCGGCATCGTCGCCGATGTTGACACAACTGTGAGCGGTGTTTTCGTCAATTTTTTTGGCAGACGTGCCTATACGCCGTATAGTCCAGTCGCTATCGCCTTGAAAACAGGCGCAGCCATATTACCGTCGTTTATTATCCGTCAACCCGACGGTTCACACCGAGCCATCATCGAACCGCCTCTGGTGTTGAGACGGACAAACGTGAAAGAGAAAGACCTTGTTATTAATACACAGCGATTCACACAAATCATTGAATCCTACATCCGGGAATATCCGGCACAATGGATATGGATGCATCGACGCTGGAAGACACAGAATTAGTTACATCTCTATAGGACTATCTTTGTGTCTACTGCTCTGCATAACAGGTTGTAGAAGCGCGGAAACGCCCGTGAGTGCCCCGAATGAATCTGTAGAACCCGTTCCAAAACAGAAGTTGGACGGGTTCTCCACACAACACACTGAAGCCGGTATCGTCAAATGGACGCTTGTCGGCGATACTTCAACATTTCATGGGAGTTACATTGAAGTAGAAAATCCGACCGTTCAGATTTTTGAGGACGGTGTCGTTTCTATGACTATCAACAGTCAGAAAGGCAAACAATTCCTCAACGGCAGTAAGAAAGACAATCTGCACCTCACCGGAAAGGTCGTCGGTGTCAGCGAAAAAGGTAAATTGTTAACTGAAATCCTCCATTGGCAGAACCTTGCAGGCAGATTGTATGCTCCAGAGGAAGCCACAGTCGTACGCGGTGATTCTACTTGGATCGGAACAGAAATGTTCGCCAACCCGACACTTGAAACCGTCAAAATGAAAAACAATCGATTCACACTTTATTCTAAAGATGAGAAAATAGATGAATATCATAAAACCACAATTGAACCAGAGTAGACGTGAACATAGCACTCAGCTCCGCAAAATTTGTAATTTTTGTGCGTACGTCGGTTGCCTTATACTCTTTGTCTGCCTTACCTCTCTAACGCTCAGTGCGGAGGAAACGGAAGCCACTGAGAACTCAGAAACGCAAACAACAGAGAACACTGGGCAAGCGGATGCACCTGCTGAAAATACGGGAGCCCCAGTAGAAATAGGTAAAGAAACAATCACCGGTACCGCGATAAGAATGGAAAGATATGATAAGGAAGGCATAACGATTCTTATCGGAGAAGCCAAGACAGTCCGGTATGACGAACAAGGTGTTGAAATCGGGTTTCTTAACGCTGATAAAATTACCATGAAGAGTGACCCTGAAACTAACACAACAACGGAAATTATTGCTGAGGGCAACGTCGAAATCCGAGATCAAGATATCTTTGCCACCTGTGACCACGCCATCATGAACAACCTGACGAACATCATTACGCTCAAGGAGAACGTCGTCGTCTTACAAAACAAGGATAGACTTGAAACCAAGCTTTTCACTTTTAATCGGACGACAGGTAAACAGACTGGCGAAGGTGGCGTTAAATTCAAAGTAACCGTTACACAAGTGGCACCGGTAACTGCAGAAGGAACCGAAGACACCGAAAACGCTGCAGAGACCGGCGAAGAAGAAACCTCCGCACCTGCTTCTGCGGAAACAGAAGATCAGACGCAAACGGATACAGACACTGAGACTGGCAATGCTGAAGCGGACGCAGAAGAAAAAGCAGAAGAAGAACCTGATACAGATACTGAAAACGCTGATGATGCGGATTCGGAAGAAGAGCCTGATACAGACACTGAAAACCCCGATGATGCAGATTCAAACACCGAAACAGAAGAATCTGAGGACGATTAAGAGATGAGGAACGGTTTTCAGTCGTCAGGAACAAGAAGGCGTTCTCTGGATTTCCTGTGTTAAACACAAACCTCTTACTTATTAACTGAAAACTGATAACCGATAACTCTCAAAAAAATCATGGCAAAAGAATTACAAGCACACGGACTCGTAAAACGTTATACACGCAAGGGACCCATTGTTGTTAACGAAGTGAGCCTGTCAGTGCAACAGGGTGAAATCGTCGGACTGTTGGGACCCAACGGTGCTGGCAAATCGACAACATTTTACATGGTAGTCGGGTTGATTCGTCCGAATTCGGGTAGGATTACGTACGCCGATACGGACATCACCTCCTATCCGATGTATAAACGCGCAAGGCTCGGCATCGGTTATCTGGCACAAGAGACATCAATTTTCCGTAAACTCACAGTTCAGCAGAATATTGAAGCGATCCTTGAGGCTAAAGGTATCCGGAAATTGGAACGCAAACCGCGTATCCGTGAACTGACAGACGAACTCGGCATCACAAACCTACTATCGCGCAAGGCGTATACACTCTCTGGCGGTGAATGTCGGCGAGTCGAGATAGCACGAGCACTCGCAGCGGACCCCGATTTTATCCTGCTTGATGAACCGCTTTCTGGGATAGACCCAATCGCCGTCGCAGATATTAAGCAACTCATAGCGCATTTACGCGATCGAAATTTAGGTGTACTCATCACAGATCACAACGCCGCTGAAACCCTTGACATCGTTGATCGGGCATACATCATCGTTGACGGAAAAATTACGCTCGCTGGTACACCGACAGAACTCGTGAACAACCAAATGGCGAGAGACCTCTATTTCGGACAAAATTTCTCCTATCGGGTAGAGTCGCAACACACCTGAAACACCGACGGAGACTAATGAAATGTACAAAGCGCAACTCACCCAAGCACCACAACTGTCGCAGAAGACATCAATTACACCACGGTTACAGCAGGCACTTAAAGTGCTAAATATGCCGCTGCAAGAACTAACGCATTTCATTAAGCAACAACTTGAGCAGAACCCATTACTCGAACTCAACGAAGATGACGAATTAACAACACCTGCTGAAGAATTAGACCCTGCCCTCGAATGGAACGAACCTGAAGCCGATATTGATCGGGAAGATGCATCTGTTGACATCGATTGGGAAACTGCCTTTGAGGACCGTGTATCATTGAGCGAGCGTATGAATTCCAAAAATATAGATGCTGATGAAATGCCTACAGATACAGTATACGAACGTTCGCTCCACGAGTACCTTATTGAGCAGTTAGCCCTCATCCCTTCCGACATTATAAACGCAAACACAGAACGCATTATCGCTGAATATATTCTCGGAAATCTAAATGAGGATGGAAAATTAGAGCTCAAACTGTTTCAAATTCCGTGTGAATTTTTAACAACCGTTGAGGCAGAAAAACTATCAGCAGAATTACATACGACTCTCCTGAAAGGTCTACAAACAGCAACAGGCGATAGGCAGATCAAATTCTCGAAATGCGCTACGATTTCAAAAAAAAATATAAAACACACCTCACCAGAAACTGAAAGTGGGTCTATTCTAAAGTGCGCATGGAATATTAACGACTCAGATAATGGCAAAACGTATACTATTAGATACGAACAGACACCTTATAGTTGTAAACCTGCCTTGAATTTCTATCAACTCACTTTGGAAGACATCGCTGAAACTGTTGGCTGTGAAACGGCACTCGTTGAAACGGTGCTTCGCCAAATACAAGACAATTTTGAACCTTTAGGCATCGCATACCGAGATACCAGAGAAGCACTGCTCATACAGATTCGGAATCAGAAGCCAGAAAATATATCGGAGATACTGGAAAACTCAGACGGTGTCGGATGTCGGAATCTTTTCAACGAGAACCTGTCTGTACAGTCGGTTGCCCAAGAGATCATTGAGAACCATTTTGACGCTTTTCTCAACCAGAAATGGCACTACCTCGCAGAAGCCCTGAAAATTGACATTGCAGTTATTGATACAGTCATCAAATGGATAGGAATGCTATCTCCTTACCCTGGACGCTACTTCGCTGACCCGACATCGCAGTTCGTT
This sequence comes from Candidatus Poribacteria bacterium, assembly GCA_012270865.1. Classification (GTDB taxonomy): domain Bacteria; phylum Poribacteria; class WGA-4E; order WGA-4E; family WGA-3G; genus WGA-3G. Next base: position 27,331 of record JAAXHL010000206.1, on the reverse strand, counting down.
AAGCAGGCGTCGCGTATGGATGGAATTACACCCGACGTAGAGATACAATTTCTCAACGGTAAGTGTCAAGCCGTGTCTGTAGACGGTTACGTTCCACGGCTACATATAAATCCATATTACCTGAATCTGATGCGAAATAAGCAAGAAACCTTAGATGCTGAGACGAAGGAATGGATAAAAAAACGGTATCGGGATGCCTTAAATTTGATCGACAGCCTTGTTCAACGGGGCAGCACGATTACACGCGTCACCGAAGCGATCTTTGAAGTACAGACAGATTTTCTGACGCAAGGCGTTAAAAGTATCAAACCTTTAACACTGAAAGCCATCGCTGAACAGGTAGGTGTGCATGAATCAACTGTTAGCCGAGTGACGAGCAACAAATACGTGCAAACACCACACGGGATGTATCCACTGCGATTCTTCTTTAGTAATGAATTAGCGACGACACAAGGTGAGGCGGTTTCTGCTAAGCAGGTGAAAAACCTTATTCAAGAAATGGTCAATACCGAAACACCGACCAAGCCACTGAGTGATCAGGCGATTAGTAACGCCTTGAAAGCCGAAGGTGTTATCTTAGCAAGACGGACGGTTCAGAAATATCGAGACGAATTAGGCATCCCGACATCACGTGAAAGATCCGCTGCCCATGCCAGCCCTCGCGCGAATTAATCGCCTCCAGGCACGATGGCTGTCGGCTGTCAGCAATCAGGTAGAGAACGTAACTTCATTAGGAATTTTTTTGCTGAAGGTTTCTGATGGTTTCTGATAGCTAATCTGCTGACTGCTGACCGAAAAAAAGAAGGAAGACTTTAATGAAAGTAACATATTCTGGACATAATTTAAAAATTACCGATGATATTCATACGCATATCCTAAATCGTGCAGATAAAATCGAAGCCCGTTTCGGAGACATGCAGGAACTCAATGTTGTTCTGAAATCTGAGAAGCATCGGTTTGATGCTGAGATGCGGGTGACTGCCCCCGGTGTATCGTTTTATGCGAATAGCGAAACCGATGAGATTTTATCGGCATTAGACACCGCAACAGATAAAATCCTCAGCCAGGTTCGACGGCATAAGGATAGAGTAAAAGATCGACGGCATAACGCCCCACATCGTGAAGTCGTCGCACAACTTAATCCACAGCGTGAAGAAACGCCAGCAGATGTTTATAGCAACGAGGCACCTACCATCGTAGCAACACAAGAAAAATTCGCATCAAAACCTTTGACCGTTGCGGAAGCCACAGTAGAGCTCCAAGCGTCAAACGCAGCGTTTCTACTGTTTCTAAACGCCGAGACCCGACAAGTAAATCTGCTTTATGAAATGGAACAAGGGACTTATGGATGGGTGGAACCGCTCTTTGCATAGCAACATAATTCGCGAGTAAGGTTAAAAAAACATGGCAAATCTTCCGAAAGTCTATGCCCCTCAAGAAATTGAGGGGAAATGGTACAAATTCTGGCAAAAAAACGGCTATTTCCACGCAGCGGCGACTTCTGATAAACCGCCTTATGCAATCGTTATCCCGCCACCGAATATTACCGGCAGCCTCCACGTCGGACACGCACTTGACAATACACTCCAAGATTGCCTTATCCGATGGCGACGCATGCAAGGGTATAATGTACTCTGGATGCCCGGAACCGATCACGCCGGTATCATGACTGAGCTCATTATGGAGCGGAAACTCGCTGACGAAGGGATCAACAGAACCGACCTCGGACGCGAAACATTCATCGAGCGTATGTGGCAGTGGAAAGCGGAAACCAGCGATTATATCATTTCCCAACTTCAACAACTCGGATGCTCCTGCGATTGGGCGCGAGAACGGTTCACTTATGATGAAGGGTTCGTTACAGCAGTAAATACCGCCTTTCTTCACCTCTACAATCAAGGACTTATCTATCGTGATACCTATATGGGGAACTGGTGCCCACATTGTAACACTGTCTTAAGCAACTTAGAGGTCGAACCGATTGAGATAGACGGAAACTTTTATCATATCCACTATCCCGTCAAAGACAGTGAGATTGTGTTGGAAATTGCAACAACACGTCCAGAAACGATGTTAGGCGACACCGCTGTGGCAGTGCACCCTGACGATGAACGCTACCAACACCTGATCGGTAAGACAGCGATTCTACCACTCTGTGATAGGGAAATCCCGATTATCGCTGATGTATACGTAGATAGAGAATTCGGAACCGGTGCTCTAAAAGTAACACCCGGACATGACCCGAACGACTACGAAATCGGTTCGCGGCATAACCTCGAACAACTGACTATTTTCACACGAGATGGATGCATAAACGAAAATGCGCCCAAGAAATACGTCGGTTTATCGCGGTGGGATTGTCGGAAACGGGTTGTGGAAGATTTGGAAAGCTTAGGTTATCTCGTCAAAGTTGTGCCACATCGCCACGCCGTAGGGCATCATGATCGGTGCGGCACCATTGTCGAACCGACCGTATCGCCGCAGTGGTTTATGAATGTCCGTCCACTGGCAGAACGCGCAATAGAGGCGACCCGAAAAGGTGAGGTCAAATTTGTGCCAGAACGCGAAACCACTCGTTTCTATCATTGGATGGAAAATATCGAACCGTGGCCCATCTCACGCCAACGGTGGTGGGGACACCGTTTACCGATATGGTACTGTAGTGAATGTGAGGAAATCACCGCCGCAATCTCCCCACCCGAACAGTGCAAGTGCGGGGCAACTAATTTCCGTCAAGATGAAGACGTGTTAGATACATGGTTCAGTTCCGGACTGTGGCCATTCGCCACAATGGGATGGCCGGAAAAGACCGAGGAACTCGAAACCTTTTATCCGACCGCTGTCCTCGTAACTGGATGGGATATCCTCTTCTTCTGGGTCGCAAGGATGATAATGTTTGGGTTGGGGTGTCTCGACGAAGTTCCGTTCCGAACCGTCTATCTACACGGGCTTGTTTCCGACGAAAAAGGTCAGAAGATGAGCAAATCGAAAGGCAACACTATTGACCCGTTAGAAACGATTGACACCTACGGAACAGATGCCTTCCGTTTCGCTCTCGCAAACATAAGCATGCCGAACCCTTACGTACCGCTACTCGAATCGCAGATTGAGTCAGGCAGACGTTTCGCGAATAAAATTTGGAACGCTGCCCGTTTCGTTCTCATGAATTTAGAGAAATATCCGGTGCCAGATGGATCGGACACAGGAGATACCGAACAGGAGACGCTTGAAATAGCGTGGATACGGAGCCGCCTTAGCGATACGATTAAAACGACAACCGATGCACTCGAGGATTTCCGTTTCTATGAAGCGGCACAAACACTCTATGCCTTCCTTTGGCACGAATTCTGTGATTGGTATCTGGAGTTCGCCAAACAACGGATCGCCCAAGATGAACCCGCGGCACTCTGGACCGCCGTGGATACTTTAGAACAGACGATGCGACTCTTGCATCCGTTCATGCCCTTCTTAACGGAAGAAATTTGGCAACAACTGTCGTTGAACCGAACGGACACCACCGAAGACGAAACGTCGATAACAATCGCACCCTGGCCCGAACCGAAAGGCGAAAACCCGATAGCAGAAACCACTATGGCGACGCTCATGCAAGTCATTGAGAGCATTCGCAGCATCCGAGGCGAGTTGAACGTCCCCATCGGGGCATCTGTAGAGATATATATACAGGCACCGAACAGCGAAGTCCGTGAGCGACTCGAAACCTATCTTGGACACTACTTACCGGCTTTCACACGTGTCGCAGGTATCACGATTGCTGAATCTCTACCGAAACCGCCTGCCTCTGCTGAAGCGGTTATCGGAGACCTCGCGATTTATATCCCGCTTGCCGATGTCATAGACTTAGATGCCGAGCACGCAAGGCTTAGCAAACGACATCAACAAGCCACGAAGGACGTAGCAGCAGCGCAGAAGACATTAGATAACCCAAATTTCATTCAGCGTGCCCCAGAAAATGTCGTCGCCCAAAAGAGAGAATTACTTGAACGACTGCTCACAGAACAAGAAAAATTAGCACGTAGTCTCGCAATGCTAACGGAATCAGGAGGTTGAATCGGCACTGATATGCAACAATCTGAAAAACCCGCAAACTACACACTAAATAATGACAAGTGCTTTGTTTGTGGTATGAACAACCCATTCGGATTGCAAGTCCATCCCGAAATTAGTGACGCGGGAGCATCGGTTCGCATCGAATGTACGCCGCCGGAACACCTACAAGGGTGGGAAGATATTCTTCACGGCGGTATCCTCAGCACATTGTTGGATGAAGCGATTACTTACGTCGGTATCGGCACTTTTGATCAGCACGCTGTTACAGCGCAACTTGAGGTCCGCTTCCGCCAACCGGCACCTACGGGTGTGAAACTCTTTGTCCTTGCAGAACGTATTAAGGTTTCTAAAAGGTTAGTTGAAGCGAAAGCTGAAGTTACGCTCAGTGACGGCACTCTTATTGCCACTGCTACCGGTAAAGTCATGCCGGTCGGTGAGAATTTCGCACCTAAGATGCCGACACGGTAAGGAAAATCCGCGTTCGTTTTCAACATCAAAGAAGGGTTCCTATTTTCTAAAAAAATATATGGAAAATCCGAAGACCGTGATGAATCCAGAGGTGCGTTCAAGTTGGGACACCGATGTCCTAATCATTGGTAGCGGTGCTGCTGGACTCCGTGCTGCGCTCGCCGCGAGTGAGCATACCGATGTAACGCTAATTACCAAAACCACTTTGACTGAAAGTAACACGCACTACGCGCAAGGTGGGATCGCTGTCGCTATGAATCTTGATGACACGATCGCCTTACATATAAAAGATACCTGTCTCGCTGGTGCCGGGCTCTGCGATGTAGAAGCCGTGGAAATGATGGTCTCTGAGGGCATCCCACGCGTCGCGGAACTACTCGACTGGGGCGCGAACTTTGATTGGGAAGGCACGCTGCCCCGCTTTACGCAAGAAGCCGCACACAGTCGGCGCCGGATTGTACATAAAGGCGACGCAACCGGACGCGAAACAACGGATGTCCTTATTCAACGTGTACGCAATACGGAACGGATTCACGTCCTTCAGAACGCTTTTGCTATCGACTTACTCACCGATGCAGATGCTCAGAAAAATGGTGAAGGATCAGGGACATGCTACGGCGTTTCGGCGATTGTAGAGGAACAGGTCGTCCGCATTCACGCCAAAGCCACGATTCTTGCGACCGGCGGACTTGGACGGGTCTACCCGTGTACCTCTAACCCGCAGATCGCAACCGGCGACGGATTCGCCGCTGCTTGGCGTGCCGGATGCGAGATGATAGATATGGAGTTCGTCCAGTTCCATCCCACAACGCTCTTTCTCGACGGGGCACCCAACTTCTTAATCTCCGAAGCTGTCCGAGGTGAAGGCGGCACCCTCTTGAACATCCGCGGCGAACGTTTTATGGGGAAATATCACGAGAAAGGCGAACTCGCACCACGGGATGTCGTCAGCCGAGCCATTCAAAACGAGATGCACCTAACACAGTTCCCGTGCGTCTACCTCGATATTACAGATAAAACCTCAGACTTTATCCACGAACGATTCCCGACGATCTCCGCGACGACAAAACGCTATGGACTCGATATTAGCATTGACTTAATCCCCGTCCGCCCAGGGGCACATTTTATGATGGGCGGTATCCGTACGAATACCGATACACAAACGAGTATTCAGGGACTTTATGCTTGTGGAGAGGTGGCATGTACGGGGGTCCACGGTGCCAATCGTTTGGCAAGTAACTCGCTTCTTGAGTGCCTTGTTTATGGGGCGCGTGCAGGTAGAAATGCCGCTACTTTCGCCAGCACCCAACCGGCGCATCCACCGAAATTACCGATACTCGATAACGGGCAGACATCTGCTACACTGTCCACGGATACGGCAGAGATGGAAATAGAGGAGATCAAAAGCGCAATCCGAGAGACGCTCTGGGAAAACGTAGGTATTGAACGAAACGGCGCAGGTTTACAAAGCACCCTCACTGTCCTGCAAGACATAACGGAAAGTTTAGGAGATGTGGTAACCCGTTCTGATACTAAAGATGTATCAACAATTGAAACGGTGAATATGCTCAACGTCGCTTTGATGATAACACAATCTGCTCTCGCTCGAACGGAGAGTCGTGGTGCGCATTACCGTGCCGATTTCCCAACACCAGACGACGCTACATGGCAGCACCGTATCCTCATCACACAGGATAACCCACCAGAAACGGTTCCCTTATAACGTTAACCCGACACTCGACTATATGCATACAGAAGGCGGGGTTAGAAACCCCGCCTACGAAGCAACCTATTTCTCAAGTCTTACGATAAAACAACGCTTACAAACCTTGTAGCCGTTTCGGTCCTATCTCCGTTGCCGAGTTCACCGCGGGCGGCTCGTCCGATTTCCGATAAAGTTGGACATAGTTATCGTAACTGTCGATAACCTTCTTAATATGAAGCCGCGTCTCCCGAATCGTGATTTTCTCAACGAATTCGTCGATATCCTTAATAGCTTTCGTTGACACCCACCGTCTCATCCGTCCAGGACCGCCGTTATACGCGCCGATAACCAGCATCGGGTTATTATTAAACCACGAATTGAGGTCGGCTATATACTTTGTCCCCATCCGGATATTAATATCGGGCTGCTTGAGCATTGAGGTACGGAACCGTCGGATTTTGAGTTGTTGTGCCAGTTCTCTGCCAGTCGCAGGCATAATCTGCATAAGTCCAATCGCACCTGCCCAACTCACGGCAGCCGCGTTGTATCGACTCTCTTCGAGAATCATTGCGGCAACTAAAAAAGTATTGACGTTGTACAACTTGGCGTATTTGTCAACGGCGTTGGCGTAGTAGCGTGGATAAAGTTTCCGCTGGAGTTTCTCTAAATCCGCACGCGTCGCGCTTGCGAAAGCCGGATTCTCAAGCGACTGTTCGGTCACCTCCCGCGCTTTATCATACATCGCGAGGCCTTCATAGCATGTAATCAGGTCATAAAAACAGTTCTGCTCTGCGAGAGAAGCCGTGTTGATATGTCTATCCAATTGGGTAATAGCATCCTCGTAAAGCCTAAGTTCCATGAGTGTTGGAACCTGTGGCGGACGCTGCTGACGCGTCGGTAATTTCGCGTCTTGAATGGCTTTCGGTTCCAATTCGGACCCAGAAATCCCCAAGATCGCCTTTGCCCTTGCGGAGTAGTACCAATAACGCGCCTTTGCGACTTCTTGGTATATCTTCCGTGCAAGTTCAGGTCTGTTTTGGCGTTCACGTATCTTCGCCATCCAGAAATGGGCACCCATGGCATAACGATTTCCGGGAAAATGGTCTTTCAACCCTTTGAAAGCGGTGTAACTCTCTTCATAGCGGCGTTCATCGAAACGTTGCCAGCCTGTTCGCCACGCTGCTACATCCGCATAAGGACTCTTCGGTGCCGCTTTGATTAAGCGTGCGTATGCATCAAGTGCCAATTCTGATTTCTCCTGCGCTTCGTGAATTTTCGCAATATCGTAGAGAGCATCGTCCACTAATTCATCTGTAGGATAGGTTTTTACGAAATTCTCAAGACGGCTGACCGCAGTTTTCAGATGCCCTTTCTGGCGGTAGCTTTGCGCAATCTGATAAGTAGCACGCGGGATATAACTGTTTTTGCCACCGAGCGCAATCACTGCATCAAAGTTCTTAATCGACGTATTGGGCCACTTGCGTCCCTGATTACTCCGTCCAGTCAAGTAAAGGGCATGGGCGCGGCGTTCTAAATCGACGGTCTTAGGTATCAGTGCCAATTCGCTAACAGCAGACTTCCACTGTCTGTTTGAATAAAACACCATGCCGCAATTAAGCCGATCTGTTGGCGTGAGTTTCAGGGATTTATGTGTTCTTACGAGTTGTTTTAATCGACCGAGTGAATTTTTCGCTACGCTCAGGGATTGCTTTTCTTTAATGAGTTCGCGGTAAGCATCAAACGCAACAGAAACGTTACCTAATCCTTCTTCACAGCGTGCTAAAGTGAAAGCCGCCTCCCTCGCGTACCGCGGTTGTTTGACAAGGTCGATTAAGTATGATTTCGCCGTCTCATACCCTTTCTCCTCCGTATGGAGCTGCGCTAACGCCCATTTCGCGTCTGAAAGATAGAAACTCGATGGATATTCCTTGACGAGTTGCGTATACCATTTTATCGCGCGGTCTTTGTTGTTCATACCCTCGTAAAGTTGAGCAAGTCGATAGGCGGCGCAATCCGCCAACGGATAACTAAACGTCACAACCCGCGCGTAGTGCCGAACCGCTTGTGGACGATCGCGGAGTTTCTCATAGTTATAACCGAGCGCATGATGGATTTTCAACTTTTCCGACTCGGGTAAGTCCGTCTGTAATAAACCTTCAAGCTTTGAAACGGCGCGTTTGCGATCGCCTTTATCAAGGAGTGCGAAAGCCTCTTGCCACGCTTCACTGCGCACTTCATCAGCAGAGGCCCGCGTTCCGAATGCAAAGCAACCACAAACCAATATAAGCAAACCCCACAAAAACGGACGGATCGTAAATATAGTATATGGGTTCGCTTTTTTAACTATCTGGATTTGGTCTCTACCCCAAAAATTTAGATGTTTCATTTGCAACCTTCTCGGTGTCCTCCCGATATGTACTCGCATAAAGAAGATAAATAATAATAATGATGATGGTGTTACTTTTATTAATCTTTAATTGTAACGTTATATCTCAGTAAAAAGCAACAAAAAATTGGACAGGTCTAATTAGATTCGCAAAACACAGAAACCGCTTGCCAAATTTTGAGACATTGTGCTACACTTAATACAGGCTGAATGGACTTGCTAATTTAGATTGAGAGCATATCTTTAGAAGTAGGGAGAAATTCTGATGGAAATAGTAGCACTCGGAAAAACAGGCTTAAATGTTTCACGGTTGTCGATGGGGACGGGATCAAACGGTTGGAACGGTCGTTCAAATCAGACAGATTTAGGGTTTGACGAACTGCGTGACCTGCTCCTGTTCGCACACGAGAGAGGCGTAACGTTCTGGGATTCTGCCGATCAGTACGGAAGCCACCCACATGTCAAGGCAGCACTTGAAGTATTGCCGCGAGAAAGCGTTACGATCACCACAAAGACGACATCCCGTACGCGGGAGACGGTAGAAGAGGATGTGAAGCGGTTTCTCAAAGAGATCGGTTCTGATTATGTCGATATTGTGCTGCTCCACTGCCTCACACAGGTTGACTGGCCACAACGCTATCCAGACGCGATGGAGGCACTCGTCCGTTGTAAAGAGCAGGGATTGATCCGGGCACACGGTGTCTCTTGCCACGACTACGGCGCGTTCCAAACATCCGCTATGACGGAATGGGTTGAGGTTGTTTTGGCTCGAATTAATCACGCCGGCGTTAGTATGGACGCATCGCCCGCAGATGTTATTCGCACGATGGAACAGATGGCATTCGCTGGTAAAGGTATTTACGGCATGAAAGTCTTAGGTATGGGCAAATTGGCGACAGATGCCGAAAGCCAACGCGAGGCAATCGAATTTGTAATGAGTCTACCTTGTGTCCATGCGATGACAATCGGTATGACCTCGGAGAGTGAAGTAGAAGCGAATGTCGCCGTTGTCAATGAATTATCCTCGAAACCTTAACCGACTGGATATACGAGGCTTATGTTATGCGCAATGCCGGTCTCCTTTGTCGCATAGGCTTTTAGCCTGTGGTGTATATGTCGCATAGGCTTTTAGCCTGTGGTGTATACAAAGCACTATGTTATGCGCAATGCCGGTCTCCGTTGTCGCATAGGCTTTTAGCCTGTGGTGTATATGTCGCATAGGCTTTTAGCCTGTGGTGTATACAAAGCACTATGTTATGCCCAATGCCCCAACGAAGATCTTGCAGATTGTTAAAAACCCAGCCAAAGCGTTTAGCGATGAACAACGTTCATTGCGGGTCTACGGTATGGGGCATTCGTGCCAAACTCGCCTTATCGAACACTTGGTGAATTATTAAAGAAAATGGACAAATATGAAATTGTTATCGGCTTAGAAATCCACGCCGAATTATGCACAGAGAGCAAACTGTTCTGTAACTGTGCCTACACGTTCGGTGCGTCAGCGAACGATTGCACCTGTCCAATCTGTTTAGGGATGCCGGGTACATTACCCGTCATCAACAGGCGTGCTGTCGAGTTTGCGGTCCGCGCGGGTTTAGCAATGGACTGCAAAATCACCACGTCCAGTAAATTCGATCGGAAAAACTATTTCTACCCTGACCTACCGAAGAACTACCAAATCTCACAGTATGACATCCCGTTGTGTCAACACGGACAGGTAACGTTTGAATTTAACGGCGAGCAGCGGACGGTCGCGCTTCGCAGAATCCATCTTGAAGAAGATGCCGGAAAATCTATCCACGCCGAAGTTACAGGCGATCCGACCCGTAGTTTTATGGATTTCAACCGCGCCGGTGTGCCGCTCCTCGAAATCGTCAGTGAACCTGAGATACATTCCCCCGAAGAAGCCATCGCCTACTGTCGTGCCGTCAAGGAAATCTTAGAATATATCGAAGTCAGCGACTGTAACATGGAGGAGGGGAGTTTGCGATGCGAACCGAACCTCTCCCTCCGACCTAAAGGCAGCAAAGAATTAGGGACACGCACAGAGATTAAGAACAAAAACTCGTTTCAGGAACTCATCGATGCAATGGAATACGAGGTGAAACGACAGACACGGATTTTGGACGCGGGTGAAGAAGTCGTCCAAGAGACACTCCTGTTCGATGCAAGCACCGGCAAGACTGTAGCGATGCGTGGCAAGGAAGAAGCAGACGACTATCGCTATTTCCCGGAACCCGATCTCGTTCACGTCCAGATAAGCGATGCGTGGGTTAAGGAGATCCGACCGACACTTCCAGAACTCCCCGCAGTGCGTCGCAAACGTTTCATCGCGGACTACGGCATCTCCGACGAGAACGCCGAACTTTTGACAACGACCCGACATCTCGCCGAATTCTTCGATGAAGCCGCACAACTCAGCGGCGAACCGACCACTTGTGCCAACTGGATTATGGGTGACTTAACCCGACTCCTCAACACCGCAGAAATCGAGATCCAAGATTCAAAAGTCACGCCGACACATCTCAGCGAACTCATCCAATTGATTGACAACGCAACCATCAGCGGCAAAATCGCCAAATCCGTGCTTGACGATGCCTTTGAGACCGGCAGAATGCCGAAAGAGATTGTTCAAGAAAAAGGCTTGGCGCAGATTACGGATACCTCAGAGATAGAAGCCATTGTGTTACAGGTTGTGGAAGAAAACCCCGGTCCCGCCCAAGATTACCGTGACGGCACAAAGAAGGCGATCGGATTCCTCGTAGGTCAAGTCATGCGTGCCACCCGCGGAAAGGCAAACCCGCAACTGGTAAACCAGATTTTAACGCGAGTGTTATCCGCAGATTAATGGACTCCAGTAACCATGCACACAAGGGACCTGAAGTACAGAGACAAAACTTGGGATCTTCAATATGCTAATACCAAAGAATATACCCACTGTTTCCACGCCTACCCGGCAATGATGATTCCGCAAATTGCACGGAAACTTCTTAAAACGTACGGCGTAGAGGATGGATGGCTGCTTGACCCCTATTGTGGTACTGGCACCTCTCTGGTTGAAGCATCGCTATTCGGTATGCACAGCGTCGGATGCGACATTAATCCGCTTGTACGCCTGATAGCAACTGCGAAGTCAACACCGATGTGTCTTCGGACATTAGATGAAACGCTAAACAGGTTGAACGATCATCTCTTTAAAGTTGAATTCCGAGAAGGCAAGATTCCTGACGCTCCGATCCCGAACATTCTCAATCTTGAGTATTGGTTCTCCAAAGAGGTGATCAAATGTCTCGCTTACCTACGAAGTTGGATTAACAGAATAGAAGATGAGGTTGTCCGAAACTTTATACTGGTTGCGTTTTCGGAAACAGTTCGAGAGGTCTCCTACACGCGGAACGGGGAGTTTAAATTATACCGCATGCCTATCGAAAAACTTGACGGTTTCAAACCGGACGTGTTCGGCATCTTCAGCAAGAAACTCAGCAGGAATCGGCACGGGTTAGCAGCGTTCCTTGAAAAACGGAAAAGCGTTGAGGTATCGGTATCCAACGCAAACACGGTTCAAGGAGAACTGCCAATGCTTCGACCTCTCGGCGGTTATGATGTCGTTATTACATCTCCTCCCTACGGCGACTCGCACACCACAGTTGCGTACGGACAATTCTCGCGACTCGCGGCGGAATGGATAGGTTTACCGAATGCCCGCAAGATTGATAAACTTGCAATGGGAGGACAGCATTCAAAAGAAACGTTAAGGGATTCTCCAATATCCGCTGCTGTTGACAAAATTCGTTCAGTTGATGAAAAACGCGCGAGAGAGGTATCGGCGTTTTATATTGACCTCGGACGTAGCATCAATTCAATAGCACAAATCCTTTCATCGCGCGGTACGATTTGCTATGTCGTTGGAAACCGCCAGGTCAAAGGCGTTCTGCTGCCGACCGATGAATTCGTCGTTGATGCTTTTTGTCAACACGGGTTTACGCATAAGGCGACAATTGTCAGAAACATACCAAACAAACGGATGCCGAAGAAGAACAGCCCCTCCAATATCGCCGGTGAAACCGCTACAACGATGCACGAAGAAAACATCGTCATCTGTCAGAAAACAACCCATACATGTCAATAGGACAGATTACCCTCACATCCGTAACGAAACAGTTCGGTGACACAGTAGCAGTAGATGCCATATCGCTACAGATAGAAGGTGGTGAGTTTTTTTCACTGCTCGGACCGAGTGGGTGTGGAAAAACGACAACCCTGCGCATTATCGGAGGGTTTGAGTATCCTACTGCCGGAGAAGTCTACATCAACGACGAATTAATGATAGAAACACCGCCCTATCGTCGTCCTGTCAACACCGTTTTCCAAAATTACGCCTTGTTCCCACATAAGACCGTCGCACAGAACATCGCATTCGGGCTACAAATGAAAAAGGCATCGAAATCAGAAATCTCGGATGCCGTTGAACGTTCGTTAGATTTAATTCAGCTGCCCGGATATGGTGAGCGGAAACCGAGCGAACTCTCTGGTGGCGAGCGGCAACGCGTCGCACTAGCGCGGGCACTCATTAACGAACCCACTATCCTACTGTTGGACGAACCGCTCTCTGCACTCGATCTGAAACTCCGCAAACAGATGCAATCCGAACTCAAGGCACTGCAACGCAAAGTCGGAATTACGTTTGTTTACGTTACGCACGACCAAGGCGAGGCGTTAGCACTGTCCGATCGGATCGCAGTGATGAACGACGGTAAAATCCTGCAGGTAGGAACGCCATCCGAAATCTACGATGCTCCGCAGACGCGCTTCGTCGCCGACTTCATCGGTACCTCCAACTTCCTTGACGGAACACTCGTCGCCGAGAACGAAATCGGCTTGGCGATAGACCCACCGCTTAAGGTTACCTGTACACCAACTGAAGACGTGCCGTTAAACGCACCTGTCACCATAGCCATTCGTCCAGAACGTCTTGACTTACGGACGATGCCTACCTCTGATGCCTCAAATTGTTTACGCGGCACAATTCAAGACGAAAGTTATCTTGGCACGACGCTACAATATACAGTACAGACAGACTATCCCACGCCACTGATTGCGCATCAGCAGAACATCGGCGTGAAAGAGACACACCGCTTCCACCGCGGCGAGACGGTCTATCTGCACTGGTCCCCTGAGAATGCGATTGTCTTAAAAGCCAACAACGACTAACCATCAGACAACGGCAGCCTGACCTTCCCGTTATCATTTTGCTGTGAAGTCAAGAAACCGATGATGATCTGAACGACTTTGTACCCTTCACTCCCAGGTGAAACCGGTTCGCCACCCTCTGCGACAAGGTTGACTAACTCCCGTACACCAGCAGGGATACCTGTCATATCCCACGACGGTGCCTCGATCGTCTCAACAGTATCATTTTGATGAAGTGTTGCACCTCGGTCACTGATAAGGATATAACCGTTGTTTCCAACAATCTCTACACGGAACCCAGAGAGCGTGGTTTTCGGTCCGCCAGCATAGTAGCCGCGTACACCGTTCGCAAAGTGGATATACCCGTGCGCCGAGGGTTCCGTCGCTGGAACGTGTCCGCCATCGCCTTTGTACTCGTTATAGTCTTCGTAACCGTCTTCTAATTCGGCAGAGACCCATTCCGGTTCCGAGTCGGCAAAATAGCAGATAGCATCGACAAGATGCGTTCCGTTGCGGAACAGCATCGCGCGTCCGCCGCTCAAGGTCCCGATAACGTATTGGACATCTCCAATCTGTCCACCACCGACAACCACATCATGCGTATGTCGCCACAACGGTTGCCACCGACGGGTGTGGTCAATCGACAGGATGGTGCCGTTTCGCTCGGTTGCTTCTATCATCCTGTCGGCATCCGCAACGCTTGTCGCCATCGGTTTTTCACAGAAAACACCCTTCACACCGGCGTTCGCAGCATCAACGACGAGGTCAGCATGCCGATGGTCAGAGGTCGCCACCGTCACGACATCCAAATTCTCAGCGGCGAGCATCTCCTGATGGTTAGTATACAGAGAAATGTTGTCCCAATTGCCCTGATACTTTTCTTTAAAAGCGTCTAACGTTCCTTGAACAAAATCGCAGCCGGCGGCTAATTCTACATTCGGCATACCGACTATCCCCGATGCGTGTGTCGTACCGATACCGCTACATCCGATAACCCCTACACGTAGTTTCGACATGTCTATATCCTCCAACTATCCGATAGTTTTAAAAAATGAGGTGGTTACGAGATTCACTATTTTGTGTCGAAACGATTATATACCGTGCCGGATTAGAAGTCAAACTTTTTGTCGAAAAAGGGGAGAGAATTCAGCAAAACGATTTGATGAAAACCACAAATTCTGGTAAACTATATAGGTGAGATTAATAAATTTTCCATAGAGAGGTAAAAAATTATGGCAAGAATCGTTGCGAATCCGAGAATCCTTGGTGGAAAACCGATTGTTGACGGCACACGCCTTAGCGTTGAACATATATTGGGGTTATTGGCAAGTGGTATGTCACATGAAGAGATCATCGCGGACTATCCAGAACTAAGTGAAGAAAGCATCCGGGCGGTCCTCGCCTATGCTGCACGCGCGCTTGAGAACGAAATAATCATTGATGTTGTCTCCCACCGCGATACTACCTCCTAATATCCATCCGTATACCAAAAGATATGATGTGATTTGATGCCTTGTGATAAAGATTCTGGTTGGTTATGCAACATGTCCGGGATTGAATCGGACGGGTTCGGAAGCGCGTCGGGTTGATTGATACGATACATCGTACTGCCGTGTTCCTTGATCGTTGGCGCATTAAAACCGTCTGCAATCGGGGCAGGATAGGTAACTTCGAGCGATTCGGCATCTATTTGTGCTATGACATTAGAGAGCAGATCCCCAAAAAGCTGCTGACCGCGATCCTCAGCAAAAACGGGGTCTGAAACGAAGAATTCCTCAACGTTTAATTTGTCTTCGTCGCGGACAACAGAGACGTAACCCTCAATATCGTCATCACGTCCAGCGACCCAAGCACTCGGAGATTCCGTCCGCACCCACTTTGTCCAATAATCCATATCATCCCTGACAAAAGTTCCGTTGAATTTACGGGCATAAGCATCATAAATCGCAGCGATGCGTTCAACTTCGGCGTGATCATCGAAATTTGCCGGACGTACATCCCACGCCACCTGTTTTTTCGCCGCTATGGGTTGTTTCGCGTAGTAGCGAGGCACCTTCTCCCACCCTTCAACCGAATAGATACGTTGGCTGCCATGAAGTGAGGAGGTAACGATGTCGCGGGACTCCATGAACCCGATCGCATCCTTAAGAAGCTGCGTCGCAAGTCCACGCCGACGGTATTCCGAACGCGTACTGACTTCACCGATACCACCGACAGTTACCGGTTTGCCGTGTAAAAACATCTTACGGATAAAAACGCGCACCGTGCTGACGATTTTACCGTTATCAACCGCAATACGGATACCCGCCGGGTCCCGCCACGGATCGTTGTGCCAATGATTAGAAAAATATTGACGACCCCCAGAAAAAACGTGCGTGACATGATCCAACCACGCCTCTAATTCCTCAGCTTTAAGTGCTCTAAACTCCATATTAACAAATACCTCAAGCCAAGGCATATAGCTTTTGACATCTTCAAAAGCGGATATACCTAAAATTGTGTTCATGTTCAGCGAGCCGAAACCAACGCTTGGCGCATAGACAAAAACCTCAAAACTTTATCGTCAACTCGCCAAGGAACTGGCGCGCCTGATTACGACTGCCAAAAACCTCATAGAGATCGCCAGAAACATCATAGAACCGACGGATAAAATTACGACTCGTCTCCGCAGGATTGAGATCCGCATAACGGAGCCATAAGTTCGTCCGCGACCAGATATCCCAATTGAGTTCAATGACCGTAGAACTCGCATCACCGGTATCAACTCTGCGCTGTTTGTTGAGCTCGACGTAGAGTGCGTCCTGTGTCAAATCGGATGTCCCGTCAACACGTCCCACCGATAGGTTCAACTCCTTATAGCGGTACGGATTCGGGTTCGTGATGAACTTCAGGTTCGCTGCGAAAGCGTTCTCTAATGCCTGTGTCCCAAAGTCGTAACTATCTTCCACTTTCGCAGGCGTGATATAACGTTCATCTTGCTCAGCGTATGTCAGCTCATCAAGGAGCGTCAAGTGCCACCGTTCAGAGAGGCTATACGTCCATCCCAATAGATTTTTAAACTCCAATTGGTTAAGTTCATCTTGGACATCCGTCGAAAGATCGATGTCCTCATAATCTTCCGAATAGTTGTTCTGGAGATTCGCTGCCCGAAGGCTATAAAAACCGTTCATGTGAGACGGTTTCACGGTAAACCCAGTGATAGAATATTGGGCGATCGTAAAATCGCTATCATCCCGTAGATAGAGATGTCCCGAAGCATCAAGGTCTAAGAAGGTCTGGTCGTGTTTTTCCTCGCTGAGTTGGTCCGTCTCGTAGACGATGCGTCCGATATACTGACCGTTGCTGTCAAATTTTTGGACTCTTGAAATCACGTTGTGCAAGAGCGTCAGACGAAGGTCTTTACGTTTCAGTTCTTCAGCGAGTTCTGCGTCGTCTTCCGCATCGGTTTCACCGGCGTAGTAGCGACTGTATTCTGCCTCTTCCAACAAACGCACGCGTCTATTCAGTGCAGCGGTATCGGCGGCGACTGCTGGACTTTGCGCAAACGGTCCGTATTCTGAACGTGTCGCGTTGTTAATGGTATCAGCAAGTTCAGTTTGACTCGGCGTGCTTTCCGTCAGCTGCGTTAATGTCGGTGAAAGCACAACAATCTCCGGCAACCCACCAATTTTTCTGCGGAACTGACTCACATCTTTAACGAGGATTTCGCCGGTAGGCAGTGTCGCGAGTGCCATCGGTTTCGTAAATTCACCGTTCCCGCGTCCCTTTCTACCGAAACTATTGAGCGGTTTACCCGCTGCATCAAACCTAACAATTCGGTGATTGCCGGTGTCCGCGATGAGGACGTTTCCACGAGCATCAATTGCGATGTCCGCCGCATCCGTATCAAATTCGCCATCGCCTGCCCCGTATCTACCGAAAGTGGTCATCTTTTCCCCATCGGTACCGAACTTATGGACACGTCCGCGTTCAGCATCTAAAACGTAGAGCTCATTTTCGGCATTGAGTGCAACCCGGAGTGCTCTATCATAGCCTTTCGGTTGAATCGCGAACGCCGCCTTTCCCTCTTCATCAAGGATGAGACCTGCCGTCAAAACAACTTTCGGATAGACATCCACCGGGTCAACAAAGTAGGTCTCTAAGCGTTCACCGACTGGACTAAATTTGTGGACACACGGTGCGAACATATAGACCTTCGGATCGGTGTTTTCGGGGATATGATGCGCGGTCACATCGGCGACATAGATGTTTCCAACGCTATCAACGGCAAGATGTCTCGGTTTCCGTAAGATATTATCTGGCGATTCCGGGGCTTCTGGGATTTGAAAAAGGAATTCACCAGTCGCAGACAACTTCTGGATAAGTCGGTTTTCGGTATCACTGACGTAGATGTTCTGACGATCAAAGGCGAGGTGAATGTCTTTACTGAACTTGCCTTCCGTGGCACCTTTACCACCGAATTCACGCTCTAATTGGATAAAATCGACTGAAAATGCGGAGGGCAATCCGATACCTAAAAAACACAAAAGAAACAGGGGTAGTAGGATAGGGATATGTTTTTGCATAATTTCCTAATTTTGTTGTAATACCATTTCTGTTAATAAATCTCTCTTTATGTAGAACAATCTTTTACTTTGTCCCGCAGTGCTACACATTTCAGGAAAACCGGTAATGTGATGACAGTCTTTAGAAATGGTATAATTTGAAATCTTACTATTGCGAATTGTCTTTTTTATTATACGCGGAATTTATTTGAATGTCAAGACGAATAGAAAACTATTGTAGACTTGATTATTTTCAGATTTCTGGGTATAATTAGTACTGTCAACCTTAGAATAAAAACCACACATTTTCATAATGGAGGCAGAAGTGGCAAGAAAAAAAATCAGTGTTATCGGTGCAGGGAATGTCGGCGCAACAGCGGCGTTCCTTATCGCACAAAAACAACTCGGTGATGTCGTCATGATAGACATCGTGGACGGGGTCCCGCAAGGTAAAGCGTTGGATATGGCACAAATGGGTCCCGTAGAACTCTTTGATGCCGCAATTGATGGAGACCTCGATTACACCGCAACCGCAGGCTCCGACTTGGTAATTATCACATCAGGCTCCCCACGTAAACCGGGGATGACGCGCGAAGACCTGTTGCAAACAAACGCGAACATCGTCGGCAGCGTCACAGAAAACGTCGTGAAGCATTCACCAGATACCATTATCATGATGCTCACCAACCCGTTGGACATCATGACCTACCACGCGTGGAAAGTCTCAGGATTCCCGTCAAACCGCGTTGTCGGACAGGCAGGCGTTCTGGATTCGGCACGGTTCCGTTATTTTATCTCCCTCGAACTCGGTGTATCCGTAGAAGACATCCACGCACTCGTCCTCGGTGGACACGGCGACACGATGGTACCGCTCCCACGCTATACCACCGTTAACGGCATCCCGATTCCGCAGTTGATACCCGAAGATCGGATCGAAGCGATGGCGCAACGGACGCGCGATGGTGGTGCCGAAATCGTCAATCTCTTAAAAACAAGTGGATACTATGCCGCCGGTGCCTCATTGGCGCAGATGGCAGAAGCGATCATCCTTGATAAGAAGCGGCTGCTCCCCTGCTCCGCACATCTCACCGGACAATACGGTATTGATGATCTCTACATCGGTGTCCCGATTAAGCTCGGTGGAAACGGTATAGAAGAGATTCTCGAAATCGAACTCACCGACGACGAGCTCGGTTCTTTACAGCACTCGGCACAAACGTATCGCGAAGGCATCGCATTGTTGGGGTACTAAGCGACTTTACTATTTTTCAACGTGAGTTCAACTTAGCTTGTAGCGTAAACTTGTATCGCAGTTAAATTTTGCGCTACAAGCGTTTTTCGGTTCGGAGGCGTGCCGGAAGCATAAGTGTCAATTTTAGAAACATAACCGCCCAAACTATTGTATCTAATAGAAATTTAAGCCAACACGAAAAGCAACATCGGATCTCTCAAAAGAAAATTGTAAACCACCGAGTGCTGTGACTGTCGGCGACAATTCAATCTCTATACCGATTTCTCCAGCGAGGTCTCCATGGCCCAGTGATGTTTTGAAAACCAAATCCTCTGATTCTTCGGGAAATTCTGCGTTAGTTTCTGAAGTTTCCCAAGACCTGATAAAAGATAAAGCAAAAAACGGAAGCATCACCTGGCCAGACTCAGTTTCCAGACGTTTTAAGACACCTGCCCCACCTGAAAGCCTGAGAATACGTGAACGCTCAAGGATCCGATCCGTAGACTCTTGAACAGATCGGAAGAATACGGCACCGAAATCTCCTCTCCAAAAATAATCTAAGCCGGTGTCCCCTAACGGTTTGAGACGCACTATACCGACCACGCCAGTAGGTGCTGGCGGCACAGTCGTTTCGTCGGTCAATCCGACTCCAACTTGAAAAGAAATCTTTAAGTCATCCTCAATACCGTAATCAAGATTAGCACTAATTGTTGTAGAGGGTCTGGGTTTAATAATACCCATATCCTGTTGACTGAGGGCAAGTCCAAGCGAGGTATCTGCCGTAGACAATCGATATAAACTTGTTTGAGCATACGCGGTAACTGGATAGAAAACAAATATCAATACTACATAAGCCCACTTCTTTAACAACATATCACTCCTTTATAGAGGGTTTTGGTCCAAATAATGATATTTGGTTCGGCCTAAAATAAACAACCAACATCGCCTAATATAATCATAACATAGTTTGTGCCAAACTTCAAATTGTTTTCCCCGCCTACGTCTGAAATCTAAGGATTGAGTTTCGGCGTGAAGATTTGATAAAATTTCACGGTAAACGCCAAAACGGCCTTTCACCCAAAACGACGAAAAAATCCAGTCATAATCAAGGTTTCCCGCCTTTTTTCAGATGCGTCAATTTCATAGTACTGTGAAAACTGTGAAATTCGCAGCCTCCAATCCATCCCAAATTAAAGGCTCCGCAGAGACGCTGCGCTTCTCCTTGACTTTCACGGCGAAATCAGGTATCCTATTATAGGATTTATACTTCTCGGATGTCTTGAAAAAAGACGCGATTTGAGTCCCTTACCAGCAAATAGATAGTCTTCATAAATCTTCATCGGCGCGTCCGATAAACGCGCCATATTATCATACCAGCGTTGATACTATGGAAACTTTTGATTGTGAACTGAACCAACAGATCATCTACGGCGACAACAGTATCGAACGGCTCGGTGAGTTGACGCGCACGCTCGGTGGCAGTCGGGTTCTTATTACGACAGACCGTGGCATCGAAAAGGCTGGTATTCTCGCCAGAGCCGTTTCTGCGTTGCAGGGTGAACGAATCGCCGCTTACGTTTTTGCGGATGTCAAATCGAACCCGACCACAGAGGATGTCGAAGCCGCCGTTGCTGTCGCAAAGACCAACGCGCCGATAGACCTCATCATCGGACTCGGCGGTGGCAGCTCAATGGATTGCGCGAAAGGCGTAAACTTCCTGCTCACAAACGGTGGCAAAATGGAGGATTATTGGGGCACCAATAAAGCGCGAGAACCGATGCTGCCCGCCATCGGCATTCCGACAACCATCGGCACCGGCAGCGAGGCACAGTCCTACGCACTCATCTCACAGCCGGAGACGCATATCAAAATGGCATGTGGCGATAAAAAGGCACGATTCGGTACCGTAATCTTGGACGCAACGCTTACCAAAACCTTGCCGAGAACCATCGCAGCGATCACCGCGATTGATGCCGTCGCACACGCCGTTGAGAGTTACGTCTCAACCAGAAGCAACCCCATGTCACGCATGTTCGCACGCCACGCATGGGAACTACTGAACGCACATTTTGAGGCAGCTCTTGACGATAAAACGACCAAAGCACGAAGTAAAATGCTGTTCGGCGCATACCTCGCCGGACTGGCGATCGAGAATTCGATGCTCGGTGCCGCACACGCTTGCGCCAACCCATTGACAGCAAGGTACGATGTCATCCACGGCGTTGCCGTCGCACTGATGCTACCCCACGTCATCCGATTCAATAGCACTGTCGCAGGAGATGCCTATCATGAACTGTACTCGGACGGAGATTTGGCAGACAGAATTATCAAACTAAAGCAGATCGGAAATCTACCGAACAGACTCCGGGATTACCCTGTCCAATATACTATAGGAACAACGGCATTGCTAACAACAGCAGAGGAAGCGGCGACGCAATGGACAGCGCAATTCAATCCGCGTCCTCTGAATATTAGCAATTTCGTCAAACTTTATGAACAAATCTACTGATAGACCAGTATGCAACGGCGCGTTTGGGATGGAAACTCGACAACGGCGTGCCTATCTGCACAGCAGCGCAAAAGGCTTTTTTATTCTCATACTACTGCTCTGTGCAGCACACGCAACTTTCGGGAACTGGACAAGTTTCCGTGGAAATCCACAACTTACCGGGGTCGCGGATACACAACTACCCGATAAGCCGGAATTGCTCTGGACTTTTCAGGTGGAAGACATAATTGAGTCCACCGCCGCAGTCGTTGACGGCACCCTCTATGTCGGGGCATTGGACGGTGTCCTTTACGCAATTGATACACAAACCGGAAAAAAGAAGTGGACCTATCAGGCGAACACGCATATTAAAGCGTCCCCTACTGTCAACGATGGTGTCGTCTATTTTGGTGATGGTGATGGTGTCTTTCATGCTGTGGACATCAGCACGCACGAAATGAAATGGCAGTTTGCTACGGATGGCGAAATCATATCGTCGGCAAATATCGTTGGCGACCGCGTCCTATTCGGTTCCTACGATGGATTCCTCTACTGCCTCAATCATGAGAACGGAGAGTTCCTCTGGAAACTTGAGACCGAGGGGTATGTTCACGGTACGCCGAGCGTCTGGACGCAAACCACGGGTGAATCCGGGGATACCGCAAACTATGTGGTTCTCACCGGATGCGACAGTTATCTCCGCGTCATCAACATAGAGGACGGCACACAGACGCAGCAGGTGGACCTCGGTGCTTATGTCGGTGCGAGTCCGGCGATTTCCCAGAATCGGGTCTATTGTGGGACGTACGGTACCGAAATATTGGCAGTGGCGTTAGACACCGGAGAGATAACGTGGCGATATCGGCACCCGAAACGGCAATTCCCGTTTTTCGCCTCCGCTGCGATCGCCGAAAACAGCGTCATCATCGGCGGACGCGATAAAATGGTTCATGCCCTCTCACTCGATACCGGCGAACCTATATGGACTTACACCGCCAAATCCAGCATTGAATCTTCCGCTGTAATTGTTGGGACCCGTGTTTTTGTCGGGACAACGCGCGGGGTACTCATCGCATTGGATCTGATAACAGGAGAATCGGTGTGGGAATTCGCCACTGGAGCATCGATCGTCGCATCGCCGAGCGTTTCGGAAGGTAAAATCTATATCGGAACCGAGGACGGGATCCTCTACTGTTTTGGATAGATCAGTAGCCTCTGATTGTAGGAGCGAGTTTTACTCGCGATCCCTAACCCTGATTGTAGGAGCGAGTTTTGCTCGCGATCCCTAACCCTGATTGTAGGAGCGAGTTTTACTCGCGATATATTGTAGGAGCGAGTTTTGCTCGCGATCCCTAACCCTGATTGTAGGAGCGAGTTTTGCTCGCGATCCCCAACTTAAAGCAAAGGAGCAAAGAAGATGCCTGAAACGAAACCGGAACCCGCAACAGCAGGCATAGATTCAACACAGACGACGGTCGGGAGCGTTTTCGTCTCGAACTACCCTCCGTATTCAACATGGGGTGACTCCGATGTCCCAGAGGTGCATCAAGCACTCGACGCACCACCGAGACCGGATGCCACCCTCGGACTTTACCTCCATATCCCGTTCTGTCGTAAGCGGTGTAAATTCTGCTATTTCCGGGTCTATACCGATAAAAACAGCTCGGAAATTGATACGTATCTCAATGCACTCGCCAAAGAGGTGGAACTTTACAGTGCCAAACCCGCTGTCGCGGATCGTCCGCTAAGGTTCGTCTATTTCGGTGGCGGAACGCCTTCCTATATCAGCGTCAAACACTTGACCACACTCGTTGATAGGGTGAAACAGGTGATGCCGTGGGATACCGCTGAAGAAATCGCTTTTGAATGTGAACCCGGCACCTTAACAGAAAAGAAACTCAATGCCATTAAAGCGATCGGTGTAACCCGATTGAGTCTCGGCGTTGAGAACCTGAATGACGAAATCCTCGCCGAAAACGGTAGGGCGCACCTTTCTAAAGAGGTGTATCGCATTCACCCGTGGATTAAGACGTTGGCGTTCGATCAGGTGAATATCGACCTCATTTCAGGTATGATAGGCGAGACATGGGAGAGTTGGCGCGAGACCGTCAAGAAAACGATTGAACTCGATCCGGACAGTGTCACTGTCTATCAGTTGGAGCTGCCTTTCAATACGGTCTACTCCAAGGACATCCTCGGTGGCGATGCGTTGCCGGTGGCAGATTGGAAACTGAAGCGCGAGTGGCATCAGTATGCCTTTGAACAATTCGCAGAAGCCGGTTATACGCAATCCAGCGCATATACAGTGCTAAAAGAAGACAAAAATTGTCAATTCGTCTATCGCGACGCAGTCTGGCAAGGCAGCGATATGATTGGGACAGGCGTCGCCTCGTTCTCGCATCTCAGCGGAATCCATTTTCAGAACGCACCCGCATGGGGCGACTACCTCGGCGGACTCGAAGAAGACAGACTCCCGATTTACCGCGCACTGAAACCGACGGCATCTGAACGATTGACGCGGGAGATGATACTGCAACTCAAGCTCGGCAAAATTAGACCCTCCTATTTCAAAGCGAAGTTCAACGCAGATATCCTTGAGATTTTCGCCGAACCTTATGAAAAACTGCAAAACGACGGTATGCTGCGTGTCAATGCTGGATCAGACGAAATTCAACTCACACAACGCGGACTGCTACAGGTTGATAGTCTGCTGCCGGCGTTCTATGCACCCGAATATCAGAATACCCGGTATACCTAATACATGGATACAAACACACAATTAAATCGCTTCCGTGGGATGCTTGCACCAGTATTAGAGACAAACGCTTTCTATCGACGAAAACTCACTGAAGTAGGAATTACACATCCAAACGACGTACAAACACTCGCCGATTATCGGCAACTGCCGTTCACTACAAAAGAAGAACTCAGTGCAGATCAGGTATCGCATCCGCCTTACGGCACGAACCTAACCTTTCCGTTAGAGCAGTATACCTGCCTCCACCGCACCTCTGGCACAACGGGTTCACCGTTGCGATGGTTGGATACGGCAGAATCGTGGGACTGGTGGGGCAAATGCTGGGGAGAGGTCTACCGCGGCGCAGGCGTGACTTCATCAGACAGGCTGATGATCGCCTTCTCGTTCGGTCCGTTTATCGGTTTCTGGAGTGCCTATCACGGCGCACAGCAGCTCGGTGCACTCATAATCCCGAATGGTGGCATGACCTCCGAGCAGCGGATACGCACGATCCTCAGCAACGACATAACAGTGCTTGTTGCCACACCGACGTATGCTTTACGACTCGTTGAAGTCGCCGAACAAGACGGTATCAATCTTAGTGAAGCTTCTTCTGTTCGGGTAACCATCCATGCAGGCGAACCCGGTGCCAGTCTACCGGCAACGAAACAGCGGATTGAAGCCGGTTGGGGCGCGCGTGCCTACGACCACACCGGTGCAACGGAAGTCGGTGCTTGGGGTTTCATGTGCGAACCGCAAGCAGGTATCCATCTCAACGAAGCCGAGTTTATCTGTGAAATCCTCGACCCCGAAACCGATACGCCCGCGGACGAAGGCGAGTTAGTGATTACCAACCTCGGACGCGTCGGTATGCCGGTAATCCGTTATCGGACGGGAGACTATGTTAGACTCAAATCGGGACGGTGTGAATGTGGTCGGGAGAGTCGTGTCCTTGACGGTGGCGTTATCGGACGATTAGACGACGCACTCATCGTCCGCGGACTGAACGTCTATCCTGCGACCCTCGAAAACATCATCCTCAAGTTCTCGGATGTCCAAGAGTTCTCCGGTCGCGCTTACAGGACAGAAACGCTTGACGAACTCGAAATCCAGATTGAATCCACAAACCCGAATCCTGATACGACTGCCACGGCAATTGCAGCTGCCATTCGAGAGGATTTAGGCTTGCGTGTCCCCGTAAAAACCGTACCCCTCGGCACGCTACCGCGATATGAACTCAAATCAAGACGCTTCACCGATGAACGGACTTCGCAGAAAGAAATAGGGTGAATCCCGTGCGGATGACCTCTACGTAGAATAAGAGATGTTCTTTTGTAGCGTATGCTGTTAGCTTGCGCTGTAACGAGCCGAATCCGCGAAAATCCGTGATTTGTAGCATACTCACCCACAAGTGATCTGCATTCAGACGACAATAGACAAAATATTTACACACCCTACACAATTCTATAAAGTTGTGTTATAATAAAAGAAGAATATCATGAAACTTTCAAAAACACGGCTTTCTGAAATTAAGGATATACCTGATGATGTGATTGATACATCGGATATCCCCGAACTCGATGACGACTTTTGGGAAAACGCGCGACGGATTGTTCCAGAAAATTACCTTCAGATCGAACCAGAGGTCTTGGAGTGGTTCAAGGGACAAGGTCAAGATTACCACGCGCGGATAAATACCGTGCTTCGTGCGTATATGGAAGCGCATAGGTAAATCGAAAAATGACTGCCTCGGTGCCATAACGGTATTTCCAAGGTTATAATTTTTTTGGGGTAACGACACAAATGGCTAACTACGAACTTGACGAAATTCGCAGAATTCGACGGGAAATTTCAGCGCGATTTGACCACGATGCCGAAAAATTAGGGGCTTACTACCGAGCATTGGATGAAGAATTCCGTAAGGCAGGGTACAAATTTGCAGAGTTACCGCCAGAGAAGTCCGAAACTCCAAAACCTGCAGACAAAGAATCTGCAGATTGACTTCAAATCCTTGGAAGGACGTGTATCAGCGGCCTATAATGAAACTTAGGACTTACGCATGCTGCTCTTTTGTAGCATAAACTGTTAGTTTGTGCTACAAAAACGCTGTGTTTTCCAAAAAATTTCATCTAACAGAACGGGCTGAAGTCAAATTTGCGTAAGTCCTGTGAAACTTTCAAAAACACGGCTTTCTGAGATTGAATCAGTTTCCTCGACATCTAAATTCTCGGAGATTCCAATTGTTTAGGAGTTAATGACTAAAATGGCAGACTATGAAATTGACGAAATTCGTAGGATTCGACAGGAAATCTCCGCGCGATTTGATCATGATGTTAACAAGTTGTGTGAGTACTACCGGAAGTTAGAGGAAGAATACCGGAAGTCCGGTAAATACAAATTTGTAGATCCACCGGACGAGAAACCGAAAGTTGCAAAGTCGAAAAAAGAAGAAGCTGCGGATTGATTTTAACGTGAAGAAACTTCTTTGATTATAGTGACCATTAGAATTAAAGA